>DASUGZ010000165.1:0-5940 GCA_036273755.1 Pseudolabrys sp.
CGTGCAGTTGCGCTCCGGCGGCTACATCGTCATCAACCAGGCGGAAGCGCTGGTCGCGATCGACGTCAACTCGGGCCGCGCCACGCGCGAACACCATATCGAGGATACCGCGCTCAAGACCAATGGCGAGGCGGCCGAGGAGATCGCCCGCCAGCTGCGCTTACGCGACCTCGCCGGGCTGATCGTCATCGACTTCATCGACATGGACGAAGGCCGCAACAACCGCACCGTCGAGCGGCGCATGAAGGACGCGCTCAAGCACGACCGCGCCCGCATCCAGGTCGGCCGCATCTCGCATTTCGGCCTGTTGGAAATGTCGCGCCAGCGCATCCGCACCTCGGTTCTGGAGTCTTCGACCGAGAAGTGTCCGATCTGCGGCGGCTCCGGCCACGTGCGCTCGGTGTCGTCGGTGTCGCTGCAGCTGTTGCGCGCCATCGAGGAAACGCTGATCAAGGGCGCGACGCACAATCTCATCGTGCGCACGCGGCCCGAGGTCGCGCTCTATGTGCTCAACCACAAGCGCGCGCATCTGCGCGACCTGGAGGAGCGTTTCCGCATCACCATCACCATCTCCGCCGACCCAGCGGTGAACGCGCAAGTGCCCTACGCCGTCGACCGCGGCGAGCAGGTGCACACGCCGGAGGCCGCCAAGGCTTTGGCCGCAGCCGCGCAGCCGCAACTCACCTCCATGATCGAAACGGAGGAGGAGGCGTCCGAGCCCGATGCGGACGCTGAACTGGAGGGTGAAAGCGAAAGCGCGCCCACCGACAACGAAGAAGAAGCGCCCGATCTCATGCAAGGCGAGCCGGCCGGCGAAGCGCCGCGCGGCGAGCGTGGTGAGCGCGACGGCCGGCGCCGGCGGCGGCGCGGCCGGGGACGCGGACGAGGCCGCGGCGAACCGCGCGAAGGCGGGCAGCCTTTTGCACGCGACACGGCGTCCGAACACGAGGCCGCGCATGATGATCACAACGGCGGTTCGCCTGAGGACGCGGGCGCCGACGAGCAGGCCGCGCGGCCAAGCGCCGCTCCGGGCGGCGAAGGTGAACCGCGCCGACGCCGCCGGCGCGGCCGCCGCGGCGGACGCCGCAACCGGCAGGAGCGCAATGGCGATACGGCTTACCAGGGCAACGGCGGCGGCCGCGAGCCGGAGTTGCACGCCGGTGCGGATTTCCCGCCGGTGAGCGAAGAGGACGCCTCGGCGATCGCGCCGCCATTCCATCAAGGCAACGACGTCGAAGCGCCGCCGCGGCACCAGTCCGCCGCGCCGGAACCGCCGCCCGTTGCGCCGCAGGCCGCCGCGTCGGCGCCAGCCGAGCCTGAACCGCCGCGCCGGCGCTCGACCATCCGCGAACCGGCGCCGATCAGCATTGCCGGATCATCGCCGCCGCCGCCAACGCCATCCGCACCGCCGCCGGCCCCCGTCGTTTCCTCGACGGCAAGCGAGGAAAGCGGCCAGCCCAAGCGCGGTTGGTGGGCCAAGCGGCTGCTGGGCGACAAAAGCTAGCGTACGATCCCGAAAATTCGGCGAGGATTTTCGGTCATAGCTGGGACGCAATGAAATCCGCCTGGAACGCACGCGAGGCCAAGGCCACGGTCGATCGCTACGCCAAAGCGGACATCGACGTCCACCTGGCCCTGCGCATCTATTCGACCCGCCTGCTCGGCCGCGACCCGAGGCTCGTCCTCCACGGCGGCGGCAATACGTCGCTAAAAATCATCGAGCGCGATCTCGACGGAGCGCCGGTCGCGGCGCTGCGCATCAAAGGTTCGGGCTACGACATGGGCACGATTGAACCCGCCGGCCTGCCCGCCGTGCGGCTCGAACCTTTGCTCGCCATGCGCGCGCGCAAGGCGGTAACGGACGCGGCGATGGCCAAGGCGCAGCGCGCCTATCTCATCGATCCGCAGGCCCCCTCACCTTCGGTCGAAATGCTGCTGCATGCGTTCCTGCCGGCCACGTACGTCGACCACACGCATGCCACCGCGGTGCTGAGCGTGATCGACCAGCCCAACGCCGCGGCGCTATGCGCGGAGACCTTCGGCGACCGGCTCGGCTTCGTGCCCTATTGCATGCCCGGATTCGGCCTCGCCAAAATCGGCGCTGACATATTTGCCAAGACGTCAAAGGCGGAAGGGCTGATCCTCGACAAGCACGGCATCTTTACCGTGGGCGACGACGCGCGCGAAGCCTACGAGCGCATGGTTGCGCACGTATCGCGCGCCGAGAATCGGCTTAAACGAGGCCGCAAGGTTTTCGCCGGCGCCAAGGTGCTGAAAACCGTCGCCTCCGCCGTTGACGTTGCGCCGATCGTTCGCGGCGCCTGTACGCTGCGCGACGTGTACGGCGAAGGCGCGCACCAGCGACCGATCCTCGACTTCCGCGGCGGCGCCGCGATCCTCAACTTCGTCAACGGCAAAGAGCTTGCCCGCTATGCCCGCGCCGGCGTCATCACGCCCGATCATGTGATCCGCACCAAGCCGTGGCCCTTGATCCTGGCCGCGCCGCGGGCCGGCAAGCTCGAGTTGTTCAAGAGCGACGCGCACAAGGCTGCGAGAAAATTCGCCGACGCTTACGCCGCCTACTTCGCCCGCAACCGCAAGCGGGCCAACGGCGCCGCCATGCACGATGCGGCGCCGCGCGTCGTGCTGGTGCCGGGTCTCGGCCTGTTCGGGCTCGGCCAAAGCGCCAAGGACGCAAAGGTCGCCGCCGATATCGCGGAAGCCACGGTGCAAGGCATCGCCGGCGCAGAAGCGATCGGCCGCTTCAGGTCGATTTCGCCAGCCGACATGTTCGACGTCGAGTATTGGCCGCTGGAATTGGCGAAACTTGGCGCGCGCAAAAATCTGCCGCTCGCCGGCCAGATCGCAGCGGTGACCGGCGCGGCCGGCGCCATCGGCGCGGCGACCGCCCGCGCTTTCGCGCAGGCCGGCGCGGAAGTGGCGCTGCTCGATCTCAATGTCAAAGCGGCACAGACCGTCGCACAATCGATCGGCGGACGCGCAATTGCAATCGAATGCGACGTGACCGACACGGCGTCGGCGCGCCGTGCTTTCGACAAAGTCGTCGCCAGCTTCGGCGGCCTCGATATCGCCATCTCCAATGCCGGCGCCGCCTGGCAAGGCACGATCGGCGAAGTCGACGAAGCAATCTTGCGTAAGAGCTTCGAGTTGAATTTCTTCGCGCACCAGAAAGTGGCGCAGGCGGCGGTCAAGATCATGCTGGCGCAGGGCGCCGGCGGTTGTCTTCTGTTCAACGTATCCAAACAGGCGGTAAATCCGGGCGCCGATTTCGGCCCCTACGGCCTGCCCAAGGCAGCGACGCTTTTCCTGGTGCGGCAGTACGCCCTGGAGTACGGCACCGCCGGCATTCGCGCCAATGCGGTCAATGCCGACCGCATCCGCTCCGGTATCCTGACCGGCGATTTCATCAAGCAGCGTGCCAAGGCCCGCGGGGTGAGCGCGAACGATTATATGAGCGGCAATCTGCTTCGGCGCGAAGTCACCGCCGACGACGTGGCGCAAGCCTTCCTCGCCCAGGCGCTGGCGCTGAAAACCACCGCCGATGTCACCACCGTCGACGGCGGGAATATTGCGGCGGCGCTGCGGTAAAGTGCTATCGTGATTCCCATCAGGACCCCCGCGAAAGGAGCCATAATCATGCTGCGCAAACTCGCCCTCATCGCGCTCGTACCTCTGCTCGCTTCGGCTGGCCCCGCGCTTGCCGTTACCGCAAAAGAAAAGCAGGAGACCTGCAAGGTCGGCGCCGAGAGCCAAGAACTCACGGGCGCCAAGCGAACGGCGTTTATCAACAAGTGCATGGCGAAGGGCAATTTCGAGCCGCCCGGGCGCAAAGCGGCCAAGAAGCCGGCGAAGAAGCCGAAGAAACCGGCCGCCGCGGTGCCGCCGCCACCGGCGGACACCGCACCACCGCCGCCGAAGCAATAGCGCGAGGCGGCATGCCGGAAGCCGACAAAGCAGGCGAGCGCTACCAGGCCGAGCGGCCGCAGGCAGCGCCCGGCTTTTTCCTCAAAGGCGCAAACCAGTACGATTGGGGGATGAAGAACCGCCTCGCCCGCATGTTCAACCCCGTTTCCGGGCGCACGGTAATGCTCGCCGTCGACCACGGCTATTTCCAAGGTCCGACATCGGGGCTGGAACGGATCGACCTGTCGATCGTCCCGCTGTTGCCGCAATGCGACGCGCTGTTCTGCACGCGCGGCATCTTGCGCAGCGTCATCCCTGCCGACAGCCAGAAACCGATGGTGTTGCGCGCCAGCGGCGGCCCCTCGATCCTGCGCGAGGAACTCTCCGACGAACAGGTCGCGATGGATATGGACGACGCCGTGCGCCTCAACGCCGCCGGCGTCGGCATCCAGGTCTTTGTCGGCGGCGAGCACGAGACACGCTCGATCCACAACATGACGCGGCTGGTCGATGCCGGCATCCGCGCCGGGATGCCGGTCATGGGCGTCACCGCGGTCGGCAAGACCATGGTGCGCGACGCGCAATATTTCCGCCTCGCCTGCCGCATCATCGCCGAGCTCGGCGCGCAATACGTGAAGACCTATTATGTCGACAAAGATTTCGACACCGTCACCGCGTCCTGCCCGGTGCCGATCGTGATGGCCGGCGGCAAGAAGCTGCCCGAGTTCGAAGCGCTGACGATGGCCTACAATGCCGTGCAGCAGGGCGCCGCCGGCGTCGACATGGGCCGCAACATTTTCCAGTCGGACGCACCCAAGGCGATGATCGCGGCGGTCAACGCGGTGGTGCACAAGAATGCGAAGCCCGCCGAGGCGCTCGAACTGTACAAATCGCTGAAAAGCAAAGGCTGAGCTTTTTGTTCAGGACGTGCGCGCCGCCGGTCGTTCCAGCGGCGTCACGTCGAATGTGCGCAAGGTGCCTCGTCGCAACACCTCGATGGCGATGCGTTTGCCGATGCGCTCGGCATTAAGCAGCCGGATCAGGTCGTCGACGCCGGTGACCGGCTTGCCGTCCGCCCGCACGATGGTGTCGAGCGTCATCAGGCCCGAGGCCGCCGCCGGTCCATTCGATTCGAGCGCGGTGATCATCGCGCCCGCGGCGTTGTCTATGCCGGCGTTGCGGGCATACCGGCGCGGCACCGCCGCGGTCTGTCCCGACAGTCCGATATAGCCGCGCCGGACTCTGCCGTGCTGGATCAATTCGCTGAGCACGAACTGCGCGGTGTTCGAGGCGACCGCAAAGCAGATCCCCTGCGCGCCCATGATCACGGCGGTGTTGATGCCGATCACCTCGCCACGCGAAGTGACCAGCGGGCCGCCGGAATTGCCAGGATTGAGCGCGGCATCGGTCTGGATGACGTCCTCGATCAGCCGGCCGGTTCGCGATCTCAAGGAACGTCCAAGCGCCGAAATGACGCCGGCAGTGACGGTCGATTCAAACCCGAGCGGATTGCCGATGGCGATCACCAACTGGCCGCGCTTGAGCGCCTTGGAATCGCCGAGCGTGGCATGCGCGAGATCGCGCGCGGAGCCGGCGCGGAGCAGCGCAAGGTCTGTGTCGGGATCTTCACCCAGCGTGCGCGCCTCCATCACGCGGCCTTCGGCGTCGCCGAGCCGCACCTCATTGGCGCCGTTGACCACATGGCTGTTGGTCAGGACGAGGCCATCCGGTGCGATCACCACACCGGAGCCGACGCCACTCGGCCGGCCGTTGGCCGCCCGGGTTTCCACGCGCACTACCGCCGGCCCGACTTTGTCGGCGACGGCAATGACGGCATTGGAATAGGCGTCGAGGATATCGGCATCGGGCGAAGGCGGCGTTGCGCCCACGTCCTCCACCTGGGAAGACGAAGCAAAATCGAGCATAGAGCGCTCTGGGGCGATGTTGATGTGGCGCTCAATGTAGGAAGGCATCGCAAAAATAAAAGGCCGCCTCGTCAGGCGCGCTCGAGGCGCC
>DASUGZ010000166.1:0-11463 GCA_036273755.1 Pseudolabrys sp.
AAGGCGTCGGCGAGCGAGGACGACGGCGTGATCGGATACCAGGCGCACACCGTGGCGCCGCCATAGACCGCGCCGAGCGCGGCCGCCGAATTGCCCTCGATGAAGATGCGGTCGCCGACCTTGTCGCTCTTGCGCAACCGCAGCCCAATTGGGCAATTTAGATTGAGTGTCGCGTAGTCGCGGCCGATATGCAGCGCCTTGAGGTTCGGGGCGATCAGCTTGTCCTTGCCCTGATATTGCTCACCGATCAGCTTCTCGACCACCGCCACGTCCATGTCGATCAGCGCGGTCAGCACGCCGATATAGATGATGTTTTTGAACAGCTGGCGCTGGCGCGGGTCAGTGTATTCGCGGTTGCAGATTGCAGTCAGCGGCACGCCGATCACGGTCAGGTCGTCGCGGAATTTCGAGGCCGGCAACGGCTTGGTCGAATCGTAGAGCAGGTAGCCGCCCGGCTCGATCGCGGCGATGTCGCGGTCGAAGGTCTGCGGGTTCATCGCCACCATCAGGTCGGTGCCGCCGCGGGCGCCGAGATGACCGGCCTCGGTGACGCGCACCTCGTACCAGGTCGGCAGGCCCTGAATGTTTGACGGGAAGATATTGCGCGGCGCGGCCGGGATGCCCATGCGCAGCACGGCGCGGGCGAACATCTCGTTGGCACTGGCCGAGCCCGAGCCGTTGACGTTGGCGAAGCGGACGACGAAATCGTTTACGCGGCTGATCGGCGTGGCGGTCGGCATGAAGTCCCTGCGTGAGTCATTTCCAACAAGAATTTCTGCATGTCCCAAGCCCCGGTCGGGCAGCGTTCGGCGCACAGCCCGCAGTGCAGGCAGACGTCTTCGTCCTTGACCATGACGCGGCCGGTCTTGAGCTCGTTCGCCACGTAGAGGGCCTGGCTCAGATTCTTCGCCGGCGCCGTCAGCCGGGTGCGCAGCTCGGCTTCCTCGCCGTTCTGCGTAAAGGTGATGCAGTCCATCGGGCAGATATCGACGCAGGCATCGCATTCGATGCAAAGCTGCGAGGTGAACACCGTCTGCACGTCGCAATTCAGGCAGCGCCCGGCTTCGGCCAGCGCCAGATCCGGGTCGAAGCCCAACTCGACTTCGGCCTTGATGTCCTTGAGCGCGATGCCGAGCTCGCGGTGCGGCACCTTGTAGCGCTTATCGAGATCGATCTCGTTGTCGTAAGACCACTCGTGGATGCCCATCTTCTGGCTCATCAGCGAGACCGCCGGCTGCGGCCGGTCGGCGAGGTTCTCGCCATTGAGCAGCTTGTCGATCGACACCGCGGCTTCGTGGCCATGCGCCACCGCCCAGATGATGTTCTTGGGGCCGAAGGCGGCGTCGCCGCCGAAGAAGACTTTCGGGTTGGTCGATGCGAAGGTCACCGTGTCGACCTTCGGCATGTGCCATTCATCGAATTCGATGCCGCAGTCTTTTTCGATCCAGGGAAAGGCGTTCTCCTGGCCGACCGCGACCAAAACGTCGTCGCAGGGGAAATGCTGATCGGGTTCGCCGGCCGGTACCAGCTTGCGGCGGCCCTTGGCGTCATATTCAGCCTTCACCTTCTCGAAGGTGATGCCGGTGAGTTGGCCGTTTTCATGCGTGAAGAACTTGGGCACCAGATAATTGTGGATCGGGATGCCCTCGTGCATGGCGTCTTCCTTTTCCCAAGGCGACGCCTTCATTTCCTCGAAACCCGAGCGCACGACGACCTGCACGCTCTCTCCGCCGAGCCGCCGCGACGAGCGGCAGCAATCCATCGCGGTGTTGCCGCCGCCGAGCACGATCACGCGCTTGCCGATTTTGCTGATGTGGCCGAACGACACCGACGACAGCCAGTCGATGCCGATGTGGATGTTCTTGGCCGCTTCCTTGCGGCCGGGGATGTCGAGGTCGCGACCGCGCGGCGCGCCGGAGCCGACGAAGATGGCATCGTAATTTTCGGTCAGCAGTTTCTTCATGCTGTCGATGCGCGCGCCGCCGCGGAATTCGACGCCGAGATCGAGGATGTAGCCGCACTCTTCGTCGATGACGGCGTCGGGCAGGCGGAATTTTGGGATCTGCGAGCGAATCATGCCGCCGGCTTTGGCATCGCCGTCGAACACCACGCAATGATAGCCGAGCGGGGCCAGGTCGCGCGCCACGGTGAGCGAAGCGGGTCCCGCGCCGACCAGCGCGATGCGCTTGCCGTTTTTCTTAGGCGCGGGCTTCGGCAGCCGCGCCTTGATGTCGTCTTTGTAATCGGCGGCGACGCGCTTCAGGCGGCAGATCGCCACCGGCTCGTCCTCGACGCGCACGCGCCGGCAGGCCGGCTCGCAAGGACGGTCGCAGGTGCGCCCGAGAATTCCGGGAAATACGTTCGAATACCAGTTCACCATGTAGGCGTCGGAGTAACGCCCGGCCGCGATCATGCGGATATATTCGGGGACGGGCGTGTGCGCCGGGCACGCCCATTGGCAATCCACGACCTTGTGGAAGTAGTCGGGCGCGGCAATGTTGGTATTCTTCATTTACTCCTCGAAACGCGCCCCCCGGCCTGCAAGCTTTACGCCTTCAACACTCGCAAAAAGCTTGCCGGTGTCGCGTACCAGCCGCTGCCGGCTGTTCGTTCCCCCGCCGCGGCCTTATCGACAAGGCCGCGATTCCGCGGGCGAAATATATGGGGAAGAACCCCCCAAGGCTACCTATCCTTCCGTTAGGGTTGCCGCCTATCAACCACTCGTGTTCACAGGTATTTTTCGCACCCCGAAAGGGGCGGCAGCATGGCACCCAACGGCTTCATTATAGTTTGATATTGCGCTGCACAAATTGAGCCGGATCAAACCGATTTATCGGGTGACCACAAACGCAAATGCCGGCGGCCCTTGCATGGCGCCGCCGGCATCCCGACGAAACTATCCGATGGAACCGAAGGACCGGTCAGTCGCAATATCGGCGCCACACCCAGTAGCGGTGGTGGTGGCGATAGATGCGGACATGCCGCAGCGTGCAATCCGGCTGATAGGCCCAGTCGTTGTCGTAGGCATAAGGTCCGCCGTAGAAGCCGAAGCCGAAACCGGCGCCATGATGGTGGTGGTGACCGTTATGATGGTGGCCGGAACCGTTGTAGGCATAGTTGCTGCCGTTGACGTGCGGCGCGGCTATTGTGGCGTTGGCGCGGCTGCCGCCGATCGAGCCGGCGGGCGGAGCGCCGCCCGCACTGGGGGCCGGGGCCGCAGCGCCGACGCTGCCGCCGATACGTGCACCGGAAGCGTCGGTTTTCTGCGCCAGCGCCGGGGCGGCGATCAGCGCAGTTCCCAACAGCGCCGCGGCGAACGATTTGATCAAGTTGCTTTTGTCGAACATGGTGGTGCCTCCGTGGGCGATTGATGCCGCTACGCCGCAGCGGCAAAACTAAAGAGTCATGAAATGGCAATGCGCGATCCGGAGACGCCGTTCCACTTCAGCTCGAAAATGACCGAGATTTAATCTGGGAATACGCGCGCCGTGGCGCGCGATCGGACTGAGAAACCGCGCATGAAATTGATCCTGTTCGATGTCGATGGAACACTGGTCGACAGCCAGCACATGATCTATGCGGCAATGTCGCAGGCCTATCGCGACCACGGTTTGGCTTGTCCGCCAGCGGCTGAGGTCCGTTCGATCATCGGATTGTCGTTGCAGGAAGCGTTCCAACAGCTTTCCGCGGGGAGCGTTCATCCCATCGACGGTCTCACGGCCAGCTACGGAAAAGCGTTCTTTGCGCTGCGTCAGTCCGGCGAGGTGGCATCGCCACTCTTTCCTGGCGCGCGCGAAACAATTGGGCGCCTGATGCAGCGGCCCGACCTGGCGCTTGGTATCGCCACCGGAAAATCACGTCGCGGCATTGCCGCCATGCTGGAGCAGTACGATCTTAAAGATGCCTTCGTGACGATCCAGACCGCCGATACCGCGCCGTCGAAGCCGCATCCCGGCATGGTGCTGCAAGCGATGCGCGAAAGCGGCATTGGGGCGGCGTCAACGGCGGTCGTCGGTGATACCGTGTTCGACATGCAGATGGCGCAGGCGGCGGGCGCGGCGGGGATCGGAGTCGCTTGGGGCTATCATCCGGTCGCCGCATTGCAGGCCGCGGGCGCGCGGGCGGTCGTCGATAATTTCTCCGCGCTTGAGCCGATGCTCGATCGTTTGTGGTCGTCGATATCGCCCGGCTATGTCACGCTCGAAAACGAAACCACCAGCGATGCGTGATTTCCTCGACGATATCATGCGCAATCAACCGCTCGATCCGAATGAGGCGGCACGTCGCGGCGCGCGGCCGTCGTTGCGCAAGCGATTCTATCAGCGCGCGCAGGTCGGCGAGGCGGGCACGGAAGGGTTTCCGCTGTTGCTCGACGGCAAGCCGGTGAAGACGCCGGGACGCCGCGCGCTGGCCGCACCGGCGCGACAACTCGCCGAAAAACTCGCCGCCGAATGGGACGCGCAGGCCGACGTCGTCGATCCGGCGCGCATGCCGCTGACGCGGCTTGCCAACGCGGTAATCGACGCGGTGGCGGACGCAGCGGGGCCGGTCGCCGACGAGGTCGCGAAGTATCTTGCCTCCGATCTTGTCTGCTATCGCGCCGAGCGGCCGGCCGGCTTGATCGAACGCCAGGCCAGCGCCTGGGACCCGGTTCTGGCCTGGGCGCGCGATGCGTTCGGCGCCCGTTTTTTGCTGGGGCAGGGCATCGTGCATGTTGCGCAGCCGGACGAAGCGATCGCCGCCGCGCGCGCAGCGATTCCATCCGAGACAAGTGACGTGAAGAATATTTGGCGTCTTGGTGCGGTCGCGGCGATCACCACATTGACCGGCTCGGCGTTGTTGGCGCTGGCGTTGGCGCAGGGCGCGATCGATCCGGAGGCCGCCTGGGCCGCAGCCCATGTCGACGAGGATTGGCAGATGGCGCAATGGGGTCGCGACGAGGACGCGCTCGCGCGTCGCGCAAACCGGCGCGCCGAATTCGACGCCGCGGTCGCGGTGTTGGGTCTGTCGGATGAAGACGTGGATTCGTAACTCGACAAAACCGCGGAAACTTATCGATCGGGCGTCGTCTTAATGGAAAGCCCTATGCCGGGGGGCGGCGCGTCTTGTCCGCTGGGCGTGAAGCCTTTCATCTGGTCCATATCGGGGGTTCTGGCCGGTCGCAGATCCAACGTCGAGCCCTGCGGAATAACCGGCACCGGGACCGTGAGCGCGTCCAAGGGCACATTTTTAATGTACTTGTCCTCGGCATGAGCGGCTTGAACCGCGAAACCGGTGATCCCGGCCAGCATCGACAACGCAACAACGTGGCGTGTTTTCATTGTCGCCTCCCAATACCGGCGATCTTGCCGGCGGACGGCAAGCCTACCACCAGTTGCCTTGGCGGTTAAGACGAAAACACTGCGCCTGCCGGCCAAAGCCGGGACATGACAGCCTTATCAGTGCCCGGTTGGATCGCCGCGGCGGCTGGCCTCGTAGAGGAACCAAGCGCGCCGTTCGGTCTCGTCGATATAGACCTCGAGCAGGCTCGTGGTGGCGACGTCGTTGTGCTCGTCGCAGGTATCGTGCGCCTCGCGCATCGCCGCGACCAGGCGCTGGTTATCCTCGTGCAACTCGGCGAGCATGTCCTGCGGGTCGACGTAGGCGGCATCGTTATCGGCGAGGCGCTGCTGGCGCGAAATATCGCCGATTGAGCGGATGGTGCCGCCGCCGAGCTTGCGCACGCGCTCGGCGAGCGGATCGGTCATGGCGAAGATCTGGTCGCTCTGCTCGTCCAGGAGCAAATGGTAATCGCGGAAATGCGGGCCGCTCATGTGCCAGTGGAAATTCTTGGTCTTGAGGTAGAGCGCAAAGGTGTCGGCGACCAGCGCGTTGATCGCGCCGGTGATGTCCTTGGTGGCATTGGCGCCGAGATCGGTCGGGGTCTGCAGGCGCGGCGAGCCGTTTTTCGTGGCGATGGATTTGCTTGTCATGGAACGGGTCCCCGGTTGGCTGGCAGTGCAACCCAGGGAGCCTGGAAAAGTTCCATGACAATCAGGTCGTTCGCAACGCCTGCGCGGCCGTGGCGATGCGCGCCATCACCTCGTCCCAGCCGCCGGGCGCGGCCTGGCGGAAAATGCGCAAGCTCGGATACCACGGCGAATCCTCGCGGCCGATCATCCAGCGCCAATCGGCGACCACCGGCAGCGCCACGAAGACCGGCCGCGCCAAAGCGCCGGCGAGATGCGTCACCGACGTGTCACATGTGACGACGAGGTCGAGGCTCATCATGATCGCCGCAGTATCGAGAAAGAAATCGGCGTCGGCCGCAGGATCGGCATCGAGCGTCATGATCTTGTGGCTGAAAGGGACTTCGCCGATTTGTGCCGCCGCCGCGCCTTTCTGCAGCGACACGAGTTGCACGCCGGGCAGCGCGGCGAGCGGCGCGAAAGCGCCGAGCGGAATATCGCGGCGCTTGAAATGCGGCTTGTCGGAATGGCCGGACGCCCAGTTGATGCCGATCTTGAAACCAGCGCCGAGCTTAGCGTGCCAGGCGTTGACGCGCGAAGGCTGCGCCGCGAGATAGGGCGCCGCCGCCGGCACGGTGTCGGGTGTGACGCCGAGCACGCCAGGCACGCTCAACAGCGGCAGCCAGCGCACGCGCTCGTCCTTTGCGATTTTGTCGTGGTCGGTTTCGATGGTGACGCCTTTGAGGCTCGACAGCAGCGGCGCCATTGCCTGGCGTGTCAGGATCGTCACGTCGAAACCGCGCGCCGCCAGAAGCGGCGCGAAGCGGCAGAACTGAATCGTATCGCCGAGGCCCTGTTCGGTGATCAGCACCAGGCGCTCGTCGTCTTTCAGCGGCGCGCCGTCCCAGCGCGGCTGCGGCAGCGGCTCGAAGGTCGGCTCGCCGGCCTCGGCGCGGAATTCGTAATCGGGGAAGCCCGCCGCCCAGTCGCCGCGCAGCAGATTGAGCCAGCCGCGGCCAAGCCGCGCATGCGGCAGCTTCGGATCGCGCTTGACTGCCGTCTCGTAGGCGGCGAGCGCTTCGTCGAAGCGCGGCGAGGCGGCGTTGCCGCCGGCGGCATCAAGATGGCCGAGGTCCTTGAGCGCGTTGCCGCGGTTGACGTGCGCCTCGGCGACGTCGGCGCCGCAGACGATCGCCTTGTCGAAGCTTGCGAGCGCCTCATCATGGCGGCCGAGCGCCTGCAGCAGCGAGCCGCGGTTGAGCCAGTCGGCGGCCGAGGTCGGATTGAGCGCCAGCGCGCGGTCGAAGCTTTTCAAGGCTTCGTCGGGGAATCCGGCGTCGGCCAGGATATTGGCGCGGTTGCCGTGGGCGTCGGCGAATTTCGGATCGAGCACGATGGCCTTGTCGAAATTCTTGATCGCCTCCAGCCGGTCGCCCTCGCGATACAGCGCCTGGCCGAGCAGGTTGTAGACGCGCGCCTGCGGCGGGCCGAATTCGACGGCGCGGCGGGCGAGCTCGATGCCCTGCTGGTACTGGCCGTCCTGGCAGGCGACCACGGCGACGTAATAGAGCGCGTCGGGGTTCTGCGGGTCGATGCGCAGCACCTCGACATAGCGCTCCATGGCCGAGGCGATGTCGCCCTGGCGGTGGTGAAACAGGCCCTGCTGAATGAGCTGCGCGGCGGTGGCGGGTTCGGCCATGGGCGGGTTCTACTCGGGCCGGTGCGCAATGCCAAGCAACGCCAAACAACGCCTCCGGCGCGTCATTGGCGACGGCTCCCGCGCAACGCGATCCGCCACTGCACCAAGGGGCAGTTGACCCGTGCGGCTCGCGCAGGATCAATTCGGCACGTCGCGACACTCCAACATCGGGGACGATCATGCTGCGTATTTTTGCGTCGCTGCTGGCTTTTTTTCTCGCTGCGGCGGCCTCCGCGCAGACGCAAATTCCGCCCGACAGCCGGCTGAAGACCATCGCGGCGGCAAAGACTATCAAGATCGCAGCTCGGCCGGACGCGGCGCCATTTTCGTTCCTCGGCCCCGCGAAAGAGCAGGTCGGATATTCGATCGACGTCTGCAGGCTGGTCGTCGGCTCCATCCAGCAGCAACTGGGACTCGATCAACTCAAGATCGAGTGGGTCCCGGTCACGGTCGATTCGCGGTTCTCGACCGTCGCGTCCGGCAAGGCCGACATGGAATGCGGCTCGAGCACCGTGACGCTCGGGCGCATGAAGGAAGTCGATTTTTCGAGCTTCATTTTTCTGGAAACGACCGGCGTCGTGGTGAGCAGGGCCTCGAACATTCGCGGCTTCGCCGACATGACCGGAAAGAAAATCGCGGCCATTTCCGGCACGACGAACCAAACTGCGATCGCCGCGCAGATGAAATTGCATAAGGTCGAGGCAGCGCTCGTTGCGGTGAAAGATGCGGGCGAAGGCGTTGCCATGCTGGAGTCCGGCAAGGCCGACGGTTACGCCAGCGACAAGCTGCTGCTGATCGGGCTGCACCTGAAGGATCCGGCGCAATTCACGATGCTGCCGGACGAGTTGTCGGTCGAGCCCTACGCCATCGCGCTGCCGCGCGGCGATTGGGCACTGCGGCTCGCGGTCAATACCGGCCTTGCGCAGATCTATCGGCACGGCGAGATCGTCGGTGTGTTCAAGAAGTGGTTCGACCAGATCGGGCTGCAGATGAGCCCGGCGTTGCGTATAACATACGGCCTCGGCGCCCTGGCCGACTGAGCGCGCGCGACAGCGCGGAGCGCGCATGATATGCCTCTTGCGGCGGCAGCGATGCCGGCGTGAGGGCAGGGCATGAAGGACATCCTCGACAAACTCGAAAAGCGCCGGGAGGACGCCCGGCTTGGCGGCGGCAAGAAGCGCATCGAGGCCCAGCACAAGCGCGGCAAATTGACCGCGCGCGAGCGCATCGAATTGCTGCTCGACAAGGGCTCGTTCGAGGAGCTCGACATGTTCGTCGAGCACCGCTCCAGCGAATTCGGCATGGACAAGACCAAAATCCCCGGCGACGGCGTCGTCACCGGCTGGGGCACGGTCAACGGCCGCACGGTGTACCTGTTCTCCAAGGACTTCACCGTGTTCGGCGGCTCGCTCTCGGAGACGCACGCGCAGAAAATCATCAAGGTGCAGGACATGGCGATGAAGGCGCGGGCGCCGATCATCGGCCTGTTCGATGCCGGCGGCGCGCGCATCCAGGAGGGCGTGGCGGCGCTCGGCGGCTACGGCGAGGTGTTCAAGCGCAACGTCATCGCCTCGGGCGTCATTCCGCAGATCAGCGTCATCATGGGGCCGTGCGCCGGCGGCGACGTCTATTCGCCGGCCATGACCGACTTCATCTTCATGGTGCGCGACACGAGCTACATGTTCGTGACCGGGCCGGACGTCGTGAAGACGGTGACCAACGAAGTCGTCACGGCGGAAGAACTCGGCGGCGCGTCGGTGCACACCACCAAGTCGGGCGTCTCGGACGGCGCCTTCGAGAATGACGTCGAATGTCTGCTGCAGATGCGGAGGCTCATCGACTTCCTGCCGGCGAATAACGAGGCCGGCGTGCCGGATTGGCCGACCAAGGACGACCCCGACCGCATCGATGAATCGCTCGACACCCTGATCCCGGACAATCCGAACAAGCCCTACGACATCAAGGAACTGATCCTGAAGGTCGCCGACGAGGGCGATTTCTTCGAGATTTCGCAGAACTACGCCAAGAACATCGTCACCGGCTTCGGCCGCATCGCCGGCAGGACGGTCGGCTTCGTCGCCAACCAGCCAATGGTGCTCGCCGGCGTGCTCGACTCGGACGCCTCACGCAAGGCGGCGCGCTTCGTGCGCTTCTGCGATGCCTTCGGCATTCCCATCGTCACCTTCGTCGACGTGCCCGGCTTCCTGCCCGGCACCGCGCAGGAATATAACGGCCTGATCAAGCACGGCGCCAAGCTGCTGTTCGCCTATTCCCAGTGCACGGTGCCGCTCGTCACCGTCATCACGCGCAAGGCCTTCGGCGGGGCTTATGACGTGATGGCGTCGAAGCATATCGGCGGCGATCTCAACTACGCCTGGCCGACGGCGCAGATCGCGGTGATGGGCGCCAAGGGCGCGGTCGAGATCATCTTCCGCGGCGGCACGGCCGAGGAGATCGCGGCGCAGACCAAGCAGTACGAGGACCGCTTCCTGTCACCCTTCGTCGCTGCCGAGCGCGGCTATATCGACGACGTGATCATGCCGCACTCGACCCGCCGGCGCATCGCGCGCGCGCTGGCGATGCTCAAGAACAAGCACGTCGAGATGCCGAGCAAGAAGCACGACAATCTGCCGCTTTGAGGAGGCGACGATGCTCCGGCCGCTGGCGCTGAGTGTTCTGCTCCTGAGCATTACGCCCGCCTTCGCCTTCGAGGGCGAGAACCTGCTGGCGGCGCTACCCGACGGCTACAAGGTCGGCTTCCAGCAGAAGAAGGGCAGCGCCCAGATCACCGAGATGGTGCCGGCAGGCGAGACCGTCGAGGCCTGGACCGAGATGGTCACCGTGCAGGTGTTCAACGGCCTGAAGGTCACGCCCGACCAGTTCCGCGACCGCATGGTGAAGCTGTGGTCCGGCTCTTGCGCAAATTCGGTCGCCGGCCCGCCCACGCAAGCCACCGAGAACGGTTACCCGATCGCGTTCTGGATGATGAGCTGCCCCCTCAACAAGGACAGCGGCAAGCCGGAGATCACATGGTTCAAGGCGATCCAGGGCCAAGACAGCTTCTACGTCGTGCAGAAGGCATTCAAGTTCGATCCGTCGCAGGGTCAGATCGTGCAGTGGACCCTGTACCTGAAGAAGGTTGCGGTCTGCGACACGCGGGTGAAGGAGCGGGCCTGTCCGGCGGGCCTGCGGTAGGAGCGGGCAGGCCGCAATAAATCCATTTGCGTCACGCCCACCGACGCGGTCTCATGGGTGCCATGCCTGCTGCCCTGCCTTACGTTGCCGTTCCGGACTCCTTCGCGCTGCCGCCGAACGCCAATTTCGGCGGCACCTCGGGCGTCGCATTCAATTCGAAGGGCCACATCTTCGTCATCCATCGCGGGCCGATGCCGCTGATGGAGTTCGACGCCGACGGCCGCTTCATCCGCGGATTCGGCGACGGCCTGTTCGAGCGGCCGCACGGCTTGCGCATCGACGCCGACGACAACATCTGGGCGACCGACGTCGCCGCAGGCCTCGCCTACAAGTTCGCGCCGTCCGGGCGGCTCGCCATGGTGCTCGGCTGCAAGGGGCAGTCCGGTGACTGGCACCCCTACGGCCACCTCAAGCTGTTCAACGAGCCGAACGAGGCCGTGGTCGGGCCGACGGGCGACATCTACGTGCTGCAAGGTCACGGCAAGGGGCCGTCCTGCGTGCACAAGTTCGACGCCGACGGCAATTTCGTCAAGACCATCGGCCGGCCGGGAAAGGGGCCGGGTGAATTCGACCTGCCGCATTCGCTGGTGTTAGACGGGGAAGGGCTGCTTTACATCGCAG
>DASUGZ010000167.1:0-5142 GCA_036273755.1 Pseudolabrys sp.
GGTCGAGAAGGTCAAACGCCGCAGTATTGGCGCCGCTCCGGAAGCCAAGGCCGAGCCGGCGCCGGTTGAAGCGCCGAAGAAGAAAGCGGCAACGGCCGCGCGCGGCGCCGCCGCGCCTGCCGCTCCCGCGACCGCCGAGCAGCCTAAACCCTCCGGCGTCGTGCTGCGCACGCTGACCGAGGAAGAGCGTGTCGCGCGCGCCCATGCGCTCGCGGATTCGCGTTTGCGCGAGGCCGAAGAACGCAAGATCGCCGAGGAAGAAGCAAAGGTTCGCGCCAGCCGCGAGGCCATCGATAAGACCGAGCGCCAAGCTGCCGACGCCCGCAAGCGCGATGAAGAAGACCGCCGCAAACACGACGAGGAAACCAAGCGCAAGGCCGGCGAAGTCGCCAAGAAGCGTTTGGGCGATGACGAGATCAAGCGCCCGGCGCCCGGCCGTCTGGCGCTTGAGGCCGACGACGATGACGGGCCGCCCAAGTCGCGCCGTCCCGGCGCCGCCCGCCCAGCCACCGCACGTCCTGCCGCGCCGCGCGGCGCACCCGCGAAAGAACGCGGCCGGCTCACCCTGGTTACCGCGCTGCGCGCCGACGAGGTGCGCGAGCGCTCGGTCGCTTCGTTCCGTCGCCGCACCCAGCGACTCAAGGGGCATGCCTCCGACGAGCCGAAGGAGAAGCTGGTACGCGAGGTCACGATCCCCGAGACGATCAGCATTTCCGACCTCGCCAATCGTATGTCCGAGCGCGCAGTGGACGTCATCCGCCTGCTGATGAAGCAAGGCCAGATGGCGACGATCAACGACACGATCGATGCCGACACTGCCCAGCTCATCGCCGAAGAAATGGGCCACAGCGTGCGCCGTGTGTCGGAAGCCGATGTCGAAGAGGGCCTGTTCGATGCCGCCGACGATCCGGCACAAGCCGCGCCGCGCGCGCCGGTTGTCACCGTCATGGGTCACGTCGACCACGGCAAGACCTCGCTGCTCGATTCGATCCGCTCGACCAATGTGACCGCCGGAGAAGCGGGCGGCATCACCCAGCATATCGGCGCCTATCAGGTGGTCGCGCCGTCCGGCGCCAAGATCACCTTCATCGACACGCCGGGCCACGCCGCCTTTACCGCGATGCGCGCCCGCGGCGCCAAGGTCACCGACATCGTGGTGCTCGTGGTCGCGGCCGATGACGGTGTGATGCCGCAGACGGTGGAAGCCATCCACCACGCCAAAGCGGCCAAAGTGCCGATCATCGTCGCCATCAACAAGATCGACAAACCGGAGGCCAACCCGACGCGCGTGCGCACCGAACTCTTGCAGCACGAGATCCAGGTCGAGTCGCTCGGCGGCGAGGTCGTGGACGTGGAAGTGTCCGCCACCAAGAAGACCAACATCGACAAGCTCTTGGAAATGATCGGCCTGCAGGCCGAAATCCTCGATCTCAAGGCCAACCCCGACCGTCCGGCCGAAGGCACGGTGATCGAAGCCAAGCTCGATCGCGGCCGCGGGCCTGTCGCGACTGTTCTCATTCAGCGCGGCACGCTGCGCGTCGGCGACCTGGTCGTGGCCGGCGCCGAATGGGGCCGCGTGCGCGCGCTTGTCTCCGACACCGGCGATCCGATCGAAACCGCCGGCCCGTCGACGCCGGTCGAGGTGCTCGGCTTTTCCGGCACTCCCGATGCCGGTGACCGTCTGGCGGTGGTCGAAAACGAAGGCCGCGCCCGCGAAGTTACCGATTACCGGGTCCGTCAGAAGCGCGAGAAGCACGCCGCACGCGCCACCGGCATGCGCGGCTCGCTCGAGCAGATGATGGCGCAGGCCAAGACCTCCGGCCGCAAGGAATTCCCGCTCGTGGTGAAGACCGACGTGCAAGGCTCGCTGGAAGCCATCGTCGGCGCACTCGACAAGCTCGCCACGGACGAAGTCGCGGCGCGTGTGCTGCATGCCGGCGTCGGCGGCATTTCCGAATCCGATGTGACGCTGGCCGAGGCGTCGGGCGTGCCGATCATCGCCTTCAACGTGCGCGCCAACAAGGAAGCGCGCGAGGCGGCAGAGCGCGCCGGCATCGAGATTCGCTACTACAACATCATCTACGACCTCGTCGACGACGTGAAGAAGGCGATGTCCGGCCTGCTGGCCCCGACGCTGCGTGAGTCTATGCTGGGCAACGCGCAGATCCTGGAGATCTTCAAAGTCTCCAAAGTGGGTAACATTGCCGGCTGCCGCGTCACCGACGGCACCGTTGAACGCGGCGCCAATGTGCGCTTGATCCGCGACAACGTCGTGATCCACGAGGGAAAACTGTCACAGCTTAAACGCTTCAAGGACGACGTGCGCGAAGTCGGCGCAGGTCAGGAATGCGGCATGGCCTTCGAGAACTACCAGGACATGCGGCAAGGCGACGTGATCGAATGCTACCGAGTGGAGACGATACAACGCACGCTGTGAGTCCAAGTCTCAAGCGCGCGCTGCTCTCCACACGTTTTGACCAACCAGCAAAGCAAAAGGCGGCATGACCGGTTCAAACCCGGCGTGACGCGAAACGAAATGGCACGGCATAAATCCCATCATCGCGACAACGCGCCCGGCGGCTCGCAGCGCCAGCTACGCGTCGGCGAACTCGTGCGTCACGCGATCGCCGACATGCTGGCGCGCGGCGACGTGCACGATCCCGTCATCGAGGGCCACCTCATCACCGTGCCGGAGGTACGCATGACCGCGGACCTGCGGCTCGCCACTATCTATATCATGCCGCTCGCCGGCCGCGACGCCGACGACGTGCTCGCCGCTTTCGAGCGGCACAAGAAATTCCTGCGCGCGGAGATCGCCCACCGCATCAACCTGAAATTTGCGCCCGATATCCGTTTCCGCGTCGACGAACGCTTCGCCGAAGCCGAACGCATCGACAAATTGCTGCGCTCGCCCGCGGTCAAGCGCGATCTGGAAGACGAGGGCGACGATGAATGACGGAACCGACGAGTTGGCCGTCGCGCCCGCGCAAGCGGCAGAGACCGAGCCGCGTCCGCGCAAGCGGCAATTCAAGCGCGACAAGCGCGACGTGCACGGCTGGCTGGTGCTCGACAAACCGGTCGGCATGACGTCGACCCACGCGGTCAGCGCGGTCAAGCGGCTGTTCTCGGCCAAGCGGGCGGGACACGCCGGCACACTCGACCCGCTCGCCTCCGGCTGTCTGCCGATCGCGCTCGGCGAGGCGACCAAAACCGTCCCCTTCGTCATGGACGGCCGCAAGCTCTATGAGTTCACCGTGCGCTGGGGCGAGGAGCGCGACACCGACGACGCCGAAGGCCGCATCATCGCCACGAGCGGTGAGCGCCCGACCGCCGAGGCGATCCGCGCCGTGTTGCCGGCCTATATCGGGTCGATCCAGCAGGTGCCGCCGCGCTATTCCGCCATCAAGATCGACGGCGAGCGCGCCTACGATCTGGCCCGCGACGGCGAGACCGTGGAACTCGAGCCGCGCCAGGTTGAAATCGCCCGGCTGGAGCTCATGGCCACCCCGGACCCCGACCATGCCGTTTTGCAGGCCGAATGCGGCAAGGGTACCTATGTCCGCTCGCTCGCCCGCGATATCGGCCGCGCTTTGGGCTGTCGTGGCCATGTCAGCGCGCTGCGCCGGGCCGCCGTCGGGTCATTCGGCCCGGAAACCATGATTTCGCTGGAACAATTGGAGGCCCTATGCCATAGAGCCGCGGTCGGCGAGGTAAGCCTTGCCGGCGCCCTAATGCCCGTTGAGACCGCGCTGGACGACATCCCGGCGCTGGCCGTCAGCGGTGCTGACGCGGCAAGGCTTTCAAGAGGCCAAGCCGTTTTGTTGCGCGGACGGGACGCGCCCAATTTCCGTGGGCCAGTCTATGCCACGGCGTCGGGCCACCTGGTGGCCCTTGCCGAACTGGATCACGGCGAGATCGTCCCCAAGCGCGTATTTAACCTGGCCGGGCTCGTTGGCAGCGCCGCGCCTAAGAAAGGATGACCGATGTCGGTTACCGCCGGCCGCAAGGCCGAAGTCATGAAGGAATTCGCCAAGAAGCCGGGTGACACCGGCTCGCCGGAAGTGCAGGTGGCGATCCTGTCCGAACGCATCAATAACCTCACCGAGCATTTCAAGAGCCACGTCAAGGACAACCATTCGCGCCGTGGTCTGCTCAAGATGGTGAGCCAGCGCCGCACGCTGCTCGATTATCTGCGGCGCACCAACGAGTCTGGCTACAAGACCCTGATCGAGAAACTCGGCATCCGCCGATGATTTGATCCCGCGCGGGCGCATGTGCCCCGCGCGTTCCGCAGCGAATGCGTACGACGCATTCGCTATTTACCGGCGGCGACGGCGCCGCCGGCGACAAGCGGGCTCCGAAAAGGTTCGGCACCCGCGACAAGGCTAAGGTTCGAAACGCCATGGCAGGATCGCCAGACGCTGTTCGCCTCCCCGCTCCGACGGTGACGCGCGGCAGTTTCTCGCCGTCTTGCTCATGGCTTTCGGGTCCGGCCGAGAACCATGAGAGAAAGAAAAAATGTTCGATATTCATCGAGTTGAACTCGATTGGGGCGGGCGCAAGCTCACCCTCGAGACCGGCCGCGTAGCACGCCAGGCCGACGGCGCGGTCCTCGCCACTTACGGTGAAACTACCGTGCTCGCCGCCGTGGTGGCGGCCAAGCAGCCGAAGGAAGGCATCGACTTCCTGCCGCTGACCGTCAACTACACCGAGAAATATTATGCGGCCGGCCGCATTCCCGGCGGCTATTTCAAGCGCGAGCGCGGTCCGACCGAAAAGGACACGCTGACCTCACGCCTGATCGACCGTCCGATCCGTCCGCTGTTCGCCGACGGTTGGCGCTGCGATACGCAGGTAACCTGCACAGTCTTGTCGCACGATTTGGAAAACGATCCCGACATCGTCGCGATGGTGGCTGCTTCCGCCGCGCTGACGCTGTCCGGTGCGCCGTTCATGGGCCCGATCGGCGGCGCCCGCGTCGGTTTCATCAACAACGAATATGTGCTCAACCCGGCGCTCGATGAAATGCCGGAAAGCCAGCTCGACCTCGTCATTGCCGGCACGCAAGACGCCGTGATGATGGTGGAGTCGGAAGCCAAGGAGCTGTCCGAGGAGATCATGCTGGGCGCAGTGATGTTCGGG
>DASUGZ010000168.1:0-25911 GCA_036273755.1 Pseudolabrys sp.
GATCATCGACGGCTGCGCCAGCATCAGCGCAATGGCCTTCTTCTCGGTCACGCCCTCTTTGTCCTTTTCGGGCAATTTCTTGAACGTCGTTCCAGCGCGATTGAGCAGCGTCTCCCAGCCGGCCTTTTTGGCCCAACCTTCGAGCCTAGCTCTGTCGACGCCTTTGCTCTTGTAGTCGTGAAAATCGTAAGCGACGCCTTTTTTGTCGAGCCAAGCGCGCGCCTTCTTCATCGTGTCGCAGTTCTTGATGCCGTAGATGGTAATGCTCATCGTTTTTACTCGTTCCCCGACGTATTTCTCCGAACACGTTTCGACCGTCGGCCCACGTCGCCAGGCGGCTCGGGCTTGAGATACGCGATCAGGCAGCACAGGCAAAGCCCGATACTGACCAGAGGAAATCTCAACGCCGTGACCGCCGCCGCCGCGAAAATGCCGAGCGTGGCGATCGAGCGCACACGCATTATTCTGCGCACCGCCGGCGAAACCCCGGCATGGTCGATGAGCTCCAGGATCAAGGCGACGTAGGTCGCGTTGACGAAGAAAAATACAGCCGCATAGAAAGCGACCGGCTGCGGCGCCAACTTGCTCATCGCCATCCATGCCGTCGACAGCGGCACCAACGACATCGAAAACAGATGCGCGAAGTTGAACCACAACAAGCGCGGACTCGCTTCGGTCGCATAGCGCATGAGGTAATGGTGATTGAGCCACACGATCGCGATGAACAGATAGCTCATGGCGTAGCTCAACCAGGTCGGCCAGAGAGCGAGCAGCGAGTCGAAAGTCGGATGTTCGGGTGGCCGCAGTTCCAGAACCAGCACGGTGATGAGCACGGCGAACACGCCGTCGGAAAATCCTCTCAGCCGCTCCGGCGTCGCTTTGTCGAAAACGCTCATGGTGCCCAAATCTCTTCTCAGCCGCGCGCAAACTTAGCGCGGCCGCACGGCGCGCGCATCACCCCTCCCCGTGACAAACCGCAATGATTTCGCCCTTTGATTGTACCGGGCCTCCGCGCTAGCATCCGCGGCGAAAGCGGTCCGTCAAACGGGGGCACGCCATGCAGCTGACCGATCATTTCACGCTGGAGGAATTCACGCGCTCGTCGACGGCCGAGGAAAAAGGCATAGACAACAGCCCGACGCCCGAACACCTGGAAAACCTCAAACTGCTTGCGGCCGGCATGGAGAGCGTGCGCGCGCTGTTCAACGTGGCGATCCAGATCACCAGCGGCTATCGCAATCCCGAGCTCAACGCGGCGGTCGGCGGCGTGCCGAACTCCGCCCACGCGCTCGGCTTTGCCGCCGATTTCCACGTGCACGGCTTCGAGGACCTCGACGCGGCGAAGAAGGTCCGCGACAGCGCGGTGAAATTCGATCAGCTCATCTTCGAAAAGGGACGCTGCGTCCACATCAGCTTCGACCCGAAACTGCGCCAGCAGGTGCTGCGCCAGCCTGGGCCGCCGGGCTCGCAGGTGTTCAACGGACTTGAGGCTTAGCCGCTCGACGCCGGTTCAATCGGACCGGCTATGCCAAATCGCGCATTGATTTCGTGGGCCGCGCGGCCTACCTCACCTCCGACATGAGCATCGACGAGAGTTCCCCCGCCGCGCGGCGCGAAGCGGCCATTGCCGCGATCAAGGCGCGCACCGGCATCGACGAAGCGATGATCGAGCGGCTGATCCGCGCCTTCTATGTGCGCGTGCAGCAGGACCCGCTGATCGGCCCGGTGTTCGCCCGGCTCATCACCGATTGGGAGCCGCATCTGCAACGGATGTTTGCGTTCTGGTCGTCGGTCGCGCTGATGAGCGGGCGCTACCACGGCCAGCCGATGAGCAAGCACCTGCCGCTGCCGATCGACGCGCGGCACTTCGACCGCTGGCTCGCATTGTTCGAGCAGACCGCGCGCGAGCTAACGCCGCCGGCCGCGGCCGAGCACTTCGTCACCGCGGCGCGGCGCATCGGCGAAAGCCTCGAACTCGGCATGGCGACGTCGTCGGGGAAGATGCTCGCGCCCGGCGAGCGGCTGCACCGGCCGGAGTTAGTGTAGACTCGCGCTGATGTTCGCCGCCTTGACGATCGGCCACCATTTGGCCGCTTCCGCGCGTTGATAGGCAGCGAGCGCTTCGGGCGACTGCTGTTCGCGCGGCGGAATCTGTTGTCCCAGCGCTGCGAAATGTTTCCGCACGGTGGCATCATTCAGCGCGGCGACGACCGCAGCGTTGAGCTTCGCAATGACCGGCGCCGGCGTACCCTTTGGCGCCCACATGCCGTGCCAAACGGAAACGTAAAACCCCGGCAATCCAGCCTGATCGACCGTGGGAATTTCCGGCGCACCTGGCAGCCGGCTGCTCGCGGTGACGGCAAAGGCTTTGATCTCTCCGTTTCGCAGATGCGGCAGTGAATTCGACGCCTGGTCGAACAATAGATCGATGCGGCCGCCCAGGAGGTCGAGCATTGCCGGCGCCGCGCCGCGGTAGGGCACGAACTGAAAGCTGGTGCCGGTCGTCTGCTGGAAATAGGCGCCGCCGACATGGGCCGGACTTCCGGCGCCCGCCGTCCCTTGCGACGCTTTGCCCGGATGGTCTTTCAGCCAGGCAATGAGCCCTTTGAGATTTGCGGCCGGAAAATCCTTACGCGCGACAATCAACTGCGGATTGCTCGCGAGCAATGCAATCGGCGAAAAGTCGTTCACGAGATCGTACTGAAGCGGATAGACCGCCTGGTTGATGACGAAGTTGCCCCACTGTCCGATACAGAGCGTGTAACCGTCGGGAGCGGCATGCGCGACGCGGCCGACCGCCACCGTGCCGCCCGCGGTGCCCTGGTTTTCGACCACGACCGGTTGCCCGAGCGCCTCGCGCATGTATTCGGCAATGACGCGCGTCAGAGCGTCGGTCGGCCCGCCCGCCGCGGACGGGACGATGATCGTTATCGGGCGTGTCGGGTAGGATTGGGCGAGCGCGCGGTCCGGCGCGGCCGTCAAGGCAAGCATCGAAAGCCCCGCGAACACAGCGCGGAACGTTCTATTGGATAATTTTGGCTGGCCAACTGCGCTTTGCGCGGCTGCCGTCTTACTTTCCTTGGGGGTTGCGGGCATGGCATCCTCCGTCGTAAAGTATTTTTACCAACGTAAAGGTGCTTTACTTTGATGTCAAGCAAAAAGCCGGACCGGGAGGCGCCCTATGTGGGCGCCCTCTTGCGGCTGACCTATCAGGCCGCGCGCGAGCGCCAGCTTGAGGCCCAGGCGCGGCATGGATTTTCAGATCTCAATCAGGCGCTGCTCAGCGTGCTGGTCTATCCGCCACCGGACGGCGTGCGCCCCGGCGATCTGGCTGATCGCACCAACATGACCAAGCAGGCGATCAATTATCTGCTCGGCCAGCTGGAGAAGCTCGGTTACGTGGAACGCAAGGCCGTGAAGGGGCGGCGACGCCTGATTTACCTGACCAAGCGCGGCTGGGATGTGTTCGAAACTCAGTGGACCGCCATGCGCCAGCTTGAAGAAGAATGGGCGAAACGCGTCGGAAAAAAGCGGTTCGACGACTTCCTGTCAGTGCTGCTTGAGCTGTCGGGTGCGGTGGATGGGCGTGCCGAGGGAGCGGGAATAACTACTCCCACTCGATCGTCCCCGGCGGCTTCGAGGTCACGTCATAGACCACGCGGTTGACGCCCTTGACCTCGTTGATGATGCGCGTCGCCACTGCGCCGATGAACTTCATGTCGAAGGGATAAAAGTCCGCGGTCATGCCGTCGGTCGAGGTCACCGCGCGCAAGCCGACGACGTAATCGTAAGTACGGCCGTCGCCCATGACGCCGACGGTCTTCACCGGCAATAAGACGGCGAAGGCCTGCCAGATGTTGTCGTAAAGCCCGGCGCGGCGGATTTCCTCGATGTAGATCTCGTCGGCGAGCCGCAGGATGTCGAGCTTGTCGCGCGTGATCGCGCCGGGCACGCGGATGGCGAGCCCCGGCCCCGGGAATGGATGGCGGCCGACGAAGGCGTCGGGCAATCCCAGCTCACGGCCGAGCGCCCGCACCTCGTCCTTGAACAATTCGCGCAGCGGCTCGACCAGCTTCATGTTCATGCGCGCCGGCAGGCCGCCGACATTGTGATGCGACTTGATGGTCACCGACGGGCCGCCGGTGAACGATACGCTCTCGATGACGTCGGGATAGAGCGTGCCTTGCGCCAGGAATTCCGCGCCGCCGATCTTCTTCGCCTCGGCCTCGAACACGTCGATGAACAATTTGCCGATGGTCTTGCGCTTCTCTTCCGGGTCCGTAACCCCATCGAGCTCCTTGAGGAACACCGCGCTGTCGTCGACGTGCACCAATGGGATATTGTAGTGGTCGCGAAACAGCGCCACGACCTTCTCCGCTTCGGCGAGCCGCAGCAGGCCGTGATCGACGAAGACGCAGGTAAGCTGGTCGCCGATCGCCTCGTGGATCAGCACCGCAGCCACCGCCGAGTCGACGCCGCCCGACAGGCCGCAGATCACCCTGCCCTTGCCGACCTGTTTCCTGATCTTCTCGATCGCCTCGTCCTTGAAGGCGCGCATGGTCCAGTCGCCGGACAGTCCCGCCACCTTGCGCACGAAATTACGCAGCAGCGCCGCGCCGTGCGGCGTGTGCATCACCTCGAGATGGAATTGCGTGGCGTAGAACTTGTGGTCTTCATTGCCGATGATGGCGATCGGCGCATTGGGCGAGACGCCGAGCACCTTGAAGCCAGCTGGCAACACGGTGACGCGGTCGCCGTGGCTCATCCATACCGGATATTTCTCGCCCTTCGTCCACACGCCTTCGAAGATCGAGCTATCGGCGATCACTTCGACTTCGGCGCGGCCGAATTCGCGATGGTGTCCGCCCTCGACCTTGCCGCCGAGCTGATGCGCCATCGCCTGCTCGCCGTAGCAGATGCCGAGCACCGGCACGCCGGCGTCGTAGATCCCCTTGGGCGCCAGCGGCGCATCCTTGTCGAGCACGGAAGCCGGGCCGCCCGAGAGGATCACCGCCTTCGGCTTCATCGTCCGGAAGGCTTCCTCCGCCTTCTGGAACGGCACGATTTCGCAATAGACCTTTTCCTCGCGCACCCGCCGGGCGATCAGTTGGGTGACCTGCGAGCCGAAATCGACGATCAGGATTTTATCATGCATAGGCGGCTTGGCCGCGAACGGCGCCGGAATCGGCTCCATTCGAGGCGGCTTTGTGGGGTTCGTGACGCGTAGCGTCAAGGCGGCGTCAGGCTCCGGTTAACTACACCCGATTTCGAGCCTTCCAGATAACCCTCCATTAGCCCCGCCGTGAGAGAGAAAGGGCGAGATTTTCGCCATTTCCACACGTTTGGGGACAGGGTTTGGCTTACCACGCCGACCATATGGCGCTTTCGGCAATGCCCGCCGCCGACCGGCGGGCGGCGCTGTTCCGCGAGAGCTTGGGCGCGAAGGCCGCGCGCTGGCTGTTCGGCACGGCCTGGGCGCTGATGCCACAGCGCATTTCCGGCCTGCCGAACCTTGCCAAACTTTGCCTGCGCGAAGTGCTCGCGCCCGACTACGCGTTGCCCAATCCGGAGCATGCGCTGGCCAATCCGGCGGGGCTCGCCGGCATCGTGCACGATCTGTCGCTGCCGAAGCTGCTCGCCGCCTATCGGCGCGGGCTCTACCCGCTCGCTCACATCGCGCCGCTGAAGTGGTGGTCGCCGCCGCAGCGCTCGCTGCTGTTCTTTCGCGATCTGCACATTTCGAACAATCTGGCGCGGCTGATGCGTCAGGACCGCTACACCGTCACCTTCGACCGCGATTTCGACGCCGTGATCGCGGCTTGCGCCGGACGCCGCGAAGGCCGCTGGCGCCTGACCTGGATCACGCCGCGCATCATGCGCGTCTACGCCGAAGCCTTCGACGCCGGCCACGCGCATTCGTTCGAAGTCTGGAACAAGGCCGGCGAACTCGTTGCCGGCGGTTATGGAGTCGGCATTGGCGGCGCCTTCACCGCCGAGTCGCAGTTCACGCGCGAGTCGAACGCCTCGCGCATCGGCATGACCGTGCTCAACTGGCATCTCGCGCGTTGGGGCTATCGCTTCAACGACGGCAAGCTGATGGGACCGCTGTGGGCGAACATGGGCTTCGCCAATGTGCCGCGCGGCGACTATCTCGCGCTGCTCGCCGACGCGCTGCGTGCACCGGGAAAAAGCGGGCGCTGGCAGGTCGAAACCGATCTGGAAACCGTGTCGCGCTGGCAGCCGAACTAACCGGCTTACTGCAGGCCGTTGTCGATCACATTGCCCATCAGCGGGATTTTCGCGATCCAGCGCCGCACGCGCGAGCGGTGATCGTTGGCGTCGGCGCTGGCCGCTTCCACGGGATCGGGGATGACGCCCGGCGGCACCGGATGGTCGCTTTCGGCCTTGAGCGGGGCTGCGGGCGCGACCGGCGCCGCGACGGCGGCGGGCGGCGGCAGTGTCGGCGCCACCGCCGGAGCAACGACAGGCGTTGCAGCGGGAGCGGGCGCCGGGATCGCGACTGCGGTTTCGCGCACATCGGCCCGCAGCACTGGAGGCGCCGCGGGCGCGACCCGCGCTTCGGCAGGCGCGCGACTCGCCTCATGCGTCACCAGCGCCTGGCGCACGGCGTCGAGCCATTGGCTATCCGATACGCCCGGTTCGTGGCGCTCGCTGCCGGGCCAGGCGGCCGCCGGCATTTTGTCGACTTCTTGCGGATGCGCCTCGGCCTTGCGCACCGCTTGCTTGACCGGCGGCTGCGCGACTTTGGCGGGCGGCGCAGCGACCGGTGCGGGAGCAGGCACCGCATGCGCCGCAACGGCGGGAGATTTGTCGGTCGTCAGCAGCGTTTTGAACGCCGCGGTCGCGGCCGGGTCGATCGCACCGCAAGTCTGCTCGAATTTTTCGACGTCGCGGCCGACGAGGATGCGCCGGGTGCCGGCATCGAGGCGCTTGTCGATCATCGAGATGATGTCGGCGCGCAGGCTTTGGCAGCTCGTCTCGGCCGAAAAATTGGCACGATAGATCGAATAGGCGCTGGCCAGGCCGACCGGGATCGCCAGCAGCGAGCCGACGACCTGCAGCAGGCCCACGGTGCGCGCGAGCCGCGGGGTACCGCCGGGACCGTCGTGGGCAAAGGGGGCGTCGTGCGCGCCGGGATGAAAAGGATCGCGCCTCGCCACCAGCATTTCAGGGAACCTCGCTCGGGAATCTCGAGCGTTCAGTCACGAAACTTTCGCGGAGAAATTGGGCCCGGAATGCGGCGCAATCGGGGAATTCCGGTAACCCGAGCGTTAACGCGGGCTTAGCCGGCCCGGCGCAGCACGGCGACGAAAAATCCGTCGGTTCCCGTGGTGCACGGGGTCATCAGGATACCCTCGGCCGACAGCCGCGCCGCCGTGGCGAAAATCGCAGCGTTTTCGCCCAGCGCCTTCGCCACCTCGGCCGGCGGCTGGACGGAGAACCCCGGATGGCGCGTGAGAAATGCGCGCACCTGCGCGCCGTTTTCCTCGTCGAGTACCGAGCAGGTGACGTAGGCGATGCGCCCGCCCAGTTTGAGCAGGCCCACGGCGCGGTCGAGGACCTCCGCCTGCTCCTTCTGCCGCTGGTCAAGCGCCCCTGGCCGCATGCGCCATTTGGCGTCCGGGTTTCGCCGCCACGCGCCGGTGCCGGTGCAGGGCGCGTCGATCAGCGCGAGATCGCACCTGCCGTTGAGATCGTCCATTTCGCCGCCGATCGATTTCGGCGTGCGGACCTGTACGTTCCTCGCGCCCGAGCGCTTGAGACGGTCATGAATCGGGGCGAGCCGCCTTTTGTCGTCGTCCGTCGCAAAAATCTGGCCCTTGTTCGCCATCATCGCCGCAAGCGCCAGCGTCTTGCCGCCGGCGCCCGCGCACAGATCGACCACCTGCTCGCCCGGCTTGGCGGCGGAAAACAGCGCGGCCAGCTGCGAGCCTTCGTCCTGCAATTCGACCATGCCCTTGAGGAACGCCGGCTCGGCATGGATCGCCGGGCTCTTGGCGTCGGCGGAAAGATGCATGCGCAGCCCCCAGGGCGACCAGCACGTTTCCTCCGGCTTGAGATCGGCGAGCATCGCCGCCACCTGTTCGCGATCGCCCTTCAGCGTGTTGACGCGCAAGTCGAGCGGCGCGCGCGAGGATAGCGCCGCCCCCTCCGCCGCCCGCGCCTCGCCGAAGGCGCGCGCGAAATACGGCTCCAGCCATTCCGGATAGTCGCCGGCGACTTGGGCAGGCGCGCCGGTCATGTCGGCGGCATCGAGCCGCTTGCGCTCGTCGTCGCTCAATGGGCCGGCCGCGTATTTCTCGCCGCTCGCGAGTCGCGCAACTGCCTCGCCGTCAAGTCCGCGCTCGCGCTTGAGCATGCCGATGAGAATCGCGCGCGGCGTCTCGGCGCCCATCAGGAAAGCGCTCGACGCGCGTCGGCGCAGCGCGTCGTAAACCAGCCCGGCAATCGCGGCGCGGTCGCCGGAGCCGGCGAAGCGGTGCGCCAACCCCCAACTTTTGAGCGCGTCGGCCGCCGGCCGGCGTTCCTTCTCGATGGTGGCGAAAATCTCGATGGCCGCGGCCAAGCGCGCGGAAGGCGTCATGGCAATCCGGCGAGGATGCGCACGATGAAGATGAGCCACATGATCATCAGCACCAGCAGCCCCAGACCGAAAGTGGGGCCGCGCACCGACACGCGGTTGCTGGTGACGTGCACGTAGGCGTGAGCAATCCGCGCCAGCACGAATATCCACGCCAACACGACGAACACCAGGTCGGCGTGGTGGGTGATGATGACGAGGATCGTCAGGACGTAGAACAGAATTGGGAGTTCAAGCTGGTTATGCGCCGCGTTCGCGACCTGCAGCACATACGGCGGCCAATTCGGCTCGCGCAGCGCGATGTCGCGCGGGTGCACTATTCCTTTGTTGATGACGCTGACGCGGTGGTACGCCATCCAGCTGTACAGAACAAAGGTCAGGATGACCTGAACAAACAGCGGCAGCAGAACGAACTGGATCGACATGGAGGTTGCCTCCTTCGGATTCAATGGCGCTTGGGAGGCTTATATCGCACTTGGATAATTCGGGCTCTCGCGCGTAATGGTCACGTCGTGCACGTGGCTTTCGCGCAAGCCCGCGCCGGAGATGCGCATGAATTCGGCGCGCTCATGGAAATCGGAAAGCGTCTTCGCCCCAACATAGCCCATGGCGGCGCGCAGGCCGCCGGCTAACTGGTGCAACACGTTGGCGACCGGGCCCTTGTAGCCGACCTGACCCTCGACTCCTTCGGGGACGAGTTTCAACGCGTCCTTGATGTCCTGCTGAAAATAGCGGTCGGCCGAACCGCGCGCCATGGCGCCGACCGAACCCATGCCGCGATAGCTCTTGTAGGAGCGGCCTTGATAGAGAAACACCTCGCCCGGCGTCTCGTCGGTGCCGGCGAGCAGCGAGCCGACCATGGCGACGTCGGCGCCGGCGGCCAGCGCCTTGGCCAGGTCGCCGGAATATTTGATGCCGCCATCGGCGATCACCGGCGTGTTCGACGCCTTCGCCGCCTCGACCGCGTCCATAATGGCGGTCAATTGCGGCACGCCGACGCCGGCGACGATGCGCGTGGTACAGATCGAGCCGGGGCCGATGCCGACCTTGATGGCGTCGGCGCCGCAATCGATCAGCGCCTTGGCGCCTTCGGTGGTGGCGACATTGCCGGCCACCACTTGCACGGCGTTCGACAATTTCTTGATGCGCGTGACCGCTTGCAGCACCAGACGCGAATGTCCATGGGCGGTGTCAACCACGACGAGGTCGACGCCAGCGGCGATCAGGGCCTCGGTGCGCGCAAAGCCTTTGTCGCCGACCGTGGTGGCGGCGGCAACGCGCAACCGTCCCTGCTCGTCCTTGCAGGCGTTTGGATTGGTCACCGCCTTTTCCATGTCCTTGACGGTGATCAAGCCGACGCAGCGGTATTGGCTGTCGACCACCAAGAGCTTTTCGATGCGATGCTGGTGCAAGAGGCGTTTGGCTTCGTCCTGGCTGACACCCTCGCGCACGGTGACGAGCTTGTCCTTGGTCATCAGTTCGGCGACGCGCTGCTTCGGATCGGTGGCAAAGCGTACGTCGCGGTTAGTGAGAATGCCGACCAGTTTGCCCGCTTTGCCGTTGCCGCCGCCTTCCACCACCGGCACGCCGGAAATGCGGTTCTCCTTCATCAGGTCGAGCGCCTGCTGCAGCGTCGCGGTCGGCTCGATGGTGAGCGGGTTCACCACCATGCCGGATTCGAATTTCTTGACCTGCCTCACCTGCGCCGCCTGTACCTCCGGCTCCAGATTGCGGTGGATGACGCCGATGCCGCCGGCCTGCGCCATGGCGATCGCCATCTGCGCCTCGGTCACCGTATCCATGGCGGAGGCGACGATCGGAACGTTGAGCGGGATCGAGCGGGTGATGCGGGAGCGGATGTCGACATCCGAGGGCAGCACCTCGGACAGACCGGGCTGGATTAAGACGTCGTCAAAAGTGAGCCCTTCGCGCGGGCTTCCGTTGTTTTGTCCGGCCATTGCCAACTCCGTCTTACCCGAAAAGGACAACGAGGCCGGCTGCCGGAGGGTGATAAAATGCCTGCTGCGAGGGGGTCCTCGCCCGACGTCACGGCCCGCTTTTGGGTTGGCGTGGGTCGATAGCACGAGGAAGCGGCGATTCCTAGGGCAATATCCGGCGAAGTGGATAGCACGCCGCAGTAGCCCCATGCGCGCATTTCGCGGATGGCTGATATGACCTTGCCAGATCGGCCTTCCTTCCGCCGCCGCTTTGCTGTTCAACACGCGAGCCGTGAGCCGAACCCCACGCCTATTTTGCCATGCGCGCTGACCGCATTGTTCCTTTAATCGTCGCCGTCGCGCTGTTCATGGAAAACCTGGATTCGACCGTCATCGCCACGGCCCTGCCGGCGATCGCGGCCGATATCGGCACCAATCCGCTGGCGCTCAAGCTCGCGATTACCTCGTACCTGTTGTCGCTGGCGATTTTCATCCCGGCGAGCGGCTGGACCGCCGACCGCTTCGGCGCGCGCACGGTGTTTCGCGCCGCCATCGCTGTGTTCGTGATCGGGTCGATCGGCTGCGCCATGTCCGGCTCGCTCACCGATTTCGTCGTCGCCCGCATTGTCCAGGGCATGGGCGGCGCGATGATGACGCCGGTCGGCCGCATGGTGCTGGTGCGATCGATCAGCCGGCGCGAACTGATCGGCGCCATGGCCTGGGTGACGACGCCGGCGCTGATCGGCCCGGTGCTCGGTCCGCCGGTCGGCGGCTTCATCACCACCTACGCCACATGGCATTGGATCTTCATCATCAACGTGCCGATCGGCCTGCTCGGCATCGTGCTGGCCACCCGCTACATCGAGGACCTGCGCGCGGAAAAGCGCGAGCGCTTTGACTTGTTCGGCATGGTGCTGGCGGGGCTCGGCATTGCCGGCGTCGCCTTCGGGCTGTCGGTGCTCGGGCTCAATTTCTTGCCCTGGACGGTGGTGGCGGCGTTGATCGTCGGCGGCGCCTGCTTCATCGCCGCCTACCTGGTCCACGCGCGGCGCACCGAAAACCCTGCGCTCGATCTCACGCTTTTCCGCGTGCCGACTTTCTTTGCCAGCGTCACGGGCGGATTCGTTTTCCGTCTCGGCCTCGGTGCGCTGCCATTTCTGTTGCCGCTGATGCTGCAAGTCGGCTTCGGCATGAGCCCGTTTCAGTCCGGCATGGTCACATTTGCCAGCGCGCTCGGCGCCATGGGCATGAAGTGGGCGACCACGACCATCCTGCGCCGCTTCGGCTTCCGCACTATTCTGGTGGCCAACGCCCTCATCAGCTCGGCGTTCCTGGCGGTGTGCGCCGGCTTCACAGAGACCACGCCGATCGCAATCATTATGCTGCTGCTGCTGATCGGCGGTTTCTTCCGCTCGCTGCAATTCACCAGCATCAACACCATGGCTTATGCCGACATTGAAGCGCACCGGGTCAGCCGGGCGACCGCGCTGGTCAGCGTCGCCCAGCAATTGGCGGTCTCGAGCGGGGTCGCGCTCGGCGCCTCGGTGGTCGAGATCACCCAGCACGTCAAGGGCGGCGGGGCGTTGCAGGCGAGCGATTTTCCGCCGGCGTTCCTGGCAATCGCCGCGATCTCGGCGCTTTCCGTATTGATTTTCTTGCGACTTTCGCCCGACGCCGGAGCGGAAATGACGGACCGCGCGCCGGCGCCGTCGGAAGAAACATCCGATTCTCGCTCCGGCTAAGGCCACCTATTCGCTACAAATTAATGGTTTACCCTTATCCCTCGGGACAAGCCGTTGGCCCATCAGGTATTTTCGGCGCGGTTGGACCTTACTGGGGAACCTTATGCAGGGGACAAGGACAGCCCGGCTGCTCGCGGCTGCATCGCTCATGGCGATGGCCGCCGTTTTGCCGGCCGGCAGTGCCACGGCGCAGTCGCGCGAAGCAAAATTATGCGCCGACCAGACCGAGACCATGGCCGAGCAGCGCATCGCCGCCTGCTCGCGCATGATCGAGTCGGGCCGTCTCAAGGGCAAGCAGGAAGGCGTCGCCTACGACTTGCGCGGCCTCGCCTATCTCGACCGCGGCGACATCGCCAACGCCATCGCCGACCTCAACAAGGCGATCACACTCGCCCCGGATTTCGCGCCCGCCTACCAGAACCGCGGCAACGCCTGGTACGCGCGCGGCAACTACGGCCAAGCACTCGCCGACTACGACATGGCGATCAAGCTCGATCCCAAGGCGCCCGCGTCTTACGTCAACCGCGCCACCGTTCGGCGCGACCTCGGCTATGTCGACGGCGCGCTCGAGGATTACAAAACGGCGATTTCGCTCGGCGCCGACAGCGCCCGCCTCTACAGCGGCCGCGCGCAGCTTTATCTGCGCCAGCACGACTACCCTAATGCGTTTGCCGATTTCAACCACGCATTGAAGCTCGACGCGAGCCCTTCGAATTACACGGCGCGCGCGCGTGCCAAGCAGGACAGCGGCGACTTCGACGGCGCGCTTGCCGACTACGCCGAGGCGACGCGGCTCGATCCCAAGGACGTCGCCGCGTACACGGCGCAGGCCGCGCTGTGGACGATGAAGGACGATTTCGACAAGGCGATCGCGGCCTACGACCGCGCCATCGTCGCCGATCAGAACCGCGCCGCGACCTATGCCTTGCGCGCGCATGCCTATGATCAAAAGGGCGACCGCAAGCGTGCTTTGGCCGATATCGGCCGCGCCATCAAGCTGTCGCCGAAAGCCGACTTCATCGAATTGCGCGGCGCACTCCATCTCAAGGACGGCGACACCGACGGCGCGTTGCGCGACGCCGAGGTGGCCTTGAAATCCAACGCCAATAGCGCCCCGGCTTTTGCCCTTCGCGGCGCCGCCTATGCGCGCAAGAAACAATACGACCGCGCGCTCGCCGATCTCGACCAGGCGATCAAGCGCGACGCCAAAAATGCGCAGGCTTTTGCCGAACGCGGGCAAATCTATGTGGCGAAGTCGGACAATGACCGCGCGCTCGCCGACCTCAACCGCGCCATCGCGCTTGGCTCGACCGACGACGCGCTCTATCGCGCGCGCGCCACGATCTACAAGGCCAAGGGCAACGCGGATCTCGCCCTCGCCGATCTCAATGCGGTGCTGACGCGGACGCCCGGCGATATTGCGAGCCTGGTCGAACGCGCGCAGATCAAGCAGGCGCGCGGCGATACGGCCGCCGCCATGGCCGATTTCGACGCCGCGCTCAAGCGCGATACGAGCAACGTCGTCGCGCTCGGCGCCCGCGCCGCGGCGCTGATCCGCGCCAACAAGTTCGGCCAGGCGATCGCCGACCTCGATCGCGTCATCCAGATCGATCCGAAGAACGCGCAGGCCTATTACCAGCGCGGCTTTGCCTACGAGCAGCAGGGCCAGCGCGCCAGAGCGATGGAGGACTACAACAAAGCGATCGCGCGCGACGCCAGCGCCACCGCGGCCCGCGAAGCGCTGGCGCATGCTGCGGCCGAAGAGAAGAAGAAACAAGACGAACTCGCGGCCGCGCAGAAGAAGCAGGACGAGCTTCGTCTCGCGGAGGAACGTAAACAGAAGCTCGCTGAAGAACAGAAGAAGCAGCAAGCCGAAGCGGTCGAACTCGCCAAGCGCGAGGCCGCCGATCTCGCCGAGCGGGCGAAGAAGCAGGAAGAGCAGCGGCTCGCAGAACAGAAGAAGTTGGAAGCGCAACGGCTCGCCGAGCAGAAGAAGCTCGAAGCACAGAAACTTGCCGAGCAGAAAAAGCAGGAAGAGTTGCGCCTTGCCGAGCAGAAGAAGCAAGAAGCGCAGAAACTTACCGATCAGAAGCTTGCCGAAGAGAAAAAACGGCTGGAAGAGCAAAAGCTCGCCGAGCAAAAGAAAAAACAGGACGAGGAAAAGCTAGCCGAGCGACAAAAGCGCGAGGCGGAAGCGGCCGCCAAGGCCGCCGTCAAGCCGGCGCCGCAGGCCGATGAGGTCAAACAGGCGGCGGTGACGCCGCAGGAACACAAAGACGAAGGAGCGCCTGCGCCCAAGGCCGTCGAGCCGGCAGCCGTTCCGCAAGAACAAGTTGAACATCACCGCAGCCGCCGCGCGCTCCGCGAGGCCGAGCACCGCCGCTCTTCACGCATCGAGGAAGCGCGCCGCCGCGCCTATTATGACGAGGAAGCGCGCCGTGGCTCGGCGTCCCGCCGCGGCATCACATTCACCGACGTCTGGCCGCAGGGCTCCTGGCATCAAGACGACCGGCGATAGCCGGTCGCCAAAAGGTAGAGCTCCGCCGAGTCGGAACGGCTCGCCGCCGGCTTCACGTGTTTGACGCTTCTGAAGTCGCGCTTGAGGGCGGCGAGCAGCGCCGCTTCGGTGCCGCCCTGCAGCACCTTGGCGAGGAACGCGCCGCCGGGTTTGAGCACCTCGCCGGCGAATTCGACCGCTGCTTCCACCAGCGCCATGATCTTGAGGTGATCGGTCTTGGCATGGCCGGTGGCGTTGGCAGCCATGTCGGAGAGCACGACATCGGCCGGTCCGCCGAGCATCGCTTTCAAGGTCTCCGGCGCCGCGGCGTCGAGGAAATCGATCTGCGCGAAGTCGACGCCGGCAACCGGCTCCATCGGCAACAGATCGATCGCGACCACGCGGCCTTCCGGCGCGCCGACGCGCTTGGCCGCCACCTGGCTCCAGCCGCCGGGCGCGGCGCCAAGATCGATCACCCGCGCGCCCTTTTTGAGGATATTCGCCTTGTCGTCGATCTCGATGAGCTTGTAAGCGGCACGCGAGCGAAAGCCCTCGCGCTTGGCGCGCGCCACGTAAGGATCGTTGAGCTGGCGTTCGAGCCAGCGCCGCGACGACGCCGACTTCCGCGCGTCCTTGACCCTGACCTTCATCCGCCGCGGCCGGTCCGCCATGCCTTGCATCCTTTTTGCGCCGCAATTCTATGCATGATCGCGAGGACGAACGCCATGCGAAGCCTCGTCATCCTCATCTTGCTAGTTGGCCCGCTTGCGGCGCGCGCGGACACCGTCCCACGCCCCTCCGCGGGCGTCTCGCCGACCTATCTCACGCGCGCGGGCGACCCGCGGCTGCTTTGCGATAGCGCCGTGGCGGAAGACTGCTTCAGAATGCTGGCGCCCCAACTGACGCGGGACATGATCGAGCGTGACGACGAGGCCTGCCTGTCCGCCACCACGAAAAGTCCGGACTGCGCGCCGCGCGACTGAGCCCACGCCTTACTGCCACACCCCGTCCTCGCGCATCATCTGCACCAGCATGCCTTCACGCAGGCCGCGGTCCGCGACCCTCAGCCGCGGGCACGGGAAGGCGCGGCGGATGGCCTCCAGGATGGCGCAGCCGGCCAGCACGAGATCGGCGCGCTCCGGGCCAATGCACGGCGAGGCGGCACGCTCGTCGTAACTCATAGCCAGGAGTTTTTCGATCACGGCGGTGACTTGCTGCTCGCTCATCCAGCAACCGTCGACGCGATTGCGGTCGTAGCGTTGCAGATTGAGATGCACGCCGGCAATCGTCGTCACCGTGCCGGAGGTGCCGAGCATATGGACGTTGCGCAAGTCGGCTTCAGCGTGCTGGCGCGCGAACGGCGCGATCATCGCCGACACGTCCCCGACCATGGCCTCGTAGGCATCGGCCGACACGGTGACGCCGCCGTAGCGCTCGGCCAACGTCACCACGCCGTGCGGCAGCGAAATCCAGCCGCGGATTTGTGGCAGCGGCGGTCCGCCATGGCTTTGGGCGGAACGGTCGAGCCGCACCAATTCGGAAGAGCCGCCGCCGATATCAAACAGCACCGCCCCTTCCGCTTGTGGGTCGATGAGCGTGGTGCAGCCGGTGGCGGCGAGGCGCGCTTCCGTCTCGCGATCGATCACCTCGAGCTCGAGACCGACGTCCTGTGCGACGCGCGCGCGGAAATCTTCGCCGTTCTCCGCCGAGCGGCAGGCTTCGGTCGCGATCAGGCGCGCGCGGGTGACGCCCTTGTTCTTCATCTTGTTGCGGCAAATGGTGAGCGCATCGATCGCGCGTTCGATCGCCGGCTCACTGATGCGGCGCGAGGCCGTGACGCCCTCGCCGAGCCTTATGATGCGGGAAAACGCGTCGACCACGCGAAAGCTGTTGCCGGCCGGACGCGCGACCAGCAGGCGGCAATTGTTGGTGCCGAGATCGAGCGCGGCGTAGCTCGCGCCACCGCGATCGCTGCCCAAGCCGCCGTCCGTCCCTCCAGGCGACCGCCGACCCCACCGGGGCCGCGCCGGCGGCGCCCGATTCACAACGGGGCCGAGGCCCGGGTCATCCCCGGCCTCGCCGCTCATCGTTTAAGCCTTCCTGCCGCCCCGGCCGCCTCCCAGCGCTCCAGGTTCGGCAAAATGTTCCCTCAGATCGCGAAAAGTGTAACAGCGCCCACGTCTCACGCAACCCTCGTGCCCGAAAGGCATTCTTGTCGGAGCGGCGCTGCTGCTCTATTTGAGGGTTGCCCCCGGTTCCACCCCAACAAGCCCCCGCATGGACGATCAGACCTCCGAAAACACGCTTTCATTGACCAAATTCGGCATCGGCCAGCCGGTGCGGCGCAGCGAGGACCCGACGCTTGTGCGCGGCGAAGGCCGCTACACCGACGACGTCAACCGCCCCGGTCAGGCCTATGCGGTGATGGTGCGAAGCACAGTTGCTCATGGCGTGATCCGCGGCGTCGACACGACGGCGGCCAAGGCCCTGCCGGGCGTGCTCGCGGTGCTGACCGCCGCCGATCTCGCCGCCTATGGCGGGCTGAAATGCAGCCTGCCGCTCAAGAGCCGCGACGGCTCGCCGATCCGCTATACGCCGCGGCCAGCGCTCGCCGGCGACAAGGTCCGCTACGTCGGCGACCCGGTCGCCTGTGTCATCGCGGAAACCGTCGCGCAGGCGAAGGATGCCGCAGAGGCGGTGGCGCTCGACATCGAACCGTTGCCTGCAGTGGTCAATGCGCGCGATGCCGCCAAGCCCGGCGCGCCGCAGGTCTGGGACGGGGTGCCGGGCAATATCGCCCTCGACTATCATCACGGCGACACCGAGAAAGTCGCCGAGGCCTTCGCCAAAGCCGCGCATGTCGTGAAGCTGCCTCTAGTCAACCAGCGCCTGGTGGTGAACGCCATCGAGCCGCGTTCCGCGATCGGCGAGTTCGACGCCAAGGCCGACAAATGGACGTTGTATTCGTGCAGCCAAGGTGTGTTCGGCCTGAAGAATATGCTGCGCGAGGTGCTCGGCGCGCCTGCCGAGAAAGTGCGCGTCGTCACCGGCAATGTCGGCGGTTCTTTCGGCATGAAAGCCGCGATGTATCCCGAATATGTCTGCATCCTGCACGGCGCCCGCACGCTTCAGCGCCCGGTTAAATGGACCGACGAACGCTCCGGCAGTTTCATGTCCGACCATCATGGCCGCGACTATGACATGACGGTCGAAGTCGCTTTCGACGGCGACGGCCTGATCCAGGCGCTGCGCCTTACCGGCTACGGCAATCTCGGCGGCTATTGCGCCGCCTTCGGCCCGCTGCTGCCGACGCTCAACGTCACCAAGAATATCGTCAGCATGTACCGCACGCCGCTGCTCGAAGTGGCGACGCAATGCGTCTTCACCAATACCAATCATGTCTCGGCCTATCGCGGTGCCGGGCGCCCCGAGGGCGCGCTCAACATGGAGCGCACCATGGATTATGCGGCCGGTCAGCTCGGCATCGACCGTTTCGAATTGCGCCGGCGCAATTTCATCAAGGCGCGCGAGATGCCGTTCAAGACCTCGTCCGGCATGGCCTATGACTGCGGCGATTTCCCCGGGCTATTCAAGGAGGCGCTGGCGCGCGCCGACGTCAAAGGCTTCAAACAGCGCAAGCGCCAAAGCAAACGCGCCGGCAAACTGCGTGGCCTGGGTGTCGCCTGTTACGTCGAGACCACGGCGGCAATGACCACCGAGCAGGCTGCCATCCGTTTCGGCGCCGACGGCACCGTCACCATCATCACCGGCACACTCGACTATGGGCAGGGTCACGCCTCCGCCTTCGCGCAGGTGCTCACCGAAAAACTCGGTGTTCCGTTCGAGCGCATCCGCCTGGTGCAAGGCGACAGCGATCGGCTTGTCACCGGCGGCGGCACCGGCGGCTCGCGCTCGGCGATGCTGAGTGGGACGGCGATCGCGCAGGCTTCGGACAAGGTGATCGAGGCCGGCAAACAGATCGCCGCGCATGTGCTGGAGGCCTCGGCCAGCGACATCGAGTTCAAGGCCGGGCGGTTTGTCATCGCCGGCACCGACCGCGCCATCGGCATCATGGAATTGGCGGAGCGTTTGCGCGGCGGCCTCAAACTGCCCGATGGCGTACCTGCCACCCTCGACGTCACGCATGTCACCGAAGCCGTGCCCGGCACTTACCCGAACGGGGTCCACGTTGCCGAGGTCGAGATCGAGCCCGACACCGGCCTCACGCGCACCGTGAAGTACACCGCGGTCAACGATTTCGGCACCGTGCTCAACCCAATGCTCGTCGAGGGCCAGATCCAGGGTGGCATCGTGCAAGGCCTCGGCCAGGTGCTGCTCGAATGCGCGGTCTACGACGCCGATGGTCAATTGGTCACCGGCTCGTTCATGGATTACGCCATGCCGCACGCACACGACGCACCGATGATCGACGTCACCAACCGCCCGGTGCCGACCAAGAGCAATCCGATCGGCGCCAAAGGCTGCGGCGAAGCCGGCACGTCCGGCGGGTTACCGACCGTTGCCAATGCGGTGATCGACGCGCTGTCCGACTACGGCATCAAGCATCTGGAGATGCCGATGACGCCTTCGCGCATCTGGCAGGCGATCGAAGACGCGAAGAAGAAGAGCGCGTAAAACCCTATCGGCCTCATGGTGAGGAGCGTCGCGAAGCGACGCGTCTCGAACCATGGACCGCCCCATCCTTCGAGACGCGCCCTTCGGGCGCTCCTCAGGTGAAGCGGATCGGCCTACGCCGGCCCGACGAGCTTCACGTTCTTGAGCGGCAGCGAACGCGCGCGGACGCCGGTTGCGGCAAACACCGCATTGGCGACCGCCGGTGCGGTGGCCGCGGTGCCGGGCTCGCCGATGCCGCCCCATTTCTTGCCGCCAGACAGCGCAAAATACACTTCGATCTTCGGCGTGTCCGCCAAAGTGACGACCTGATAGCTGTCGAAATTGGTCTGCTCGACCCGGCCGTCCTTGATCGTGATCTCGCCGTAAAGCGCGGCCGACAGGCCGTAGATGACGCCGCTCTGGATCTGCGCCTCGACAATGCCGGGATTGACGACATGACCGCAATCGACCGCGGCGACCACGCGGTCGACGCGCACCTCGCCTTTCTTGCTGACCGTCACTTCGGCGACCTGGCCGATGATCGAGCCGTAGCATTCGTGGATGGCGATGCCGCGGCCGCGGCCTTGCCCGAGCGGTTTGCCCCAGTCGCTCTTCTCGGCGATCTTGTCCAGCACGCCGAGGAAGTCAGACTTGCCCGCCAGCAACGCGCGGCGAAACTTGTAGCCGTCCTGTCCGGCCGTGTGTGCCAATTCGTCGACGTAGCTTTCGACGAAGAAGGCGTTCTGCGAGGAGCCGACCGAGCGCCAGAACATCACCGGCACGTGGGTGTTCTTCAGCATGCAGCCGACCCGCAGGCTGGGGATTGCATAGGGGATATTGGCGAAGCCCTCGACGGCCTGGGCTTCGACACCGTTTTCGACCTTGTTGATGCCGGTCGAGCGCAGGATCGAGCCGACGGCAATCTTTGCGTCGAACGCGGTCGGCATGCCGTTCGGCCCAAGCGCGGTCTTCATGCGCACCGCGGCCTGCGGCCGGTAGCGGTCCTGCGTCACGTCTTCTTCGCGCGTCCACACCAGCTTCACCGGCTTGCCGACCTGCTTGGCGACCAGGATCGCCTGCCGCATCTCGTCGTTGATCGAGCGGCGTCCGAAGCCGCCGCCGAGAAAGCAGTTGTGGATCTCGATCTGCTCCGGCTTGAGGCCGGAAGCGGCCGCCGCCTGGCGGATCGAGCCCATCGGCGTTTGCGAACCGAGCCAGACGTCGAGCTTGTCGGTTTGCAGATTCACCGTGGCGTTGAGCGGCTCCATGGTGGCATGCGCGAGATGAGGCGCTTCATAGGTCGCCTCGACGATCTTGCCGCCTTTCGCGAATTCGGCATCGACATTGCCGTCATTGCGCGCGCCGACCATCGGCCCATCGAGCGTATCGCGATACATCTTGGCGAATTGCGCGCTGTCGGTCTTCCCGGCTGCGCCGGTGTCCCATTCCGGCTTGAGCAGCGCCAGCGCTTCCTTGGCGCGCCAGAAGCTGTCGGCGACAACGGCAACCGCGTTGTCGAGTTTGACGACGTGCTGCACACCGCGCCGGCCCTTGGCGGGCGCCTCGTCGACGCTTGCGAGCTTGCCGCCCGGCACTGGGCAGGCGTTGATCGCCGCATAGACCATGCCCGGCAGACGCGTATCGATGGCGAACTGAGCGGTGCCGTTGATCTTGAGCGGCGTGTCGAGCCGCGCCACGCGCTTGCCGATGAACTTGAACTGGTCCGGCGTGCGGATCGCCGGCTCCTTGTCGAGCTTGATCTTGCCAGCATCGGCGGCAAGTGCGCCGTAATCGAGCGAACGCCCGGACGCCTTGTGCAGCACCTTGCTGTCGGCCGCTTCGCATTCGGCCGCCGGCACGTTCCAGCGTTGCGCGGCCGCCTGGATCAGCCGCACGCGCGCGCTGGCGCCGGCCTGCAGCAGCATCTGCCACGACGTGCGCACGCCGCGGCTGCCCACCGTCGTCATCGGGCCGTAGACATTCTTTTCGCGCAGATTGCGCGCCGGCGAGGCGTATTCGACCTTCACCTTCGACCAATCGCATTCGAGCTCTTCGGCGACGATCATCGGCAGCGCGGTGATGGCGCCCTGCCCCATCTCCTGATGCGGCGAGCGAATGAGGATGCCGCCGTCGGGGCCGATGGCGAGGAAGGCGTTGACTTCGTTCGGCGCGTTGTCGGGACCCCAGGCCTGCGAGCCGATACTGGCGGCATCGGCGAGACCGGGAAAAGCCACGCTGATGGCGAGGCCGCCGGCAGCGGTCGCCGAAGCGACGACGAATTGGCGGCGGCTGACGAACGTCTTGACGATCTGGTTCATGGCGATCCTCCCGCTCAGGTCTTCATCAGCGCCGCGGCGCGATGGATGGCGTTGCGGATGCGGACGTATGTGCCGCAGCGGCAGATATTGGTGAGGTTGGCGTCGATATCGGCGTCGCTCGGCTTGGGATGCTCCTTGAGGAACGCCGCCGCCGCCATGATCTGGCCGGACTGGCAGTAGCCGCATTGCGGCACGTCTTCGGCGAGCCAGGCTTGCTGCACCGGATGCTTGCTGTCGGGCGACAGGCCTTCGATGGTTGTGACCGATTTACCGGCGACGTCGCCGACCACCATGCCGCAGGAGCGCACGGCCTCGCCGTTCACATGGACGGTACAGGCGCCGCACATGGAGATGCCGCAGCCGAATTTCGTGCCGGTCAAGCCGAGCTCGTCGCGGATGACCCAGAGCAGCGGCATCTCAGACTCGACGTCGAGCCGATGCTGTTTGCCATTGACGGTGATGGTAATCATGGAGCCCTCGCTCTCCCTTTGCGCGCGGGGGCCCCGCGGCCACCGCGCCTGTGCAGGAATGCTAACACCGCGCACCGGGTTGTCTTTTCACATCTGTTTGTATTGACGCGGCTTTTATTACTGCGCCGCGAAGAATCCAAAGCGCGGCCCTGTCCGCTGCACATGCCCAACCCACTGGAAATGCACTGGATTGACGGCGGCCGCCGGGCCATAGTCCCGCCCCTGCTGGAACCCCGACAACGATGAGCCAAGCCACCGAAATTCTGGGCGCGACCCGTGCGCCGCACGCACGCGTCGTCGGCGTGGTCAGCGCGGCGCATTTTGTCTCGCACTATTACATCATCATCATGGCGCCGCTGCTGCCCTTCGTGCGCGCCGACTATGGCGTGAGCTACACCGAGATCGGCCTGGCGCTTGCCGCCTTCAACGTGGTGTCGGCCGCGCTGCAAACGCCGGCGGGCTTTCTGGTCGATTGGCTCGGCGCGCGCATCCTGCTGACGTGCGGGCTGGTGATCGGCGCGACCGCCTTCATCGTCGCGGGGATGACCCATTCGTTCTGGCTGATGGTGGCGATGTTCGCCGTCGCCGGCGTCGGCAACACGGTTTATCACCCGGCCGACTACGCGATGCTGTCGCATCACGTGCCGGCCAAACAGATCGGCCAGGCGTTCTCGGTGCATACCTTCGCCGGCATGCTGGGCTCGGCGGTGGCGCCGCCGAGTCTGCTGTTGATGCAGAGCCTGTGGGGCTGGCGCGGCGCCTTCGTCGGCGCCGGCGTCTTCGGCCTTGCGGTGGCGGCGCTGCTGATGGCGGTGCGCGACAATGGCGAAGTGAAACCGGCCGCGCCGGCACGCGACAAAGACGCGCCGGTCGGCTGGCGCCTCTTGCTGGCGCCGGCGATCCTGCTCAATCTTTTATTCTTTGTACTGCTCGCATTGATCAGCGGCGGCACTTCCAATTTTTCCGTGGTCGCCTTCGGCGCGCTCTACGGCACGCCGGTGACCGTCGCCAACGCCGCGCTGACCGGCAACCTCATGCTGTCGGCTGTCGGCGTTCTGGTCGGCGGCTTGCTGGTCGGCCGCACCACGCGGCACGGATTGGTGGCGGGACTCGGCCTTGCCGGCATGGCGGTGTTCATCGCGCTCGTCGCGCAAGTCGACCTCGGCGCGCTGACGCTGATCGCGGCGATGTCTGCGGCGGGCCTGTGCACGGGCATCATCATGCCGTCGCGCGACATGATCGTGCGGGAGGTCACGCCGCCCGGCTCGTTCGGCAAAGTTTTCGGCTTCGTCACCACCGGTTTCAATATCGGCGGTATCATTTCGCCGCTGATCTTCGGCACCATCATGGACCACGGCAGCCCGAAGCTGGTGTTCCTGGCTGTCGCCGCGTTCAGCCTGATCGCGATCCTGACGGTCGTCGTGCTGCCAAAGCAGGCGGCCCGCTAAGGCTCGCCGCAACGGGCGCTTCGGACTTGCCAAATCGCACCGATTGCCCCATGTCAGGGGGCCTCCGGCGCCTCAGCCGGCGGGCGCTTTCACCGTCGCGCCCGGCCCTGTTGGGGGATAGTTCAACGGTAGAACATCGGACTCTGACTCCGAGAATCTTGGTTCGAATCCAGGTCCCCCAGCCAAGGCGATTTCAGTCGCAACCGAGGCACCGGTGGCGACACTCCGGCAGCCGCACAACTCGCAGTAGATCGTGGCATCGCACCGCTGCGGGCGGGACTCGACCGGGTGACGGTCATGCCGCTGTGCACAAATTCGACGTCGATGCCCACCGCGCGGTGACGCCACGCTCGCAGAACCGACCCGCTTTTTCACAAATCGAAATTGCTGAACGCTATCAACATTGAATCGAGTGTCTGGCCGACATGGGGCTAGGCAACGGTTCGAATGTGGATCATGCTACCTCCGTGCCGCACAAGCACAAATCATAAACGGGACCTAAGGGGGAGTAACGCCGTGGCTCAAACCATTGAAGCCTTCGTCGGTAGCGCGTTAGACGAGGCGAAAATATCGCCGCTGCACCGCAGGGTCGTTGGACTCATCGCAGCCGGATATTTCTTCGACGTCATCGACTTCACCGTGTTCGGCTCGCTGGTGCCGTTCATCCTGCAATCCAAGTTCGCCACCGGAGCCGAGGTCGCCTTGGCCGGTAGCGCCACGATTTTCGGCATGTTCATCGGCACCGCCGGTCAAGGCCAATTCAGCGACCGCTTCGGACGCCGCTTCATCTACCAGTTCAATCTGCTGCTGTTCGGCGTGTTCACGATCCTCGGCGCGCTGGCGCCGAACGTGACGGCGCTCATCGTCTGCCGCTTTATCGCCGGTCTCGGAATTGGCGCCGAGCAGCCGCTCGCCTTCGCCTATGCCGGCGAGTATTCGCCAAAAGCGATCCGTGGCCGCATCCTGGCGATCGTGCACTTCATCGGCGGCGCCTGCGTGTGGCCGATCGGAACGGCGCTCGTGCTGTTTTTCGGCAGCGCATTTGGCAATCCCGATCACGCCTGGCGCGGTGTCTGGCTGGTCGTCGGCATTGGCGCGCTGATCGTGTGGGTGTTCCGCTTCACCCTGCCCGAGTCGCCGCGTTATCTCGCGACCCACGGCCGCGGCAAGGAGGCGCTCGACGTGCTCGGACGCCTCGGCATTTCAACGCCGCCGCTGAATTCGCTGTCGACCGACGCCGCCAGCAATACCAAGAGCGATCCCTTCGGCGTTGTGTTCAGCAAGTTCCCGGGCCGCGTGATCGCCGGCATGATCTGCTTCACGGCATTCTTCGGCGTCGCCATCGGCCTCGGCGCATGGCTGCCGAATATCATGAACGCGAAGGGTTTCTCCATCACCAAGTCGCTGCAATACACGTTGGCGATGAACTTCGCGGTGCCGTGCGCCAGCGTCTTCATGATGTATGCGCTTGATAACTGGGGTCGTAAGATCACATCGGTCTGCGCCTTCATCGGCGCCGGCATCATGATGGTTGTATTCGCGAATGCCGCGACCGGGACGCAGTTGATGGTCGCCGGCTTCATCATGGTGTTCTTCGTCCAGGTTGCCGGCAACGCGATGCAGATCTTCGCGTCGGAGGTATTCCCGACCAACGCGCGCGCCTCGGGCTTCGGCTGGGCGTCGGGCGTCGGCCGCCTCGCGACGGCCTTCATCATGCCGACCATTCTCTGGGTCCAGAGCGGCTACGGCTTGATGACGGTGTTCGTCAGCCTCGCCATCCTGATGGTCATCGCGGCGGGTGCGGTGACGCAGCTCGGCCCCGAAGCGCGGCAGAAGGGTCTCGACGAAATCGCGCCGCCGACCGGTTAAGCGCGACCGACAAACTGACGGGGCCCGGTCCGGCGCGATGCCGGGCCGGGCCTCAACAATTCGTCCCCCCAATCCGATGGCCTTTTCCCATGACCGCTATCCCGCCCGGTGCCTCCGCTAAGAACATCCGCTACGTCTCGCATTCCGATCAGGGCGGCCGCCCGGACGGTGTGCAAGTCATGGTGCACAAGGGGCACGCGTTCGTCGGTCACATGTTCAGCGACGGTTTTTCCGTCGTCGATGTGCGCGACGCGAAGAATCCGAAGACGGTGGCGTTCGTCGCGGCGCCGAAAAATACCCGCTCGCACCATCTCCAGCTCCATGGCGACATCCTGCTCGCCGTGAATGGTCCGAACATCTGGGCAATGCAGCAATATGCGAGCCAAGCCGACTACTACGGCAAGTCGCTGGCGG
>DASUGZ010000169.1:0-8120 GCA_036273755.1 Pseudolabrys sp.
GGCCATCGTCGGCGCGCCGACGGTGTCCGCGTCGAACTGCATGAACTGGCGGAAGCGCCCCGGGCCCGGCTTCTCGTTGCGGTAGACGTAACCGAAGCGATAGCTGCGATAAGGCAGCGCCAGATGCTGGTAGTTCTCCGCCACGTAGCGCGCGAGCGGCGCCGTCAGGTCGTAGCGCAGTGACAGCCATTGCTCGTCGTCGTCTTGGAACGAGAACACGCCCTCGTTCGGGCGGTCCTGATCGGGCAGGAATTTGCCCAGGGCGTCGGTGTATTCGATGGCCGGCGTCTCCACCGGCTCGAAGCCATAGCGCTCGAATTGCAGGCGGATCGTCTCCACCATCTCGCGCGTCGCGGCGATCTCGGCCGGTCCGCGGTCGGCGAGGCCGCGCGGCAGGCGGGCTTTGAGTTTTTGCGGTTTGTTGGGCTTGTCGGCCATTTGGCGGTCTACATATCAGAGGCGCGCAATTCAGCAACGCGGTATAGTTGGTCATGGCACAAGCACAGACACAGCCGAAACCCGGTATCCCCAACGATCTCGAGCCCTATTGGATGCCGTTCACGGCCAACCGGGCCTTCAAGGCGCGTCCGCGCCTGATCGCCGGCGCCAAGGATATGCATTACATCACGACCGACGGCCGCAAGGTGATCGACGGCTCGGCCGGGCTGTGGTGCACCAATGCCGGCCATAACCGTGCGCCGATCGTCGAAGCGATCCAGGCCCAGGCCGCCGAGCTCGACTACGCGCCGGCGTTTCAGTTCTCGCACCCAAAGGCGTTTGAACTGGCGAGCCGCGTCGCGGCGCTCGCGCCCGGCGACCTCGATCACGTGTTCTTCTGCAATTCCGGCTCGGAGGCGGTCGACACTGCGCTCAAGATCGCGCTGGCGTTTCACAACGTGCGCGGCAATGCCTCGCGCGTGCGGCTGATCGGCCGCGAGCGTGGCTATCACGGCGTCGGCTTCGGCGGCGTCGCCGTCGGTGGCATCGTTAACAACCGCAAGCAGTTCGGCACGCTGGTGGCCGGCGTCGACCACCTGCCGATGACCTATAACCGCGCCGAGCAGGCGTTCTCGGTCGGCGAGCCGGAGTGGGGTGCGCATCTCGCCGACGAGCTTGATCGTCTGGTGGCGCTGCACGACGCTTCGACCATTGCCGCGGTGATCGTCGAGCCGGTCGCCGCCTCGACCGGCGTGCTGGCGCCGCCCAAGGGCTATCTCCAGCGCCTGCGCGCCATCTGCGACAAGCACGGCATTCTCTTGATCTTCGACGAGGTGATCACCGGCTTCGGCCGCATGGGCGCAGCCTTTGCCGCCGAACGCTACGGCGTGGTGCCGGACATGATCACCTTCGCCAAGGGCATTACCTCAGGCTCGGTGCCGATGGGCGGCGTGCTTGTACGGAAGGGAATCTACGACGCCTTCATGCAAGGTCCCGCGCACGTCATCGAGCTGTTCCACGGCTATACTTATTCGGCGCATCCGCTCGCTTGCGCCGCGGGTCTTGCCACGCTCGACATTTATCGCGACGAAAAATTGTTCGAGCGCGCACGCAAACTGGAAGCGCCGTGGGCGCAGGCCGCGATGGGCCTCAAGGGCTTGCCCAACGTGCTCGACATTCGGCCGGTCGGCATGACGGTCGGCATCGATCTCGCCAGCAAGCCGGACGGCGTCGGCAAACGTGGCATGGAAGCGCTCGATCTCGGCTTCTTCGAGCACGGCATCATGTTCCGGGCGGTCGGCGATACGCTCGCCATGAGCCCGCCGCTGATCGTTTCCGAAGCGCAGATCGGCGAGATGTTCGACAAGGTCGGCAAGGTCATCAAGGCCGTGGCGTAAGCACCGCATAGGCCGGCCGCGGCAAGAGGATCGCCCAGCCGACATTGGTCTTGTTGCCGCCGCGCAGATCGTCGAGCAGGAACGGCGGCTGCACCGCGGCATCGGCGGCGACGGTCCGCAATTCCGGCGGAATGACGTGCAGATCGCCGGCGGTCCACACCACCACCGCGCCGCGCGCGTGCAAGTCGTTGAGATCGATCCACGGCGCGCGCGCCGGTTTGCCGTCGACCAGAGTGCGCGGATGGCTCGGCGCGTAGTGTTCGATGTTCCCGCCATCCCACATTGTGCCGATGACGTAAGCCGGCGCCTTGCCGGTCACGGCGCGGTAGCGGTCGGAGATCTCGCGCGCGATGTCGGCGCCGGGATAGAACACCGCACGGTAGCGGTGATCATACTGCGGCAGCACCGCGTAGTTGGCGATGAAGGCTAGAGCCAAGCCCGTGAACACCACTGCCCAAATTGCCGACAGGCGGGCGAGCCGTGCGCCATCGAGCGCGCGCTGCGCGGCCAGCACGATCCACAAGCCGAGAAACAGCCACAGCGGATAGCCCCACATGGCGATGGTGCCGCGTCCGCTGAGCGCCGCCAGCGCCAGGACCGTCGCGACCGGTCCGAAGGCGAGCAGCGTGACGATGCGGCGGTCGTAGGCGTCGGCTTGTGACTTGGCTTGCGGCTTGGCTTGCGCTTCGCTCTGCTGCCGGCGCGGCCAGAATAGAGGCGCGGTGATGAGGAGCGAGGGGATCAGGAAGAACAACTGCCCGATAGCAAATTGCAGCGGGCGCCAGACGTGGTCGATCAGCCCGCGCGAGGGCACCGCGCGATGTTCGGCATAGCTGAAGGGCAGGAAATCGTTGTTCAGCAGCCAGACCAGATGCGGCGCCATGGTCACGAGCGCGACGGCGACGGCGATATAGGGGCCGGGCGTCTTCAGGGTCTGGCGCGCCTCGCCGTCGAACAGAACGAACAGCGCCAAGGGAACCGCCAGCACGGCGACGAAATACTTCGCCCACAGCGAAATGCCGATGGCGAGGCCGAGCAGCAGCCAGTCGGCGTTCCGCCGGCCGCGCAACGCGCGGTGGAAGGCAAAGCCGGCCAGCGCCCAGAACGGCAGCTGGATGACGTCGTGATTGAATTTGGCGGCGGTGTAGTTGAAGTAATGCAGCCCGTCGACGATCAGGACCGAAATAAGCGCGCCGGCCGTCCCGACCAGCGCCCGCGCCGTCAAATAGACGAAGGCAAAGCCCGCTGCGACCGCGATCTGCGCCAGGAGGTAATACGCAAAGTCGTGGCCGACGAGCTGATACGCCGCCTCCACCAGCCACCAGGGCAAAGGGGGCAATTTGTCATAGCCGAGCTGCCACTCGCGCCCGTAAATCAGCGCTTCGATCAAATCGAGCGGCAGGTTCGGGTAGAGCAAGGTCGGTAATGCCGTCCATACCGCCGCATGCAGGCCGAGAAAAGCGGCGAAAGCCCGCCCCGGATGAGCGTTGATCCAAGCTGCGGTGGCTTGGCTGCGGGTCTCGGGCATCGGCACAAATTCCAAAAAACCGTTCAAGTTCCTGCGCATAACGCGCGATATGACACTACCATAGCAGGTGTTCGAGGTTGCGCAGACCCGCGGGCTTATGGACATTGGGGGCAGGGGCGCGAATCACGTCGGCCTTGACTGCCCTGCGGTTTCGCCCGGGATCGAACTCATGCGTCGCATCAGTGCCGTCTTCATCGCGGTCTGCATGGTGATCATCGCCGGCTCGCTCGGCGGCGTGCTCTATCTTGGCCTCAAATTCGACGCCGGCACCGCCGCGACAATCGCGCTGGCCGCGTTCACCGGCCTCGTGCTGTTCAACGGCGTCGGCGGCCGGCTGCGCGATCGCGGCCAGGTCGAGGATCAGATCGCCGATCTGTCGCGCGCCACCGCCGACCTCGCCCGCCAGGTTGCGGAAACCGCGGGCCGCGTCGGCAGCGTGGAAAACCGGGTCGACGGCGCCATGCACCGGGGGCACGCCACGGTCGATCCGATCGCTGTCGAGATTGGCGAACTTGGCGTCCTGGTGCGGCATCTCGCGGACACGGTGGCGCACCATGCCGCCGCCCTGCAGCGGCAGGGCGTTCTGGACCCGCCGGCGCCGCTGCCGCCGGCGCCGGAGCCAATCGCCCACATATTGCCGCCGTCATCGCCGCCGCCGTCATCGCCGCCGCCGAGCGAAAGCGAGGCCGGCGGCCAGCGTCGGTTTCGCGGGCTGAGCCGCGAAGGCATTGTCGAACTGATCGGCAAGGCGGCCGATGCCAGCCGCATCGATCTCTATCTGCAGCCGATCGTCACCCTGCCGCAGCGCAAGGTACGCTACTACGAGGCGCTGTCGCGCCTGCGCACCGAGGACGGCGATGTCGTCCCGGCCGGCGAATTCATCGATGTCGCCGACAGCGTCGGCCTCTTGCCCAAGCTCGATAATTTGTTGCTGTTCCGCTGCGTGCAGATCACGCGCCGGCTGCAATTGAAGAACCGCGACGTCGGCCTGTTCTGCAATGTCGGCGCTTCGACGCTGGCCGACCCGGTGTACTTCCGTCAGTTCCTCGATTTCATGGAGGCCAACCGCGCGCTCAACGGATCGCTGACCTTCGAGTTCAGGCAGCGCGATGTTCGCGCCTTCGGCCCCATCGAACATGAAGCCTTGGCGGCGCTGGCCGAGCGCGGCTTCCGCTTCTCCATGGATCACGTCACCGACCTGCGGCTGGAGCCGAAGGAACTCGCCAGCCGTTCGTTCCGTTTCCTCAAGGTGCCGGCCACGTTGCTGCTCAGCCCCGCAACCGGCGCGCAGAGCGACATCCATCCCAGCGATCTCGCCGACCTGTTGGCGCGCGCCGGCGTCGACCTCATCATCGAGCGGATCGAAAACGAAAGCACGGTGGTCGACCTGCTCGACTACGACGTGCGCTTCGGCCAGGGCTTCCTGTTCTCGCCGCCGCGTCCGGTGCGAGCCGACGCCTTGCAGGGCGGCTCCGACGCGGGCGAATTGGCCCCGACCGGCACTGGCTGAGCTTTTCGCTTCCCTTTACAAAGGGGAGAGAAAAATATGTCCGTGCCGCCGATCATCCCGCATTTTTCCACGCTGGCGCCCGACTACGACGTGCTGTTGAGCGACGTCTGGGGCGTGGTGCACAACGGCCTTGCCGCCTTTCCGCATGCCTGCGACGCGCTGATGCGCGCCCGCGCCATGGGCGCCACCGTGGTGCTGATCACCAACGCGCCGCGTCCGAGCGACGTGGTGGCGCGCCAGCTCGACAGGCTGCACGTGCCGCGCGAAGCCTACGACGCCATCGTCTCCTCCGGCGACGTCACCCGCGGGGTGATCGAATCGCGCCCGGGGCAAAGCCTGTTCCATCTCGGCCCCGAGCGCGACCGTTCGATGTTCGCCGGACTGAACACCGTCCCGCTCGAGCGCGCCGATTACGTCGTCTGCACCGGCCTCGACGACGACGAAGTCGAGACACCGGACGACTATCGCGCGCGGCTGGAGCGCATGCGCGAACGCAAGCTGTTCATGGTCTGCGGCAATCCCGACGTCGTCGTCGAACGCGGCCCGCAGCTCGTCTACTGCGCCGGCGCGATCGCCGACCTCTACGCGACCATGGGCGGCGAGGTGCTCTACGCCGGCAAGCCGTACCGGCCGATCTACGACATGGCGCTCGCCAAGGCGGCGACGGCGGCGGGCAAGCGCGCCGCGCTGAACCGCGTGCTGGCGATCGGCGATTCGGTGCGCACCGATCTCAAGGGCGCCCGCGCGCTCGGCGTCGACTTCCTGTTCGTGACCTCGGGCATCCACGCCGAGGAACTGGGCGGGCGCGAGCGGCCCGACGGCGCGCTGCTCAGAACGACATTCGCCGCCGCCGGCGAGATGCCGAAGGCGGTGATGCGCGAATTGACGTGGTGAGATTAACGCGGCGAAGCCGACATGGCGCCGAACACGGCGTCGATCTTGCTCTTGAGCGTCTGCGCGTTGAACGGCTTGACGATGTAGTTCGACACGCCGGCCTTCTTGGCCGCGATCACGTTCTCGGTCTTGGATTCCGCCGTCACCATGATGAAGGGAGTCCGCGCCAGCTGCGGATCGTTGCGCACTTCCTGCAGCAGGTCGTAGCCGGTCATCGGCTCCATGTTCCAGTCGGAGATGACGAGGCCGTAGCGGCGCATGCGCATTTTGGCGAGCGCCGCCGTGCCGTCGTTGGCTTCGTCGATCTCGCCGAAACCGAGCTGTTGCAGAAGATTCCGGATAATGCGGATCATCGTGTTGTAGTCGTCGACGATCAGAACCGGAATGGAAGTGTCGACTGCCATGGCGCTATACCCGAAAAGTGTTTCCCCACCGGGGCGGAAGGTACCCGGCGGCTTTGAATAACCGGTTAAGTGGCTTTGCATAGCCGACCCAACGGCCTCGAATAGCCGGCCAATTTGAAACTTTGTTAACCGCGCGCTAACCGTAGCGGACGCGAAAGAGCGGCAAAGGGCGACATGGCGTCAAAATGAGCAGATCGACCGGCTTTCACGTCGCCCGCGACCGCGATGGCCGCGATATCGGGCCGCTGCACGGCGCGGTGGTCGCGATCGGCAATTTCGACGGCGTGCACCGCGGCCATCGCGCCGTAATTAACGCCGCGGTTACGCGCGCCAGGACGCTCGGACGCAAGGCCGCGGCGCTGACGTTTTCGCCGCATCCGCGCGTGTTCCTGCGGCCGCAGGACGCGCTGTTTCAACTGTCGAGCGAGCGCGACCGGCTGCGGCTTCTGGCGGCGAGCGGGCTCGACGGCGCCATCGTCATGACGTTCGACGCCGGGCTTGCCGCCACCTCGGCCGCCGATTTCATCGAGCGCATCCTGGTCGGCCGCTTCGGCATCGGCGGCGCGGCGATCGGCTTCGATTTTCATTTCGGCCATAAGCGCACCGGCTCGCCGGCCTATCTGGCGGAGCAAGGCGCGCGGCTCGGCTTTGCGGTCGACATCGTGCCGCCGCTCGAAGACGAGGGCCGGCCGGTGTCGTCGGGCGCGGTGCGTACCGCCTTGAGTCAGGGCAAGGTGGTGGAGGCGGCCGAGCTGCTCGGCGCGCCGTGGTTCGCCTCCGGCGAGGTGATCCACGGCGACAAGCGCGGCCGCGACCTCGGCTTTCCGACCGCCAACGTCAAGCTCGATCCGTCCTGCGGCCTCAAGCATGGCATTTACGCCGTGCGCGTCGGCATCGACGGCAAACGGCGCGACGGCGTCGCCAGCTTCGGCATCCGCCCGATGTTCGACGCCGGCGCGCCGCTGCTCGAAGTGTACCTGTTCGACTTCGACGGCGATCTCTACGGGCAGGCGCTCGACGTCGCCTTCGTCGGCTGGATCCGCCACGAGCAGACCTTCGATTCGGTCGAGACGCTCAAGCGCCAGATTGCGACCGACAGCGGCCAGGCGCGCGAGGTGCTCAGGCGCGCCGGCGACATCTTCCCAGTGCTGGGGCAAATCTGACGGGCGTTTTGCGCCTTTCCGATGCCGAATCCGCCTGCTAAACACCCCGCCATGTCGAGCCAGAATCCCGAGCAAAAACGCGACTATTCCGAGACGCTGTTCCTGCCGCAGACGGATTTCCCGATGCGCGCGGGCCTGCCGCAGGCCGAGCCGAAGATCCTCAATCGCTGGGAAGACAGCGACCTCTACGGCCAGTTGCGCGCTGAAGCGAAGGGCCGCGAGAAATTCATCCTGCATGACGGTCCGCCGTATGCGAACGGCAATATTCACATCGGCCACGCGCTCAACAAAATTCTCAAGGACGTGGTGACGCGCTCGCAGCAGATGCTCGGCTACGATTCCAATTACGTGCCGGGCTGGGACTGCCACGGACTGCCGATCGAGTGGAAGATCGAGGAGGAGCGCTACCGCTCCAAGAACAAGAAGAAGCCGGACTTGAGCGACCCGGCCGCGATGGTGGCGTTCCGCCAGGAGTGCCGCGCCTATGCTCAGCATTGGCTCGACGTGCAGCGCGAGGAATTCAAACGCCTCGGCGTCGAGGGCGACTGGGATCACCCGTACACGACGATGGATTTCTTCGCCGAGGCGCAGATCGCGCGCGAGCTGATGAAGTTCGCCGCCAACGGCACGCTGTACCGCGGCTCGAAGCCGGTGATGTGGAGCGTGGTGGAGAAGACGGCGCTCGCGGAGGCCGAGGTCGAGTACGAGGATTATACCTCAGATACGGTGTGGGTGAAGTTTCCGGTCAAGTCGTACGACAAAGACGCCGAGAAGAATTCGATCGCT
>DASUGZ010000170.1:0-14245 GCA_036273755.1 Pseudolabrys sp.
TCTGCTCGAACTGCTTACCGATCTCGGCGTCGGCACGCTGATCCACCGCTAGACGCGGGTCCATCAACGCGTCGACTTGCGCCTCATGGCATCTTGGCGGGCGACGAGAACGGCTTGGTGGCGTCCATGACAAACATGACCAGCGCCGTCAGTTCACCGGTGCCGCTGTTTGAAACTTCCATCGGCACGCCGGGACCATGGCCGGGCATGGATTGCCCGGCACTAATATGGCTCACGCCGTGCGGACTTTTCTGGCTCAGTTGCCCGCTCAGCACGTAGAATGTTTCGGAACCCGGGTGCATGTGGACCGGCGTTTTAACACCCGGCGGGCCGCCGGTGAGGTTGATGCGCAGCAAATATTCTGGCGCTTGAATGGGGGGCATCGGCCCGATCTCGGCCACCTTGGTGCCGCCGGGCGATGACCCGCCCTTAGGTCCCAGCGTGAAGAGCCAAGCCTTGCCCGCGGCTTCGGCGGCAAGCGCGGTGGGCCCCGCTGCCGCCTGCGCTTGCGCTAACGTCGGAAAATTATCGATCCGCCAGAACAGCGTTCCGGAGGGCAGGTTCTGGATTTTCTTCTCGGCAATCGACTTGACTTCAAATTTCTGTGCGATCGCGGACGACGAAGACAGCCCGAGCCCCAACATCGCGATCGCAGCCAGGAATGCGCGTCTGGAGTTGCGTAAATCAGCCACTTTTTACTCCATTGGGATTGCGGGACTCTCGATGGTCGCCGCCGATGAGATTGTGGCCGTCAAAGCCGGTTCGCTATGCAGGTCTCGCTTCAATATTCAAATGACGCTGAAAAAGGACTAAGCTGGCGGATGGGGCGCGGCTGGACTCGTTTGATGGCGGCCATGTCGACACCTGACCCGATCACCACATCCGACGGTCATCGCGAGGCACCGGATTGTCAGGGATTTTCGCCGGCATTGCCGTCGGATCTGGTTCGTGTCCTTGGCTGGCTGCGCGGGCATTTGTCCGAGCCGATCGAACTCGAAAAACTTGCCGAGGTCGGCGGCGTTCGTCCCCGGACGCTTGAAACCCACTTCAAGATGTTTTTGCAGACGACGCCGCTCGGTTGGGTACGTCGAATGCGCCTATCGCGCGCGCGCCAAGACCTGCAACATTCGGCACCGAGCGCCACGGTCACGAACATCGCGCTTGCCAACGGCTTCAGCCAGCTTGGCCGATTTGCCGATCAATATCGAAAGGTCTTTGGCGAGCTCCCGTCGGCGACGATCCAACGGACGAGGCTTGCATCGGCGAACAACAATATTGACGGCGACATCGACGAGGCAATCCGGCTGACATTAAGCGCCCTGCCCTTCGCGTTCGCGGTGGAGCGCAGACAATGCAACGCGGCTCTGGAAAGACTGAGCCGCCCCCAGGAGCTGGCTCCCGGCTATGGGCTGGCGAAGGCCGTTGCCGGTTGGTGCTGGGCGCAGCGTGCAGCCCACAATTTCGGTGCAACTCCGGATGTTGACCGCAATCAGGCGCATAAGCTCGCTGAGGAGGCTCAGACTCTTGCGCCGGACGACGCCCTGACGCTGACGCTCAGCAGCGGCGCTTTGGTGCTTTTACATCGGCTCGAAGAAGCGGACCGGCGGCTTGAACGGGCATTGGCGCTTGATCCATGGCTGGCCTATGCGTGGATCCGCCGCGGATGGATGTCGGCCTATTTCGGAGATGGCGACGGTGCGATCCGTGAATTGAGAACCGCTCTTCATCTGATGCCGTTCGAACCGCTGCGGCACATTACATTCATTGGCATGGGCTGCGCGCATTTCTCGGCGGAGCGTTACGACCGCGCGGCCTTGTGGGTGCAGAGCGGGATCGAGGGCTATCCGGAATCTTTCTGGGCGCAAAGGATAGCGGTCGCCGCAACAGCCCTCACGGGGTCGCGGGCAGAGGCCCGGCGGATGGGCCGCCGCCTGATGCGGAAAGAGCCCGATTTGACCGCCACGGAAGCAAGACAAGCTTGGCCGTTTCCCCGGACATTCATGTCGAGGCTCAGCGACGGTCTGGAGATTGCGGGTGTGCCCAAGGATTAAGTCCTCCACAGGCCTTACCATGCAGGAATGATTCGCCGTCTGGTCTATGGCTTGGCAGGACTGTGGGCGCTTGCGTCGGTCCCCGCGCACGCCGAGCTGACGCTGTGCAATCGCACCAGTTATCGTGTCGAGGCGGCGATCGGGCTGGAAAAGCGCGCCAATGTGGAAACGCGCGGCTGGTTCCGCATCGATTCCGGCGCCTGCCGCAAGGTGATCGACGGCGCGCTCGATGCCGACATGGTTTACGTCCATGCGCGCGCGCCTGCGGTCTATGGCAGCGCACCGTTGCCGCAGGCGAGCCAAGCCGAATTGTGCATCCGCGACGGCGACTTCACGATCAGCAATGCGCGTGGTTGTCCGGTCAACCAGCAGACGCGCTTTTCCGCAGCGCGGCCTTCCGATACGCCGAACGGGCCGACCGTCAATCTGGCGGAAGAGGCCGACTACGATGATGCGCAGGCGCGGCTCGCCGGCGTCCAGCGCCTGCTCACCATCGCCGGTTACGACGCCTATCCGATCGACGGCGTGCAGGGCGCCAAGACGCAAGGCGCGATCGCCAAGTTTCTTGCCGCGCGCAAGCTGCCCGCCGATATCGTCGCCAAGCCGGAATTCTTCGACGCGCTGTTTGCCGCCGCCGCCAACCCAGAAGGCGCCGGCTTCTCCTGGTGCAACGACACCAAATATCCGGTGATGGCGGCGCTCGGCGTGGTCGAAATGGGCTCGATCGTCACCCGCGGCTGGTACCGCGTCGCGGCCGGGCAGTGCCTGCGCCCCGACCTGCACGGCGACCCGCACCGGCTCTACAGCTATGCCGAGGCGGTGGACAGCAACGGCCGCACCATCACGCGCGGCGATACGCCGCTCTCTTGGGGCGGCAACGTGACGCTGTGCACGCGTGACGGCAAGTTCGAACTCTCCGACCACAAAGACTGCGCCACGCGCGGCCTCAATACAGCCGGTTTTGCGCTGATCGATCTCGGCAATCAGTCTGCTGCCACGGTCCGGTTCCGAGAACCTTGAGCCAGATATGCTTGCGTTTTCAATGCAGCACGCGGCTTTGCGCGCGCAGCCATTCGTGAGATATTGCGGCGGGGGAGAAAAAAGTTCCAATGGCCGAACGCTCGTGTCGCGTACTGATGGTCTACCCAAGATTCGCGTCCGACTCGTTCTGGGTCTACACCCCGGCCTGCGAAATCGTGGGCGCCCGCTATCCCACGGCGCCGCTCGGAATGATCACCGTCGCGGCGATGCTGCCGCCCTCTTGGGAGGTACGGCTGGTCAACCGCAATACCGAGGATTTGGCCGAGGGCGATCTGGACTGGGCCGACATGGTGATGACCGGCGGCATGCTGTTTCAGCAGGCCGACTCGCTGCGCATCATCGCGATGGCTCACGCGCACGGCAAACCGGCCGTGGTCGGCGGTCCGGATGTCACCTCGCACCCTTACGCCTACAAAGCGGCTGACTTCCAGGTTCTCGGCGAGGCCGAGAGCGTCATCGATGCGTTCATCGCGGCATGGCAGGCCGGACAGCGTTCCGGCGTATTCGAAGCCCCTAAGTTCCAGGCCGACGTCACGAAAAGCCCGATCCCACGCTTCGATCTGCTCAAATTCGACCAGTATCTCTACATCGGCGTCCAGTTCTCGCGCGGCTGTCCGTTCCTGTGCGAATTCTGCGACATCATCGAGCTCTATGGCCGCGTGCCGCGCGCCAAGACCGATGCGCAGATGCTGGCGGAGCTCGATCGCCTGCACGAGCTTGGCTACCGCGGCCACGTCGATTTCGTCGACGATAACCTGATTGGCAACAAAAAGGCCGTAAAGGCCTTTCTGCCCCATCTGAAGACGTGGCTCGAACAGCACGATCATCCGTTCGAATTCTCGACCGAGGCGTCGCTCAATCTTTCCGACGATGACGAACTCCTGCGATTGATGCGCGATGCCAATTTCTTCGCGGTCTTTGTCGGTATCGAAAGTCCCGATACCGAAACGCTCAAGCAGATGCAGAAGAAGCAGAATACGCGGCGCAACATTGCCGAGAGTATTCACCGCATCTATGCGCATGGCATGTTTGTAACGGCAGGCTTTATCGTCGGCTTCGATAGCGAGAAGGGGTCCATTGCGGAACCCATGATCGAGCTGATCGACGAAACCGCGATTCCTGTCGCCATGGTCGGACTGCTCTACGCGCTGTCCAGTACGCAACTCGGCCGGCGCCTCGCCGCGGAGGGGCGCCTGCATGCGGGCCACGACGTACAGGTGGCAGGCGACGGCGATCAATGCACGGCCGGTTTAAACTTCGATACCTTGCGGCCGCGCCAAGACATCCTGGCCGACTATCGCCGCGTGCTGCAACAGGTTTACGATCCGGTCGCTTTCGCCAGCAGGCTCAAGCGCCTTTCTGGTTTGTTAGACCGCTCTAAGGGACGGCGTGAACCGCCTGCAGGCGACATCAAGCTCAGAGCGGGCTCGCTTGCAACCGTGCAAAAAATCATCAATCAGCTGCCGGAAGTGCGCGAACTTTTCTGGAAGACCTTTACCGAGTGTGCCGCAAGCAACCCCAGCTCGGTGCGGTTCCTCGTCTTGATGATGGCCATCTATCTTCACCTCGGCCCGTTCTCGCGCAAGGTCGTGGCCACTATCGACCGACAAATCGCAGCACTCCACAATCAGCCGCCAGTGGCCCGCGCGGTCCTCCGTGAGCCGGCTGCGGCCGCGATGTGACGCGCACTAGCCGAGACCTGGCAACCTTGACGCCGTCGTATTGCAATCCCCGCGATTTCGACCACGTCGACACCTGGGTCTTCGATCTCGACAACACGCTCTATCCGCATCACCTGCTCTGGCAGCAGGTCGACGACCGCATCCGCGCCTATGTCGCCGAATTCCTCAAGGTGTCGAAGGACGAGGCGTTCCGCGTGCAGAAGGACTATTACAAGCGCTACGGCACCACCATGCGCGGATTGATGACCGAGCACGGGCTCGATCCCGACCACTATCTCGACTACGTGCACCAGATCGATCACTCGCCGCTCGAGCCCAATCCGGCGCTCGGCGCGGCGCTGGAGAAGTTGCCCGGCCGCAAGCTGATCCTCACCAACGGCACCCGCAAACACGCCGACGCGGTGATGCGGAGGCTGGAGATCCACCAGCATTTCGAGGACGTGTTCGACATCGTTGCGGCCGAACTCGAGCCGAAGCCGGCGCTACAAACCTACGAGCGCTTTCTGGGACTCCATAAAGTCGATCCGACCAAGGCCGCCATGTTCGAGGACCTCGCGCGCAATCTCGAGGCGCCGCATGCGCTCGGCATGATCACCGTGCTGGTCGTGCCGGCAGGCCAGCGCGAGCTGTTTCGCGAGGATTGGGAATTGAGCGGGCGCGACGAGCCGCACGTCGACCACGTCACCGACCACCTTGCCGGCTTTCTCGCGCAAATCGTGCAGGACCGCCGCCCGGCTTGACATAGGCTGCCCCGCCCCCGACAACCCGCAACCGAACGCGCAGGGTTCCCGATGTCCACCGACAAGCTTGCCAAGACGATCGACGACGCCTTCGAGGACCGCGACAAAATCGGCCCGAAGACCAAAGGCGCCGTGCGCAAGGCGGTTGCGTCCGCGCTCGAATTGCTCGACGCCGGCGCAGCGCGCGTCGCCGAAAAGCGCCCCGATGGCGCCTGGCACGTCAATCAGTGGCTGAAGAAAGCTGTCCTGCTCTCCTTCCGCTTGAACGACATGAGCGTCATCCCCGGCGGCCCCGGCAAGGCGGTGTGGTGGGACAAGGTCGATTCCAAGTTCAAGGGCTGGACGTCGGCAAAATTCAGGAAGGCTGGCTTCCGCGCCGTCCCCGGCTGCGTAGTGCGCCGCTCTGCCTTCATCGCGCCCGGCGTGGTGCTGATGCCGTCCTTCGTCAATCTCGGCGCCTATGTCGATCGCGGCACCATGGTCGACACCTGGGCGACGGTCGGCTCCTGCGCGCAGATCGGCAAGAACGTGCATCTGTCCGGCGGCGTCGGCATCGGCGGTGTGCTTGAGCCGCTGCAGGCCGGCCCTGTGGTGATCGAGGACAATTGCTTCATCGGCGCGCGCTCCGAAGTTGTCGAAGGCGTCGTCGTGCGCGAGGGCTCCGTACTCGGCATGGGCGTCTATCTCGGCATGTCGACCAAGATCGTCGACCGCGACAGCGGCAAAATCTATCAAGGCGAAGTGCCGCCTTATTCGGTCGTGGTATCAGGCACGACGCCGGGCAAGCCGTTGCCGAATGGCGCGCCCGGACCGAACCTCTATTGCGCCGTCATCGTCAAGCGAGTCGATGAAAAGACGCGCTCGAAGACCAGCATCAACGAATTGCTCCGAGACTAATGCCCGCCGATCCCGTCGCCCTCGCCCGCGATCTATTGCGCTGCCGATCCGTCACGCCGGCGGAAGGCGGCGCGCTGGCGTTTCTCGAACGCACGCTGAAGGCTGCGGGCTTCACCGTGCACCGCATGACGTTCCACGAGCCGGGCGCCGAGGACGTCGAGAACCTTTATGCGCGCATCGGCACGTCCTCGCCGCATCTGACGTTTGCCGGCCACACCGACGTGGTGCCGCCAGGCGATGAGACGGCCTGGGCGCATCCGCCGTTTGGCGGCGAGGTCGATGGCGGCGAACTTCACGGCCGCGGCGCGGTCGACATGAAAGGCGGCATCGCCTGCGCGGTTGCCGCCGTGCTCGATCATCTCGCCGCCAAGAGCGGCAAGGTCAAGGGCTCGATTTCCTTCCTCATCACCGGCGACGAGGAAGGCATCGCCGTCAACGGCACGCCGAAGCTTTTGCAGTGGGCGGCCGAACGCGGCGAAAAGTTCGACCACTGCATTCTCGGCGAGCCGAGCAACGTCAAGGCGCTCGGCGACACCATCAAGATCGGCCGCCGCGGCTCGCTCAACGGCCATCTGCTCGTGACCGGCCGGCAAGGCCACGTCGCTTACCCGGACCGGGCCGTGAATCCGGTGCACGGCATCGTCAAGTTGATCGACGCCCTCAAGTCGGAGCCGCTCGACGTCGGCAATAAAAACTTTCCGCCGTCGAACCTGGAATTCGTCTCGGTCGACGTCGGCAACAAGACCGTCAATCTCATTCCTGGCGAGGCACGCGCGCAATTCAATATTCGCTTCAACGATTTTCACACCGTCGAATCGCTGAAGGCTTTACTGCAAGCCCGCGCCGAAAAGGCGGCCGCTGGGACGATAAAATTTGCATTCACGTGGCAACCCTCGAACGCCGGCGTCTTCGTCACCAAGCCGGGGCCGTTCACCGACATGGTGAGCGAGGCCATCAAGGCAGCAACCGGGCGCACGCCAGAGCTGTCCACCAGCGGCGGCACATCGGACGCGCGCTTCATCACGGACTATTGCCCGGTGGTGGAATTCGGTTTGGTTGGGCAGACCATGCACCAGGTCGACGAGCGTGTGCCGGTCGCCGACCTCGTCGCGCTCACCGCGATCTATCGCACGATTATCGACCGTTACTTCGTCTGACCGTCCCACGTTAAGAAATGACATAGCGACAAGGACAGGCTTGCTGGAACCGCCGGCCGCTTCGAGCATTAGGTGGGGCAGGAAACCCAACCAAGGACGCCGGCCGTGGTCCCCACCTTCCTGCACGAAGACAAGAAACACTCGCCCGATGAAGTGGTCGCCGGCCATGCGCCGTCATGCGTGTATTGCGGCGAAGAGATGTGGCTGACCAGCCTGACCAAAAGCATCAGCGATAGCGGAACCGAAGGGGTCTACAGCTACGAGTGCAAGACCTGCGGCACGCGCGAGCGCATCACGCTCCGCACCGAACGTGCCGACGGCCTTCCGGTCGTTCCCGAGCTGTAGCCGCGCTTAGTACTCGACCTTCATCAGAAAAAGCCCGTCCGGCGGCGCCACCTGGCCGCAGGCGGTACGGTCGCGCGCGGCCAACGCCTTAGCCAGATCGTCGGCGCTCCATTTGCCCTCGCCCACCGCGACCAGCGAACCGACCATCGAGCGCACCTGGCTGTGCAGAAACGAGCGCGCCGAAGCCCGCACCTCGATGACGTCGCCGTCGCGCGCGACATCGAGTACGTCGAGCGTTTTCAGCGGCGACTTGGCTTGGCATTCGGTCGAGCGGAATGTCGTGAAGTCGTGCTTGCCGATGAGGCGCTGCGCCGCCGCATGCATCGCCGCGGCGTCAAGCGGACGCGGCACGCGCCAGGCATGACCGGCGTCGACCGTCAGATCGGCGCGGCGGTTGATGATACGATAGAGATAGTGGCGTTTGATCGCCGAGGTGCGCGCGTTGAAATCGTCGGCCGCGCGCTCGGCGGCAAGCACCGCCACCGGGTGCGGCCGTAAGTGCGCGTTGAGCGCATCGCGGATGGTGTCGGCGTCCCAATCCCGGGCGAGATCGACATGGGCGACCTGACCGCGCGCGTGCACGCCGGCATCGGTGCGACCGGCGCCCTGGACGTTGGTTTTCGCGCCCGAGAGCGCCTCGACGGCCGCGGTGAGCACGCCCTGCACGGTCGGTTGGTCGGCCTGGATTTGCCAACCCACGAAAGGCGCGCCGTCATACTCGATGGTCAGCTTGTAGCGCGGCATTTCGTTTCCCGGGTGCTCAGCCGAGCACGGTTCCCTGTTGCACCGGCGTCCCGCGCAGAAATTCCTCCACGCTCATCGGCTGCTTGCCGGCGCGCTGCACGTGCGTGAGCCGCACCGCGCCGTCGCCGCAGGCAATCGTGAGATGATCGTCGAGCACAGCGCCCGGCGCGCCCCTTCCCTCGCCGCGCGTCGAACGCAGCGCCTTGATGCGCACGCCGTCGAGATCGAACCAGGCGCCGGGAAACGGCGACAGGCCTCGGATGTGGTTGTGCACCTCGCGCGCCGGTTTTGCCCAATCGATCCGCGTTTCGTTCTTGTCGATTTTGGTGGCATAGGTGACACCTTGCGTCGGTTGCGGCGTCAGCGTTAGCGAACCACGCTCCAGGGCAGCGAGCGCCCGCGCCATCAGGTCGGCGCCGAGCCGCGCCAGCGCGTCGTGCAGGTCGCCAGCCGTCATGTCAGCGCCGATCACAATGCGCTCCGTCATGGCCATGGCGCCGGTATCGAGGCCTTCGTCCATCTTCATGATGGTGACGCCGCTTTCGGCGTCACCCGTCATGATGGCGCGGTTGATCGGCGCGGCGCCGCGCCAGCGCGGCAGCAGCGAGGCGTGTACGTTGAAGCAACCGAACCGCGGCGCCTCCAGGACAGGTTTCGGCAGGATCAAGCCATAGGCGACGACGACCGCGGCATCGGCCCTATGTGCGCGAAATTCGGCCTGCGCCTCCTCATCCTTGAACGTCTTCGGCGTCAGCACCGGCAGACCGAGCCGCCGTGCCTCGCGCTCGACCGGGCTCGGCTGCAGCTCCAGGCCGCGCCGGCCGGCGGGCTTGGCCGCGCGCGTGTAGACGGCGGCGATGTCGTGGCCGGCTGCTACAAGATCGACGAGCGTCGGCACCGCGAAATCGGGCGTGCCCATGAAGACCAGGCGGAGAGACATGACCAACCCAGACTACTCGTCATGGCCGGGCTCGTCCCGGCCATCCACGCCCTTCTTACTGCATCTCGGCAAAGACGTGGATGCCCGGCACAAGGCCGGGATGAGGAAAATCAATTACCCGATATGATGCGAAGGCTCTTTGTCCTCGGATAGCGGCAGGACCGGCTCGCCCTTCTTGGCCGCCTTCTTGAACCGTTTCATGACCATGTCGCGTTTGAGTTTGGAGATATAGTCGATAAACAGCACGCCATTGGTATGGTCGATCTCGTGCTGCAAACACGTGGCGAGCAGGCCGGTCGCCTCGATCTCATGCGCCGCGCCGTCGAGGTCGAGAAATTTCACGCGCACCGTCGAGGGCCGTTCGACTTCTTCATAATATTCCGGAATCGACAGGCAGCCTTCCTCGTAGGTCGACTTTTCGTCGGACTTCCAGATCACTTCGGGATTGATGAAAACCTGCGGCGCCTTCGGCTCGTCCTTTTTAGCGAGATCCATGGTGACGACGCGCTGCGGCACGCCGATCTGGATGGCGGCAAGGCCGATGCCGGGCGCGGCATACATGGTCTCGAACATGTCGTCGACCAGAGCGCGAACCGACGTCTCGATCGCCTTCACCGGTTCGGACACGAGCCGCAGCCGCTTGTCGGGGATGATGAGGATGTCGCGCAGCGCCATGACGGGGATGTAAGGGTTGGGAACAGCGGGGTCAAATCGGCTTCCCCTTGAGAAATTGGGCTATTCCTCCTAGCGTTCGCCGTTCGTTCGCGCCGGTGGACGAATCAAGGTAGAAGCGCCCATGCTGGAAACTCTGTTGCTCGTTCTTGCCCTCATCATCGCGATCGGCGTCATCGCCATCATCGCGCTGCAGCTTCGCAGGCAGCCGCCGGCCAACGACCCTGCGGCCGAGCAGCGGCTGACCGAACTCAACGCGCGGCTCGATGCCATGGGCCATTGGCTGCAAAATTCGCATGCGCAATTGCAGCAGACCGTGAATACGCGGCTCGACGCCGTCTCGCAAAACCTCGGCGAGTCGATGAAGACCACGACCAAAAACACCACGGATCATCTGCAGCAGTTGCATGCGCGGCTGGCGGTCATCGACTCGGCGCAGAAGAATATCACCGATCTCGCTTCAACCGTGACGTCGTTGCAGAAGGTCTTCGACAACAAGCAGCGCCGCGGTGCCTTCGGCCAAGGCCGCATGGAAGCGATCGTCGCCGACGGACTGCCGCAAGGGGCCTATGAATTCCAGTTTACGCTGTCGAACAACTCGCGTCCGGATTGCTGCATCCACATGCCGGACAGCCGGCACCTCGTCATCGACGCCAAATTCCCGTTGGAAGCGACGACCGCGCTGGAAAACGCCAAGTCCGACGACGAGCGGCTGCAGGCCACGCGCCAGCTGCGGCAGAACCTCGGCAAACACATCGACGATATTTCCGGAAAATACCTGATCAAAGGCGAGACGCAGGATGTCGCCTTCATGTTCATCCCGTCTGAGTCGATGTTCGCGGAACTGTATGACGGTTTCGACGACGTGCTGCAGAAGGGCTATCGGGCCGGCGTCATCATCGTGTCGCCGTCGCTCTTGATGCTCGCGATCCAAGTCGTTCAGCAAATCCAAAAAGACGCCCGCATGCGTGAGGCGGCCGACAAAATCCTGAAAGAAGTCGGACTGATGATCGAAGACGTGGCGCGACTCAAGGAGCGCGTCGAGAATCTCGACCGGCACTTCGGCAACGTCAACAAAGACATCGAACAGATTGTGACGTCGGCCGAGAAAATCCTCAGCCGCGGCGAGAAAATCCAGGGCGTCGAGTTCAGCGACGAGACGCCAAGCGCCCAAATCATTCCCGTGCCGATGCGCAAGCTGGAAGCCGGCGAATAGCGCATGCCATCGCCCGGCAGCGTCGCACCGCGCCCAACTTACCTCGACGCCATCGCGGTCTATCTCAAGCCGCGCGTCCTGATCGTGATGTTTCTTGGCTTCTCGTCGGGACTCCCATTGGCGTTGTCCGGCGCGACGCTCTTGGTTTGGATGCGCGAGAGCGGCGTCGACCTCGGCACCATCGGCTTGTTCGCGTTGGTTGGCACGCCCTACACGGTGAAGTTTTTGTGGGCGCCACTCACCGACGCCCTCGACGTGCCGTTGTTGGGTCGCTGGCTCGGCCGCCGCCGCGGCTGGCTGGTGTTCACGCAGCTGTTGCTGATCGCCGCGATCGTGTTTCTCGGCTCGACGGAACCGGCCCGCGCACCCGCGCTGGTCGCGCTCGGCGCGTTGTTGGTGGCGGCGGCCTCGGCGACGCAGGACATCGTGGTCGACGCTTTCCGCGTCGAGAGCCTGCCGGAAAACGAACAGGCCGCCGGCATGGCCTCTTATGTCGCGGCTTATCGCATCGGCATGCTGGTTTCGACGGCCGGGGCGTTGTTTCTGGTCAGCGCCATCCAGGCCCACGGCTTCGACAAGGCGGCCGCCTGGCACTGGGGTTATGTGGCGATGGCTGCCCTGGTGCTGATCGGCACGGCGACGGCGCTTGTCGCCACCGAACCGGAGCGCTCCCGCGCAGCCGAGGCCGGGCATGCGCGGCAAAAGCCGTTCGCCCGCATCGCCGCGGCCGCGCTCGGCGCCTTCAAGGATTTCCTGAGCACCGAGATGGCCTTCGTCGTGCTCGCCTTCGTCGTGCTGTTCAAGTTTACCGACGCGCTGTCGGGCGCGATGACCGCACCTTTCGTGATCGACCTCGGCTTCACCCGCAATGAGTATGCCGCGATCGTTAAAGGCGTCGGCCTTGCGGCGCTGCTTGCCGGCGGCTTTGCCGGCGGCTTTGTGGCGCGGGCGCTGCCGCTTTCCACCAGCCTATGGATCGGCGCCATCGTCCAGGCGGCGGCCAACCTTTCGTTCAGCTGGCTGGCGCTGGCCGGTCACAATCCAACTGCGCTGGCGATTGCAATCGTCGCCGAGAATTTTACCAGCGCCATCGGCACGGTGATGTTCGTCGCCTATCTCTCCGCGCTTTGCCGGAACCCGCTGCACACGGCGACGCAATACGCGCTGTTGACCGCGCTCGCCGCGGTCGGGCGTACGTATCTATCTTCGGGTGCCGGCTTTATCGCAGAATCGACGGGCTGGATGTGGTTCTTCGTTATCTGCGCCCTCGCCGGCCTGCCGAGCCTCCTGCTGCTATGGTGGCTGCAGATGCGCGGCCACTTCAACCGGTTGGAACCGAAAAAATCATAAGACTGCCGCAGTTCCCCGGCGCATTCACCGGAACGAAACGAAAAGGCGTGGCGTTGGCTTCCGAGTTTGAAAGGAGGACCTCATGCGCATATCTCTCAAGACCACCATCGGTATCTGCGCGCTCGGCGCGCTGTCGTTGGCGTCGGCTGCAAACGCCGCTCCCTTCTATCATCGCTACACCGACGGCAGCTGGACCAATGCCGAATACAACGATGGCATCTGCCACTACTCTTATTCGCACAACGCCTATGACGGCGAGACGCACGTCAACCGTTACGGCGACTGCTCTCAGATCGCTATCGGTCCGAACGGCGAAGCGATGCGGATGAACGCGATGCCGGTGGCGCCGCCGCCGTATTGATCGCCGGTCTAATGCTTGGGTGGCTCGGCGAAATGCCACTTGCCCACGAAAGCGTCGCCGACATGCCAGTCGGTGTCCGAGCAGAAGAACCGCTCAGCGACGATAGAGATTTTCTTGCCGAGCAGGCGATCGAGCCGCGCTTTGTTCGCCTTGTCGCCCATGACGTTGAGGTGAAACGTCTTCGGCGGGACTTTGTCGTCGCAGAACTCGTCCTTCTCAGCGAACATACGCGGGTTGTCGGACGTCATCTGGTAGACGTCGAACCAAGCGCCGCTGAGATGCTGGTGGCGGAAGAAACGCACTTTGCCGCTGATCGTGCCGCCGGGCTTGAGAAGGTCCTGCGCGCCGGCAGGGGCGAGGATCAAGGAGCTGACAATAAAGGCTGCAATCGCGCGCATGGTCAGAACAACGTCCGCTGCTTGATCGCCGCCGCCAGCGTGCCTTCGTCGAGGTAATCGAGTTCGCCACCGACCGGCACGCCGTGCGCGAGCCGTGTCACCTTGACGTCGGCGCCGTGCAGCAGTTCGGTGATGTAGTGCGCGGTGGTCTGACCGTCGACCGTGGCATTGAGCGCCAGGATCAATTCCTTCAACTGCGGCTCATGCGCGCGCGAAATGAGCGCGTCGATGGTGAGGTCTTGCGGTCCGACGCCGTCGAGCGGCGACAGCGTGCCGCCGAGCACGTGGTAGCGGCCGTTGACCGCGTGGGCGCGCTCCAGCGCCCACAAATCGGCGACGTCGGCGACCACGACGATGATGGACTGGTCGCGCTTGGCATCGGTGCATACGGTGCAGGGGTTTTGCGTATCAATATTGCCACAGGTCTTGCAGACAACGATCTTCTCCATCGCCGTTTCCAGCGCGCTGGTCAGCGGCGCCATCAGCAGTTCGCGTTTCTTGATCAGATGCAGCGCCGCGCGCCGCGCCGAACGCGGGCCCAGGCCCGGCAGGCGCGCCAGGAGTTGGATCAGGCGCTCGATCTCAGGTCCGGCAACGGCGGTGGGCATTACGTCAGATTCATCCCCGGCGGCAGCGGCAGACCGCCGGTCA
>DASUGZ010000171.1:0-4877 GCA_036273755.1 Pseudolabrys sp.
ACAGGATTGAGAGCACGCGCGCAGGCGTGGCGGCGCCGACTCGGCCGGATGACGCGCCCACGGACACGCGGTCGACCGGCACGCGGAGGCGGAATTCGGTGCCGCGACCGGGCTTGCTGGCAACGGCGAGACTGCCGCCCATGGCCTCGGCCACGCGCTTGACGAAGACGAGCCCGAGGCCCGAGCCGCCATACCGGCGTGCGATCTGCTCGCTCGCCTGGGTGAAGGGGCGGAACAGGTTCTTGACGTCGCGCGCGCTTATGCCGATGCCGGTGTCGGCAACGGTGAAGACAAGCTCGACCCGCTTGTGTCCGGCCCGCTTTGCAGCCGCGCTGAACGTGACGGTGCCTTCGTGCGTAAATTTCACCGCGTTGTCGGCAAGATTTTCCAGAACCGCGCGCAGGCGCAGCGCGTCGCCTGCGACCAGCGTCGGCAGGTCAGAAGCAATGGCGATTTCGGTGGCGATACCTTTGTTGCCGGCGCGCGCGACCAGCGCTTCGGCCACCGTCTCGGCGAGACGGCGCGGCGCGAAGGGCTCGTGCTGCAAGGTGAGGCCGGCGGCATCGGTTTTCACCGCGTCGACGATCAGCGTGGTGAGCGCGGTCAGATGATCGGCGCCGCTTTTGATGGCTGAGGCCCAGGCGCGCTCGCGCGCGCCGAGATCGGATGTCGCCAAAAGCTCGGCCAGCGCGACGATCCCGGTCAGCGGCGTGCGGATGTCATGCACGACGCCGGCAAGCGCGGCTTCCACCGCGCGCCGCTGCGGGCTTGCGCGCCGCGACTTGCCGCGAAGCCGCTGACGCGGCCGTGTTCGAACTTTACGCTTCGCCATTCCGTACCCCGTGCCGACCATGCCACGGAAGCCGGGTTCAATCGAGCCCGACCAGCTTGCGGACGTCGTTGGGACTAACACCGCGCATGCGCAGCTCGCGCAGGCCCGTGGCCTGGGTCGATTTCGACAACTTGCGGCCGTCGGCGTCGAGCACCAGCCGGTGATGGTGGTAGTGGGGGGATGGCAGACCGAGTAAAGCCTGCAGCAAGCGGTGAACGGACGTGGCGTGAAACAGGTCGCGCCCGCGCACCACGTGAGTGACCTTCTGCGCCGCGTCATCGACCACGACCGCGAGATGATAGCTGGTCGGCGTCTCCTTGCGGGCGAGAATGACGTCGCCCCAAATTGCCGGATTTGCGGCGGGGTCGGCGGCGACCGCGCCGGTCTCGCCGGAGGGGTCGCTCGTTTCGATCCAAGTGAGCGGGCCGACGCGTGCCAGCGCAGCCGCCATATCGAGGCGCAGCGCGAATGGCTCGCCGGCATCGGCGCGGCGCTGGCGTTCGGCCGCGTCAAGCAAGGCACTGTGGCGCCCACGATACAACGGCGCGCCATCGGGATCGTAGCCCGCTGCGGCGCGCGCGATCTCGGCACGGCTCTCATAGGCGCGATAGATCAATCCCATGGCATCGAGCTTCGCCAGCGCCGCGCGGTACTCGCCGTAGTGTTCGGACTGCCGGCGCACCGGCTCTTGCCACGCGACGCCGAGCCAGGCGAGGTCTTCATGGATCGCCGCCTCGTATTCCGGCCGGCAGCGTGTCTGGTCGATATCCTCGATGCGCAGCAGCAGCCGTCCGCCTGCGGCCTTCGCCATGTCGGCATTAATGAGCGCCGACAGCGCATGACCGAGGTGCAGATAACCGTTGGGCGACGGCGCAAAGCGGAAAACGGGTGGCATGGCTTTTCTTTCTAGCGTCTGGCTTGCTAGACGGATACCGCATGACCCAATTTCTCCATACGCAAGCCGATCTCGACGCCGGGCTCACGCAACTGATCCTGGCCGATCCGCGCTTGACGCCGGTCGCGGAGAAGGCCGGCGCCTTCGCCTTGCGCCGGCGTGAGGCCGGCTTTGCCGGCTTGTGCGCAATCGTCTGCGGCCAGCAGCTCTCGACCGCGGCGGCGGCGACGATCCGCGCGCGGCTGTTTGCGGCGTTCGATCCCTTCCACCACGATACGCTGCGGAGCGCGCGCACCGACAAGCTCAAGCGGCTCGGCCTGTCGGCACCGAAGATCAAATCGATCCGCGAGATCGCCAAGGCGGTCGCCAAAGGCCGGATCGATCTGGTCGCCGTCGGCAACATGGACGCCGACGTCGCCCACGCGGCGCTAACCGCGCTGCACGGCATCGGCCCGTGGAGCGCCGACATTTATCTGCTGTTCTGCCTCGGCCATTCCGACGCTTTCCCGGCCGGCGATCTCGCCGTGCAGGAGGCGGCGCGCATCGCCTTTGGCCTGCGCAAGCGGCCGGACCCGAAAGCGCTGACCAAGCTGGCGGAAGCCTGGCGGCCCTGGCGCGGCGTGGCGGCGCACCTGTTGTGGGCCTACTATCACGTCGTCAAACGGCGCGAGGGCATATCGCTCCAACCGGCCAATCCCGCGAAGAAATCGGCCAGAAAGCAGGCCAAGAAAACGGCGAAGAAAAAACCACCGAAAAGGAAGAAGCGGAATGGCTGACCTCGATGGCCCCAATCTTGACGGGCCAAGAATTGAGCCGCGCTCAGGGCAGGCAAAGCAGCTCGTCGTCTTCCTGCACGGCTACGGCGCCGACGGTAACGACCTGATCGAGATCGGCCGCGCCTGGCAGGGCCTGCTGCCGGACGCCGCTTTCGTGTCGCCGCACGCGCCGCGCCCTTGCGGCCAAGCGCCGATGGGCCGCGAATGGTTTCCGCTGACGTTTCGCGATCCGGACGAACGCTGGAATGGCGTCAATGCCGCCGCGCCCGTGCTGGAACGTTTTCTCGACGGCGAACTCAAGCGGCGCAACCTGCCGCCTCAGGCGCTGGCGCTGGTCGGCTTTAGCCAGGGCACCATGATGGCGCTGCATGTCGGCTTGCGCCGCACGGTGCCCCCGGCCGCGATCGTCGGCTATTCCGGCATTCTGATCATGCCGAACGACGCCATGTCGGATGCGTTCGCGGCCGAAATCAAATCCCGGCCTCCGGTACTGTTGATCCATGGCGACCAGGATGAGCTCATTCCCGTGCAGGCGCTGATGCACTCGGCGCAGGGGCTGGCCGCGCTCAATATCCCGGCCGAATGGCACATCTCGCCCGGCATCGGCCACGGCATCGATCAAGAAGGCCTGCGCCAGGGCGGCGAGTTCCTGGCGCGGCAATTCGCCGCCCGCCGCTAGACGCCTTGCGGGTAACGCACCGGACCGGCTTCACAATCCCGTCACGCTGCCCTATTAGTAGCGGGTGGGCCGGGTGGCGCCGGCCATAGGGAGGTCGACAAGGAGCCTCGCTTGAACGTGCACGTCTCGCCCAGCGGATTTCCGGCGCTGGTGCTTAACGCGGATTTCCGGCCGCTGAGCTATTACCCCCTGTCGCTGTGGTCCTGGCAGGACGCGATCAAGGCCGTCTTCCTCGAGCGCGTGAACATCGTCGCCAATTACGACCGTCTGGTGCACAGCCCCAGCTTCGAGATGAAGCTGCCGAGCGTGGTGTCGCTCAAGACCTTCGTGAAGCCCTCGACGCATCCGGCCTTCACCCGGTTCAACGTGTTCCTGCGCGACCGCTTCTCCTGCCAATATTGCGGCGACCGCGACGACCTCACCTTCGATCATCTGCTGCCGCGCTCGCGCGGCGGCCATACCACCTGGATGAACGTGGTCACCGCGTGCTCAGGCTGCAATCTGCGCAAGGGCAGCCTGACGACGTCGGAAGCCAAGATGTGGCCGTCGCAGATGCCGTTCCAGCCGACGGTGCAACATCTGCACCGCAACGGCCGCGCCTTCCCGCCCAATTACCTGCACGAAAGCTGGCTCGACTATCTGTACTGGGACACCGAGTTGGAGCCGTAAGGCGCCGCGGCCGATTGCATCGCAAGGAGGCTGGAATGAAACTGCTTTTCGCCCTTGGATGTTTGTTCCTGCTCGGTGCCTGGGTAGGACCGGGAATCACCGGCAACGACAGCGGCGGCATCATCCCCTATCCGCTGGTGGCCGCGCAGGGCGGCAACGACCGCGTAGTGGCGAAAGCAATGGCGGCGGAGCATTGCGCCGGCTACCGCAAATTCGCGGTGATCACGAGTTTCCATCGCCGGTATGGCGACTATGTCGGCTTCAATTGCCGTTGGAATCTGTCGCGCCCAGGGCCGTGAACTTGCACACGAGATCGGTCCAGCAGCATCCGCACCCCATCGGGATTCCAGAATGACCACCGCGCCGCCCGTCCGCCGCAGCGGCCCGTTGCTTGCGCTATGCATGACGCTGGCATTTTGCCTCCCGGCGGCGGCGCAGCAGACACCGGCCTCGGTGGGGCCACCGGATCCAACCCTCGTGGAGGACCTGGTCGCCGCCTACCGCATCCTCGCCGATCATAATCTGCTCGACGGCTGGGGCCATGTCTCCGTCCGCCATGACAAGAACCCCAACCGCTACCTGATGGCGCGCGGCATGTCGGCTGACATGGTGACGGCCAAGGACATCATCGAGTTCGATCTCGACAGCCGCCCGGTCGACACCCATGGCCTGCCGATGTCGGCGCTGTTCACCGAGCGCTACATCCACGGGGAAATCTACAAGATGCGGCCTGACGTGGTCGCGGTCGTACATACGCATGCGCCGTCGCTCATTCCGTTTGGCGACACCAAAATTCCGCTCAAGCCGATGTACCATCGCGCGGCGTTCATCGCCTTCGGCGTTCCGGTGTTCGAGATCCGCGAAAAGGCGGGCATGACCGACATGCTGATCCGTAACGCGGCGCTCGGAAAGAATCTCGCCGAGGCGCTAGGCGATCATCCGGCGATCCTGATGCGCGGTCATGGCGCGGCGATCACGGCGCCGACGCTGCAGCGCGCCGTCGCGCGCACCATCTTCCTGTCGATC
>DASUGZ010000172.1:0-75048 GCA_036273755.1 Pseudolabrys sp.
CGCGGCTCCTGGTCGGCCACGTCAACGCGCAAATCCTCGCCGAGCTGGCGATCGACGAAGGCTACAGCGTGCGCCAGCTCGAGGACTGGGTGCGCGAGGACGAGGGCAAGCCGGGCGACGCCACCTTCGAGGCGCAGCAGAAGAAGATCCGCGCCGGCATCGAGGCGGCCAAGAGCGCCGACACCCGCGCGCTGGAGCGGCAGGTCTCGGACATCCTCGGGCTCGAGGTGAAGGTCGATCACCGCGGCGAGGGCGGCACGCTGCACATCAAGTACAAGAGCCTCGATCAGCTCGACGCGGTGTTACGGAAGCTGGGGGGCTAGCATCCGCGCGCGGCCGATTCTGTAATAATTAGAATTTGAATCCACTCACCACGGCCGCCGACGCGGGGCATTGAGGTAGACTGCGCCGCACGCTATTCAAAGCGTGCATCAATTTCCGAATGCCAGGCGCAGGCCAGATCCATGCATTTCGTCGACATGCTGTTGTATTGCGCCCGCGCGACGCCGGAAAAGCAGGCGATCATCCTGCCCGACCGCATGATCAGCTTTGCCATGCTGGGTGCCGGCATTCGTTCGGCCGGAGCGGCGATCGCGGAAGCCGGCCTTAACTCGCGGCATGTCGTGGCCGTGCGGATCAACAGTCAATCGCGGCATCTGATCGTCGTCAGTGCACTCTATCGCCTCGGCATCGTCTCGGTTTCCGTCACCGGCGACGAGGAATTGGCCAAAGCCGGCGTCAAAGTGGATGCCGTCATCGGCGATGAAAACCGGCCAATCCTAGGCATAGGCCGGCTGGTCCTGCTCAAGGACGACTGGTTCACTCGCTACTCCGATGCCGCGGCGAGGCCTGCCGCGTTCGATGATGAAGGCGCGCTTGCGCGCATCATCCTGTCCTCCGGCACAACCGCTGCGCCGAAAGCGATCGGGATGAGCGCGCGCGTCGTCGAAGACCGCATTCTCACCGGCCGGCGCACGCTGACGCTGGCGCCCTGGGACCGCATGATGTGCCTGCCGGTGCTCACGAGCAGCCTCGGCTTCGGCTCGGCCCTGCAGGCGCTCGCCTATGGCCACTCCGTCGTCTTCGCCGACAGTCCAGTCGAGGCGCTGCAGATGATCGCGGCGTATCAGGTCGATCTTGTGGTCGCCAATCCGCGGCAGCTGCAGGCGATGGTCGAGGCGCATCGGGAAAATCCGATTCCCATTCCCTCGTTGCGGCTGATCAAATTCGGCGGAGACAGCATTTCGCCGCACCTCGTGTCGGAGATCAGGGCGCGGCTGTGCAACAATGTCCTTTGCGTTTACAGCTCGACCGAATCGGGGCCGGTGGCATTCGCTCCGATCGATCGTATCCTCGACCGGCCCGGCGCGACCGGATTCGTCGCGCCTTGGGTAGAAGCGGACATTCTTGGCCCCGACGAGCGGCCGGTGCCGCGCGGCAGCGAGGGCCGGTTGCGCGTGCGCACCGAATGGCAAGGCTATGATGTGATCGAAGGGCCCGACGCCGCCAACCGGCCGATGTACCCTGGCGACATCGCGAGTATTTCCGTTGACGGCATGCTCAGCTTGGTCGGCCGCGCCGCCGATGCCATCGATGTCGGTGGCGCATTTGTCGCGCCGGAGCAAATCGAGCGCGCGCTGAGCGGATTTCCCGGCGTCGGCGACGTCGCGGCGGTGGGCGTGCCGCGGGGCGGGCGCAACGAAATCTGGATCGGCGTCACGGCGCGAGGCGCCGTGGACGAGCAGGCGATCAAAAACTTCCTGCTGGGAAAGAACGCGCGCTGGGCGATCGCGCGCGTTAAGACGCTCGAGCAGATTAGCCGCAACGACATGGGCAAAATCGTGCGCGCGCGTGTGCGCGAGATGCTGCTGGCATCATAAGCAACAAACAAAAGCCGGGCGCGAGGCCCGGCTTCGACAGCTTTGCCGTATTGGTCAATTGATCGGCTTAGAACTTATAGTTCACGCCGAGACGGCCGATCGCATAGCGGTTCTTGAAGCCGAAGCGGCAATCGTTTCCCGAGAACAAAACATGGGCCGTCGTAGAGCCAAGGTCGACGTAAAGCCCCTCGGCGCGGACCGTCCAATTGGGAAGAATCATGTATTCGACACCGCCGCCCGCCGTCCAGCCGCTTTGCCACGTGTCCGTAGAAGCAGTGAAGGGATCAATCGGCGCATCAGCGACATTCTTAACATGCCCGTAGGCCCAGCCGCCCGTCGCATAGATCAGCGTGCGATCAATGGCATAACCGAAACGCGCACGCACGGTGCCAAGGGCGTCCAAACGTGACGAAAAAGTAGCTCCGCAGCAGGTGAAGTTGGCGCTGTCGTCGAGCGAGGTGCCGGAAAGGTCGGCCTCAAGCCCGATCACCCAGTTGGGCGCCAATTGCCAATTGTAGCCAATATTGCCGCCGCCAATAAATCCAAGACCGGAGATGCCAAACGTGCCGGCAGGGGTAGGACCAGTAAAGAAGGCATCAGCACTCGATCCTTGGCTAACGACGCCTGCGGACGCGCCGACATAGAAGCCCGTCCAGTTGTAAACCGGCGACGCGGCATGCGCAGCCAACGGTGCAAAGCAGACTGCGCTGGCGAGAAGATATTTCTTCGCGTTCATCAGACCCCCCAAATTGCGCAGCAGTTGTGACATGCAGCCACGCATTTGCGCAAGTTCGCCGCGCCCCAAGCCAAGGACCAGCGACAGGGCCATCGGCCCAAGACATCGTTAGTTTTCAATGGCTTAAATTATTGAGGCTGATGAATTTCACGTCTCTTCGCCGGTCATTGTGGAAAGCAGCGCAGCGATTCATGTCCAGATGTGACTGGAAAATCACATTCGGTGCATCGGCCGATCAACCGAGCGCTCACGGCGGACCAGCGAAGCGTCATCCACCAATCCGGGAAACATGGCGGGATACATCTCCCGACTTCGCTCTACGGCGGGCAAAATCGCGTCTTTGTCTACCAACGAATACAAAATTCGCCCCATCCTTCGAGACGCCTGCCAGCGCTAACGCTTTGGCGGGCTCCTCAGGATGAGGCGGAGAGCGTGTGTGGACTCGCCGTCCTTAGCGCTCAGTGATCCGAATGTACGCTGGTGCGCGGTTCGACCACAAACAGCCAATAGAGCACGCAGAGAGCGGCCAATCCGGCAATCGCGATGCCAATATCGTCAATCATGCGGTTAAAACTAACGGGCCGGCCCAAAGTTTCATTAGCCTGGATTACGATCACCGATGAGTCAGCACCATTAAGTTCTGAGGCCGATTCCGCGCCCAGGCGGGAACTCGCACGCGCGGTGGCGAGTTCTATGGACGCACTGAACGTGGATAGATCGCCATGGATCGGCACGACGAGGAGCTTTTGGCCAAGCAAATGCGCAGCGTGGCGCCGCCGCGCAATGACGGGATCGTCGGGCTGATGGTGGCCGCTATGTTCCTTGTTGGTTTCGTCCTCGGCGGATCGTTCTTCGCCGCGAAACCGTCCGCTCGGGTATCGCAAGATGTCGCGACCTATTCCAGCGTCGCGCCGACCACGTTCCAGAGGTAGGGTGGCCCGGCGCGTTCGAAAGGCGACGGCCTAACCTTTCTTCGGCTCCCAGCGATAGGCCTTGGCGCAGGCGCCGCCCATCAGCATGGCGCGCTCGCTGGCGCTGATGCGATCCGTCTTGAGGAACGGCTCGACGGCCTGCTCGTAGCTGACCACGGCGAAGGCGCGCGTCCAGTCGGTGCCCCACAGGCAGCGCTCGAAGCCCCAGGCGTCGAAGATGCGGGCGAGCGGATCCCAGATGTCGTTGAACGGGTAGGGCTCCTTGGACAGCGTGCAGGCGCCGCTCACCTTGATCACCACATTCTTGCGCCTGGCGAGATCGAGCACCTTGGGCAGATCGGCCCACGGCTGCGCGGCCCGCGTGGTCGGGGTGCGCGGCTGCAGGATGCCGAGATGGTCCAGGATGAAACGCGTGTCGGGATGACGGTCGATCACCGCCGTGCCGGCGTCGATATTGCCCCAGCACAGGACGTTCACGGGGAGATCGTACTTGACGGCGGCGCGCGCGATGCGGTCGAGGCCCGGGTCGTTCGGATCGCGCTTGGCCTCGCGGGTCAGGAAAATGCGGATGCCGACCGTGCCGGGCGTGCGCTTCCACTCGGCGACGACGTCGGCGACCGCCGGATCGTCCGCGTCGACCGGCTTGACGATCGCCATGCGGCCGGGATGGGCCTTTTGCACTTCCACGGCATAGCTCGCGTCGTATTGGTACAGCGAGCGGGCGGAAATGAAGATCGCGCCGTCGACGCCGACTTTGTCCATCGCCGCGCACATCTCGTCGCCGGTGACGTGCGGCGGCCAGTTCGGCACCTCGTGCCAGGGGCGCTTCGGGGTGTTGGCTTCGTAAGCGTGGACTTGGGAATCGATGATCACCGGCAACTCCTTTGCTCATTCCGCGCACATCGCAGCAGGTCGCGCTGCCTGTGTCCAGTTGGATGGCTGGACCCACAAACTGCGATAAGGCGCAATCTCGGAATAGCCAGACCCGTCGACTTGTTATTTTAGGATCATCAGGGACCGCCGCATGACCACCCCCAGCTCCCATCCTGCGCTTTCGGCCACCGACAGCCTGGCCAACAGCATGTCCGATATCATTCTCCTGCTCGGCCGGATCCTGCTCGGGTGGGTCTTTGTCCGCAGCGGCTTTCCCAAGATGTTCGATATCGCCCACGTCGCGGCCAGCTTTCCGCCGCGCGGCATCCCGGCCTTCATGGCCTATATTTCCGTTCCGGTGGAATTTTTCGGCGGACTGGCGCTGATTTTCGGGTTGGCGACGCGCTACGTCTCGCTGCTCTTCGTTGTCTTCATCTTGGTGGCGACGTTCAGCTCGCATCGCTACTGGAATTTCCCGGCGGCGCAGCAGGTCGCGCAGGCGAGCAATTTCTACAAGAACCTGGGGATACTGGGCGGGGTCTTTTTCCTGTTCGCCGTGGGACCGGGCCGGCTAAGCTTTGATAGCTGGTTGGGCGGCCGCACCTAGCCGCCGTGCCTTAAGGCTTCCGTCGCCAGAAAAACTCGACGCATTTCCGGCCCCGATGTGAACGTATCTTTGGTGTGCCGCGACCTATACTCGTCGTGGCAATCTCGGAGGGGCATCGATGACCGGCAAGCAAAGCGAAAAAACCGACGCCAAAAAGACGAACCCGGGCAAGATCGCGCTGATCGGCGGGATCGGGACCGCGCTCGCGATCTTCAACCTGACGACCAACGGCGGCGAGGGGCCGTCGCAGGCGCTTTTGATCCTGCAATACCTGTTGCTCGCCTGCGGCGTTTTCGCGCTCGTCGGCGGCCTGATCATGATGGCGATGGCGAAGAACTGAAGCGGGCGCTCTCGCGGCGGCAGCGCTCAGGCGGTCTCTTGCGCCTGGCCCGGATGCTTGCCGGCGCGTTGCGGCAGGATCAGCAGGCAGGCGAGGATGAAGGCGGCGATCAGCGCCGACGCGATCGGCCGGCTCAGCGCCAGACCACCGTGAGACACCGGCTTGTCGAGGAAGTCGCCGACGGTTGCGCCCAACGGTCGCGTTAGGATGAACGCGATCCAAAACAGCGTCACGCGCGAGACGCCGGTCCAGGCGTAGAGCGCGGCGACCACGGCGAGCGCGGCGGCAAACACCAGCGCGCCGTATTCGTAGCCGAGTCCGGTCGAGTCCGCGGTCCAGTCGCCGAGCGCGGTGCCGAGCGTCTGCGAGAAGGTGATCGCCGCCCAGTAGAACATCTCGACTTTCGGCGTCGCCACGGTGTCGACCGCGATGGTGCCTTGCGACCAATACCAAAGCGCAAGCACCGCCACGAGGCAGGCGAGCAGCAGCGTCGAGCCGCCGGCATAGCCGATGCCGAGCGAGCGGTCCGCGAAATCCGCCATGGTGGTGCCGAAGGTGGTGGAAGCGATGATGGTCGCCCAATAGAGGAACGGGTGAAATTTGTCGGCGACGATCTGCCATGCGACCAGCACGATCAGCGCGGCGAGGAACAGCGCAGTTCCAGCGAGATAGCCCCAGTGCATGGTCATGGTGACGGTGTCGCCGCCGGTCTCGCCCAATGTCGTCGCGGCGATCTTGATCAGCCAGAAAATGAGGGTGACTTCAGGAACTTTGCTCGGTGCGGCGGTTTTGGTCATCGGGACCGATCCATTCAGTGTGGCTGACCAGCACCGCGATCCGCGCGGCCCGGCGTCGTCCCCGGCTCACTTGGTATAAAAGACTGCTTTGGCACATTTTCCAGGGGCTTTCCTGCCATTTCGGTTCCCCATACAGTCGCCTTAACCGACTACCGCTTCGAAATGGACCCCATGCGCGCCCGCCGCGACGCCGCTATCCGACTGCTGAAAGTGATGATGGTGGCCGCGGTGGCGATTCCGGTCGCCATCTTCACTTATGCCAGTTGGGTGGCCTACCACAACGCCTACAAGGAAGCCGACGCCCATCTGTGGGCGAATCTCGGCATCATGTCCGAGCACACGTCGCGGATCTTTCAGTCCGTCGATCTGACCTTCACCGCCGTCGACGCTATCGCCGGCGGGTTGACCGACGCGCAGCTCAAGGCGGCGGAACCCACCTTGCATGGGCAACTGAATAAGCTGGAAAAGGCGAACGAGGCGGTGGACGTCATTCTGATCACCGATGCCGAGGGGCGCGTGCTGGTGTCCTCGACGCTCTCGCCGGTGCCCGACACGGTTACCGTCGGCGACCGCGACTATTTCCTGGCGCAGAAGGACCGCGACGCTGGAATCGTCGTCGGCGCGGTGCTGCATCCCCGCGTGCGTCGGAGCGACGGTGATTTTTTCGGGGTCAGCCGCAGGCGCGCGTCGCCGGACGGCAAATTCACCGGGATCATCATGGTTGCGGTGGAAACGAAAGTGTTCACCGAGTTCTATGCACAGCTCGCACGTGACGCCGGCGGCGGCGGTTTCTCGCTGGCGCGGGCAGACGGCATGATCCTGGCGCGCTATCCGCCGGCGCCCAATGGCGCGGCGCGCTTCGGTGCGCAGAGCGGCTTCATGCGCAACGTGCCGAGATTCCCCAGCGGCACTGTCCTGACCACCGAACATTCCATCGAAGGCGTGGAGCGGCGCATCGCCTTCCGTCCACTGGGCTTCGGCACTCTCTATGTGTCGGACGGCGTGACAACCGACGCAATCATAGCCGACTGGCTGCGCGCCATGACGGCGCATCTTTATTTCGGTATCCCCGCGGTGATCGTGCTGCTTGCGCTGACGCTGATGACCAAGCGGCGTACGCGCGAGTTTTACGCCGAAGCCGAGCGGCGCGAGCTCGCGGAGCAGGCACTGCGCCAGGCGCAGAAGATGGAGGCGGTCGGCCAATTGACCGGCGGCGTCGCTCACGATTTCAACAACCTGCTCACGATCATTATCGGCAATCTCGGTATCGCCCGGCGCGGCGTGGTCGAGGCGCGCGCCGAACGGGCCCTCGACAACGCGCTGGCCGGCGCCAGCCGCGCCGCGCAATTGACGCAGCGCCTGCTCGCCTTCTCGCGTCAGCAGCCGCTCAACCCGCTCGCGCTCGACGTCAACAAGCTGATCGTGAGCATGTCCGACCTGCTCAACCGCTCGCTCGGGGAAAATATCGCGCTCGAGACGATCAGCGGCGCCGGACTATGGACGGTGGAGGCCGACGCGCCAGAACTGGAATCGTCGCTGCTCAACCTCGCGCTCAATGCGCGCGATGCCATGCCGAACGGCGGCAAGCTGACCATCGAGACCAGCAACGCCTATCTCGACGATGACTATTGTCGCGTGCACGAAGGGATCGCGCCGGGGCAATACGTGCTGGTTGCGGTGTCCGATAACGGTGGCGGCATGCCGGCGGCGACGATCGAACGCGCTTTCGACCCGTTCTTCACCACCAAGGATACCGGCAAGGGCACGGGCCTCGGCCTCAGCCAGGTCTACGGTTTCGTCAAGCAGTCGGGCGGCCACGTGAAGATCTACAGCGAGCTTGGCGAGGGCACTACGGTCAAGCTTTATCTGCCGCGCTTCCATGGTGAAGAGCGGGTGGTGGTGGCGGAAGAGCCGGCCGGCTCCGACCGCGGCCGCGGCGAGACCATTCTGGTGGTGGAGGACGACGACGGCGTGCGCCAATACGCCGCCGAGATTCTGCGCGACCTGGGCTACCAGGTGATCGAGGCTAGGGATTCGGCGTCGGCGCTGCGTCTGCTCGACGCCGACAAAACATTCGACCTCATGCTCACCGACGTGGTGCTGCCGGGCAAGAACGGCCGCGAGCTCGCCGACGAGGTCAAGCGGCGGCGGCCGGATGCCAAGATCGTGTTCATGACCGGCTATTCACGCAATGCGATTGTTCACCAGGGCCGGCTTGATCCCGGCACCGAGCTGATCTCCAAGCCGCTGATCGAGGGGATAGTGGCGCGCAAGATCCGCCAGGTGCTCGACGCCCCGCCGCCCGAACCTTGAATCTGTTCGTGGGCCGGATGGCTGCGCTCTTTGCCTAACTAAAGAGCGAGCGCTGTCTCGATGAGGTGGTCAGGCCCTACGGCTTTTTGGCGAAGAAGTTGCACCAGCCGTTCGCCGAAACGCCGCCTGCGACCCGTTGACAGGCGCTCGGCGGGTGGAAGGAGCTGCACTGCGTGCAGCTCAACCCATTGTTGGGGTGGTCCTGGTACTTCGCCGTGCGCTGATCGGTTTTGGCCGGCGCCGCAGCCACGTCGTTCGCAGCAAGCAAGATTGCCGCGCTGGCGGCGCCGACCAAGGTCGGAAGCACTTGCCGGCGCGACAGTGGCGCGTCGGGACCGCGTTTGCGATGGCTCGACATGGCACACCTCGGTTGCCGTTGTCAGCGCAACGCGAGGCGTCCGGACGAAGTTCCGTGCCAGCCGTCTATTTCGGTTCTCGGGAAACGCGTGGTTCCAGCTTGTGGTGCAGACGGTCGGCGTCCGTCAGGGTATTGACCACGGCGGCGGCGGCAGCCGCGATCGCGCCGATGATGCCTTTGGGCTTGGCGGCCGGCTTCCTCTTTCTGGCCGCGGGCTTGGCTTTCTTCTTGACTGCTTTCTTCACGACCCTGCGTTTCTTACTCGCCCGCGCGGGCGTCTTTTTTCTCTTGCCCTTGGCAGCGGATTTTTTCCGCGTCTTCTTGGCCATCGGCGATCCCCTTTTGATGAAACTTCGCCAGGCCACCCTAGGCTGCTGCGCGTTCGCGCGCCAGGGGCGATGGCGTGGTCAGTAGCGTCGCGACAATAGGGGATCGTGCGGCCTTACGCCGCGCGGACGCGGTTGAAGAAGGTGGCGACTTTGGCTTCGAGATCGCCAGCGCGCGCCACCAACCGCCCCGTCAGGTCGGCAATCTCGTTGAATGCCGTCGCGGTCGTGCCGGCGGTCTGCTCGATCGAACGGATTTCGGCCGACGCGCTCGCGGTGTGACCGGCAGCGGTCTGCATGCTGCCGGCGATATCGCGCGTGGTCGCGCTTTGCTCTTCCACTGCTGCCGCAATTGTCGACGCAGCGGCGGTCAAGTGCTCGATGGCGCGTGCGATTGAGGAAATTTCGTCGACCGATCTGCGCGTCGCCTCCTGAATGGAAGCAACCTGTTGCGATATCTCGTCGGTGGCGCGCGAGGTCTGATTGGCCAGCGCCTTCACTTCCGAAGCCACGACCGCAAAGCCCTTGCCCGCCTCGCCGGCCCGCGCCGCCTCGATGGTGGCATTGAGCGCCAGTAAGTTGGTCTGCGCGGCGATCGTGGAAATAATATTGACGATGGAGCCGATGTGCTCGGCGGTATCGTTGAGCGAGAGGATTGTCTTTTGCGTACGCTGGGTATCGCCGACCGCGGCCCTCGCCATGTCGAGGCCGAGCGTCGCCTCCTGGCCGATATGCTGGATCGAAGCCGACAGCTCCTCGGTCGCGTGGCCGGTCATCGTCACGCGCTCGGTGGTTTCCGCCGCCGCCGCTGACGCCACCGCCATGCGCTTGAGCGTATCGCCGGCGACTTCACGCAAGCTCGTAGAAGTCGCGGTCAACGACGTCGCGGCGCCGGTGACGGCGGCAAGCACCTCGCCGATGGTGCCGCCGAAGTCCGCGATTGCCGCGTCGATTGTCTTGCCGCGCTCGGCCGCGGCGCGTTCCGCCGCTTCGCGGTGCAGGGTCATGGCGTTGGCGACATCAAACGCGATAACTTGCGATACCAGCTTGGCCGCCGCGGCGAGCTTGGCCGGCGAAAAACGATGCTTGCGCGCAAGGGCGTCGACTGCGGCGCGCAGCACGTAGTTTCCGGCGGTGCTGCGCAGGCGGCCGTCGAAACCGAGCGCGGACTCCTGCGCCACGGTCTTTTTGCAAGACTCGAAGTAACTTTCATCGAGCTCGCCGCCGAGCAGCGCTTTGAGGTGCGACAGTTCGAGCTGCTTGATGTGTTGTCTGTTCGGTTCGACGACCGCGCCAATTTTCGGCAATACAGCCGTCGCGTCCAGAATAGCGTCGACCGCCCGGTCGAGGTGGGGCGCGACGGTCGGCCAGATTTGCCTGATTTCGTCGCGCGCGCCGGGGCTCAGGTCGTAAAGGTCGAATCGAGCCTCGACGTTCTGGATTGTTTCGCGCAGCGGCATGGGCCTGGCAATTGGACCTTGCGATCTGACTGAAAAACAGCGGTTCCAACAATATCCTGGATTGGTTGTGCCAATATTAACGATAGCGAAACGCACCGCCATCGCTGCAATTTCGTGCCGTCAAAGCTGGCGATTTTGCCGGTCATGCGATAAAGGCGGGGCCTGCGATAGCAGACCAATAGTCAGGGAGGACAGACGTGCCCGCTTCAATGCAAGGTGAATTTCAACCGGCGATCTACCGCTTCAAGCTCGGCGGTTTCGAGGTTGCGACCATCATGGACAGCTACGTCATCCGCCCCGGGCTGACGCCCTCGTTCGGCGGCGAGGCGCATGCCGCGGAGGTCAAGGCGCTGGCTGCGGCCAACCGCATCGACGCCGACCGCTACTTCCACCCGTTCACGCCGATGCTGGTCAATACCGGCAAAGAGCTGGTGCTGTTCGACACCGGCAACGGCTCGCTGTCCGCGGAATACGAGCAGATGAAGGGCCGCCTGCCGCCGGGCCAACTCGTCACCCGCATGGCTCAGATCGGCTACAAGCCCGAGGACGTCGACGTGGTGGTGATCACGCATGGCCACCCCGATCATATCGGAGGCTTGATGAAAGGCGGCCAACCGGTCTTCCCCAACGCGCGCTATGTGTTCGGCGCCGCCGAATTCGATTTCTGGAACAAAGGCGAGAACGTGCGCGAGGCGCGCAAGTTCAACCGCGAGCTTTATGTGAAGATCGTCGTGCCGCTGGCGAACCGCGCGACCATGATCAAGCCTGGCGACACGGTGGTGCCGGGCATCACCGCCGTCGACGCCTTTGGTCATTCGCCGGGGCTCATGGCCTTCATGATCGAGAGCGAGGGCAAGAAGGTGCTCAACTGGGCCGACACCTGCAATCATTATGTAATCGCGGTGCAGCGGCCGGATCTGCATCTCGACGTCGACGACGACAAGGACAAGGCGGTGGCGACCCGCAAGCGTATTCTCGACATGGTGGCGACCGATAAATTGTTCGTCGCCGGCTATCACATGCCGTTGCCCGGCTTGGGCTGGGTGGAGAAGACCGGCAACGGCTATCGCTTCGTGCAGCACAGTTATCAGATGAATTTGTAGGCTAAGACTCCCGCCTTCGCGCCGCCATCGCGATCGACAACAACGTGCGCTGGGCGATTGCTTCGGCGAGCGCGGCGTTGCGCCGCGCCTCGAGCGAAGCTTCGGCGAGCTGAGTCATGGTGCGCAACAACCGCGGCGGCGTCCAGGCGCGCAGCGCGGCTTCGACGTCCTTCTTGCGGGTGAAATGCACCGGCGGCGCGCCGCGCATCATCGCGAACTCGATAGAATCGCCGCCGTCGACCGCAAGCTTCATCTTGTGCAGGTTGGCGACTTGGCGGATGGCGGCGGAAACAATCGCTGCTGGCGACGAGCCGCCGCCACGGGCTTTACCGAATTCATTTTCCACTTCGCGCGTGTTGCCGGCGAAGGCCGCGTCGATGACGCCGTCGAGCGCCTGATCGGATGCATCCGCCACCACCGCCATCACGTCGGCAAGCTCGACGCGCTCGCGGCCCGCGGCGTAGACGGCGAGCTTGCGCAACTCGCTGCGCGAGGCAAGGCGATCGCCGCCGAGCAGCGCGGTAAGCGCTGCGCGCGCGTCAGGCGAAAGCGTCAGCTTGGCGTCGCGCATTTCCTCGTCGATCAGCCGCGCCAAGTCGCGTTCGTTGTCCGGGTAGCAGCCGATGGCGGCGCCGGCCTTAGCCTTCTCGAACAGCGCGCGCAGTGGCGCGGTTTTGCGCAACTCGCCGGCCTCGACGACGATGCGGCAATCGCGCGGCGGCGCTTCCAGCACCACCGCGATCGAAGGCACGATGTTGTGGCGCGAATTGACCCGCAGCAATACGGCGCGCCGGCCGCCGAACAGCGGCACCGTGTTGGCTTCGTCGGCGAGCCGCCCCGGATTGGCCGACAATTCCTCGCTCTCGATGCGCGCCAGCGCGAAGGGATCGGCGGGGTCGTCGACCGAGGCGCGGACCAGCGCGTCGACGCGCTCGCGCACCAGCCCTGCGTCCGGCCCGTGGACCAGAACGACCGGCTGCGCCGGATCGGGCTTGGCGACGAAGCGGTCGATGTCGGAGGTCTTGATGGCGGTCATCTTGACGCCAAGCTAATGCGCGCCAAAGGGTGACGCAATGGAAGCAATCACAGCGGCCGCAGCAAAACCTGGTCGCTGAGCTGCGCCGATTCGGCCTGCGCAATCTGGTAGCCGCCGCGAGCGGCCAAGGGAGCGAAACCCTCCAGCCCACGCGGCGTCAGCTTGAACCGGGTGGCGGTAATCATGCGGCGCCGCGCCTCGTCGGCGCTGGTCACCGAACCGGTGACCGATCGGGCACCGCCGGCGTGCAGCGCCTGCAGGTTGGCAACAATCGCCGCGTCACTGCCGTATTCGAACAGTCCACCTTCTGACGAAGCGGCAATTACGGCGCCCGATGCGGCGAGATCGCGCACCAACACTTCGAGCGGCCCCGCGGCGTTCCAATCGTAGCTGCGGTGATCGAAGGCGATGTCGAGACCGGCGAGCGGTGCGTCCGCGGCCATCAGCGCGGCCAGCGCATTCTTTCCGAAGAATGGCCCCGCGTCGTCGGGATCGAGCACATGGATGACGACGCGCCGCCGCAGCAAAGCGCCATCGCGGCGATTGAGCATGATCAGCGTGTTCATGCTGTCGATCGCCGGGCCGCCGGCGATGTTGATCAAATGCAGTGGCACCGTTTTGGCCTCGTCCAACTCCGCCGCCAGCGCGTCGGCGGTGAGTCGCGCGACCTGTTGCGTTCGCAGCCGCAGCAGTGTGAGCGGAGCCGCCGCCGCCATGCGCCGATCCATCGGGCCGTCGTAAGGCGGCATCAGGTTGTCAGCGCCGAGCTTCATGGCGTAGGTGCTCATGCCGTCGACAAACGTCGCATCGCCGCCGAAAAGCGCCTGAAGCATGAGCGAGCGCTTGGCCGCCGATTTCATCAGCCAGCGCATGATAAACTTCGGCATGCGCCGGTTGCGGCGCTCCTCTGCGGCCGCTGCGTCAAAGAGCCGGCGCAGACTGTCCGGATCGTCCGCCACGGTGAAACGCGGATCGGCGACGTCGATTACAGGCAGCACGTAGCCTGCGCGCGTCGCCGCGCAAATGAGCTTTGCATCGGTGGTGACCATGCCAGCACCTGTCGTGGCCGCGAGAGCGGACACCCGGCAATCGCAAATGTTTGGGTCAAAACCGCGGCTTGCGGCGCTCCGCCGGGCGACGGAACTTACGTCCCCGCGACGAAGTACGACGCCAGCCGCGAGCGGATGTTGTCGGCGATCGACTTGGCGGCGCGGTTCTCGGCGTCGCGCAGGCCGCGGTCGCCGGCGAAACGCTGCTGCTGGCCAGGGATGTCGTAGGACACGCGCGAGAAGGTCTGTCCGGCGATGACCCTCTTGCCGCTGCGCAGATCGGTCAGCGTGTAGGTCGCGTCGATGCCGTAGTCCTGAATGTCCGGGCGCGCGGTGTTGATGTCGACGATCACCTGCGTCTGCGTCGAGGTGAGCTTGATGTCGAGCTTGTATTGCGGCGACGCGACGCCGCTGCCGCCGGTCAGACCGAACAGCAGGTTGTTGCGCAACTCGACGCCGACCCGCGACAGACGGGTGCCATTGGGCGCGTCGATCGGCCGCACGTCGACGCTGCTGAGCCGGTCGACGATCGCCGGGCCGCCGTCCACTGTCTTGTCGCCGTAGAGCGGCTGGAAGCAGCCGGCGGTCAAACCGGCAAGCGTCAGGATCGCCGCCAAACGGGCCGTGCGCCGGGGTTCAAACCACCACATTGACGATCCTCTGCGGGACGACAATGACCTTTTTCGGGCTCTTGCCGCCGAGGGCCTTTTGTACATCATCGAGAGCCAAAACGGCAGCCACAATCTGCGCTTCAGTGGCATCGCGGGGGACGGTCACTTCCGCCCGTTTTTTGCCGTTGACCTGTACCGGCAGGGTGATGGTGCTTTCCACCAGCAATTCGGGCTCGACCTGCGGCCAAGCCTCGGCCGAGACGAGGGTGGTGTGGCCGAGCACAGCCCAGCACTCCTCGGCGAGATGCGGCATCATCGGGTGGAAGAGCCGCACCAGGATATCGCCGGCCTCGCGCAGCGCCCAGGCGAAGTCTGGCGCGGGCGCCGTCTCGGCGCTGCCGATGGCGTCGCCGAGCGCGTTGGCGAGTTCGTAGATATGCGCGACGCAGCGGTTGAAGCGCAGTCTGGCGATGTCGTCGGACACGTTGGCGAGCGCGCGATGCGCCGCCTTGCGCACTTTCTGCGCTTGCGGACCAAAAACTGCGGGGCGGCTTTGTGGTCCGCTGACGCCGGCGATCTCGCCGGTCATGCGCCACAGCCGCTGCACGAAGCGCCAGGCGCTTTGTACGCCCTCCTCGGTCCAGATCACGTCGCGCTCGGGCGGCGAGTCCGACAGCATGAACCAGCGCGCGGTGTCGGCCCCAAAAGCGTCAATGATGTCGTCGGGGTCAACGGTGTTCTTCTTCGACTTCGACATCTTCTCGATCGAGCCGATTTCGATCGGCTCGCCGGTCGTCGCGAGGCTCGCGCGCCGCGTCTCGCCCAGTCCTTCGATCTTGACGTTGGCCGGCTCGACCCACTCGCCGGATTTCGTCCTGTAGGTCTCGTGCACCACCATGCCTTGCGTGAACAGGCCGGCAAACGGCTCGTCGAGATCGAGGTAGCCGCACTTGTGCATGCCGCGGGTGAAGAAACGCGAATAGAGCAGATGCAGGATCGCGTGCTCGATGCCGCCGATATATTGATCGACCGCCATCCAGCGATCGGCGATCTTGCGATCGGTCGGTGCGTCCTTGATCCATGGGTCGGTGAAGCGGACGAAGTACCACGACGAGTCGACAAAGGTGTCCATGGTATCGGTTTCGCGCCGCGCCGGTCCGCCGCACTTGGGACACGTGATGTTCTTCCAGGTCGGGTGGCGGTCGAGCGGATTGCCCGGCTTGTCGAAGGTGACATCCTCCGGCAACGTCACCGGCAGATCCTTTTCCGGCACCGGCACCACGCCGCATGCGTCGCAGTGAATGATCGGGATTGGGCAGCCCCAATAGCGCTGGCGCGAAATGCCCCAGTCGCGCAGGCGATAATTGACCTGACGCTGCGCCACCGGCCGGTTGCCGCGCGTGTCCTTTTCCAGCCGCTTGGCGACTTCTTCCTTGGCTTGCTCAATGGTCATGCCGTCGAGGAAACGCGAATTGATCATCTTGCCGTCTTCCAGATACGGCACGTCGGTGATGACGAAGGTCTTCGGATCCTGCCCCGGCGGGCACACCACCGGCGTGTTGCCGAGGCCGTATTTGTTGGCAAATTCCAGGTCGCGCTGATCGTGCGCCGGACAGCCGAAGATGGCGCCGGTGCCGTACTCCATCAGGATGAAATTGGCGACATAGACCGGCAGCTTCCAGTTCGGGTCGAACGGGTGCACCGCTCTGATGCCGGTGTCGAAGCCCATCTTCTCGGCGGTGTCGATGGCCGCCTGCGAGGTGCCGATCTTCTTGGTCTCGGCGATGAAGGCCGCGAGCTTGGGATTTTTCGCCGCGGCCGCTTGCGCCAACGGATGATCCGGCGACAGCGCCATGAACTTGGCGCCGAACAGAGTGTCCGGCCGCGTGGTGAAAATCTCCAGTTCGGCTTCCTTGTTCGGCGCCGTCGCCGGGTCGAGCATGAAACGGACCAGCAGCCCTTCCGAGCGGCCAATCCAGTTCTTCTGCATCAATTTGACCTTGTCCGGCCAGCGCTCGAGCCTGTCGAGCGCCTCAAGCAACTCCTGCGAATAATCGGAGATCTTGAACACCCACTGATAGAGATCGCGCTGCTCGACTTCGGCGCCCGAGCGCCAGCCGCGGCCGTCGATCACCTGTTCGTTGGCGAGCACGGTCTGGTCGACTGGGTCCCAGTTCACCTTGCGGTATTCGCGCGCGACCAGCCCCGCCTTGAGGAAATCGAGAAACATCTTCTGCTGGTGCTTGTAATAGGCCGGATCGCAGGTCGCGACCTCGCGCGCCCAGTCGAGCGACAGCCCCATCGACTGCAGCTGCTTCTTCATCGCCGCGATGTTGTCGTAGGTCCACGCCTTGGGGTGCACCTTGCGGTCGATCGCAGCGTTCTCCGCCGGCATGCCGAAGGCGTCCCAGCCCATCGGATGCAGCACGGCGTTGCCCATCGCCCGTTTGAAGCGCGCCACCACGTCGCCCATGGTGTAATTGCGCACGTGGCCCATGTGGATACGCCCCGACGGATAGGGAAACATCTCCAGCACGTAGTATTTGGGCCGGGGGTCGTCGTTCTTGGTGGCGAAAATGCCGCGCTCGGCCCAGGTCTTCTGCCAGCGGGTTTCTGCGTCGCGGGCGTTGTAGCGCTCGGTTTTCTGCGATTCGGCGGTCATTTATGGGGTCTTTTAAGGACCCGGGCGCTGATAGGGAAGGGGCAAGGGTCGACGGGCCGCAGCAGTTTCCGGATCCATGCCGTGCGCCCCAGCCGACGTTTTTGCGCTGCCGCTCGATTGTGTCTATGAACTGCTTTTCCGGATTTTCGGAAAATGCGTCGGGCCGGTCGAGGCGCGAAAATTTGCTGGATGATTGCTCGGGTCATGAGCCTGAGATGGTGAGTTCTCGTACAGTTCCATTCAATCGCCCGACGTTGCGCGGGAAGGAATCCGTTTACATTCAAGAAGCGCTCGCCGGCACTCGTTTTGCCGGCGGAGGTCCTTTTACGCAACGCGTCGAGTCCGCGCTTGCGGCGAACTTCGGCGGCGCCGAAGTATTTCTGACAAATTCTTGTACCGCAGCCCTCGAAATTGCCGCGCTGCTGACGGTGATGCCGGGGGACGAAGTCGTGCTTCCTTCATTCGCGTACGCGACGACAGCCAGCAGTTTCGCCCGCTGCGGCGCCAAGCTCGTTTTCGTCGACATCCGCCCCGATACATTCAATATCGATCCGCGCGCGGTCGCGGCGGCTATCGGCCCGAAAACCCGCGCCATCGTCGCCGTGCACTATGCCGGCGTCGGCGCCGACGTCGAAGAACTCGGCTCGATCGCCGCAGACGCCGGTCTCGCATTCATCGAGGATGCGGCACAAGGCTTCGGCGCGACGTACCGCAAACAGCCACTGGGTACGTTCGGAACGCTTGGCGCCATAAGTTTTCATGAAACGAAGAATGCGATGTCGGGCGAAGGCGGCGCTCTCATCGTCAACCGGCCGGAGCTGGCCGAGCGCGTGCGTATCATCCGCGACCGCGGGACAAATCAGCAGCAATTTGTTCTGAAACAGGTGGAAGCATACCAATGGCTCGATCTCGGATCGGCGTTTGCTCCATCCGAGCTGGTTGCCGCCTTTCTTCTCGCCCAGGTCGAAGCGATCGATGAGATAACGGCCGATCGGCTCAGGATGTGGCACACGTATCACGACGCATTCGAAGCCCTCGAGCAGGCCGGGTGCGTGCGTCGGCCGGTCGTAGCACCGCAAGCCGGGCACAACGGCCATATCTATCATCTGCTGCTCGCGGACGCCGCGCGCCGGCCGGCGATCCTGGACGAACTCAATCGCCGCGGGATCGGCGCCGTCTTTCACTATGTTCCGCTGCACAGCTCGCCGGCCGGCCGCCGGTACGGCCGAATTGCCGGGTCGGTTTCGGTCACGGAAGATGTGGCCAGCCGCCTGGTGCGGCTGCCGCTGCATGTGACGTTGAACGGACATGACCAGGCCGCCGTGATCGATGCCGTGAATGGAGTGCTCGCGCGCTGAAAATAAGCTGCGCCGCGGCCATCCGAACAAGGGAGCGCGTATTGTCCACACGATCCATTGCGATTTTTGGCGGGCCGGGCAGCGGCGCCGACGCCGTTCAATCCATTGCGGCGCTTGCTGCGGCAAAAGCCGATATCAAAATCGCCGGGTTTCTCAACGACGCGCTGCCGCGCGGCGAGCTCGTGTCCGGGGTCCCGGTGTTGGGCCCGTTCGCGAGCTGGTGCGATCTCCCCGACGATGTCGCGTTTCTGGCTCCCCTCCATAAGCCGAAGGCCATGCCCGAGCGTATGCGTATCGTGGATGAGCTAGGGGTTCCGCCGCATCGGTGGGCGACGATCGTCGATCCGAGAAGCGCCGTGGCGCAAAGCGCGGTGCTTGGGCGTGGCTGTATTGTCGCGCCGTTTGCAGTGGTTGGTCCGGATACGATCATCGGGGACCATACAGTGGTCCGCGGTGGCGCCTATGTATCGCATGATTGCAAAGTCGGCCGGTTTGTCTTTTTCGGCGCAAACGCAGTGGCATGCGGATATTGCGTGGTCGACGACGGCGCCTACATCTCGCCCAGTGCCACGATCAGGGACCATTGTTGCGTGGGAAAATACGCAGTTGTAGGTTTGGGGTCGGTGGCGACCGAGGACGTACCGGCCTTTGCCGTCGTCGCCGGAGCGCCGGCGCGGCCATTGACGCCAAAGGCGGACGATTGATCCCGGCAGCGGCTCACACCTTGCTTTGGCAAAGCGTAAGGCCGTGAATGCAGCCCACGTTCCTCATCGTCGCGCCCAGCTATACGCACAAGAGCGGCGGCATCCGCGCTTTATATCGTCTCGGCTATCATTTGAATGCAGCCGGATATCCCACCGCTATGACGCCGATGTTCGATCGGATCGACAGCATACCGGAGTGGCCCACGACAATCCATGACGGACCGGCTGGCGACAGTATTGTGATTTATCCGGAAGTCGTGTCGGGAAATCCGCTCAATGCCGGAAAGGTCGTTCGTTGGGCGTTGAATACGCCGGGGTTGCTCGGCGGCGACAAATTCTACGCGGACGACGAGATGGTTTTCACATTTAATCCCTCGCAGCTCGGTCTGGTCAGCAAGTCCGTGCGTGAGCCACTGGGACCGGCGCGGGTGCTGTCCGTCGCATTGATCGATCCCGCTCAAATTTATTCCGATCCGCATGTAGAAAAGATCCTTGACTGCGTCTTCACCCACAAAGGAGCTGCGCTCCGCGAACGGTTTCCGCTGCCCAACGAAGCGAACCTCCAACGCGTTGAAGACACGACGCCGACAATGGCGAGCTTGGGCGACGTGTTGCGCCGCACGCGGATACTTTATTCTTATGATCACAAAAGTACGATCTTGAAAGAGGCCGCGATTTGCGGATGCCGCGTTCTGGTCGTTCATGACGACGGCACGCTTCGAGATCCGGAAACATGCGGCTGCGTCGACAACAACGTATATTGGAAAGACGGCTTTCGCGAAAACTATGCTCGCATGTACCACGACTCTACGTTCACCGGCGATTTCGTTCGGGAATTGGCGACGCGGTGGCAGATACCGCAGCCTGCATGGTGGAGGCGTGCTTTGGGTGCGGTTGCCGGACATTTTCGGCGGCGTCCACGTAGCGCGGCGTGACTGCTCGTACAGCTTCTTGGCGAAGGTGACCGTGATTGGCTGTCCGACGATGGCGTTGTGCGCCTCGACCCTCGCCAACGCTTTGACGCGAATGATGGCGCCGATCTCCGCCATGTCGTAGTTGGCGACGGGCCGGCCCCACGGAACTCCGAAAAATCCAGGAACCAGCTGCTCGCTGCACGGGTTAGCCCGCATCACAGGAGGTGCGGCATGACCATTCGAATTGAAGACATCAAGGAACACATGGAAGTGGTAGGCGCGGACGGAAAGCACGTCGGTACCGTCGATTGCACCAAAGGCGACGACAAAATCGTGTTGACCAAAAGCGATCCGCAGTCCGGCGGCCAGCACCACATCATCCCCGTGCAGCTGGTCGAGAGCCTCGACGAGGACAAGATCCATCTCGCCAAACCGGCGCGGCAGGTCATGCTGGAGTGGCAGCCGGCGGCTTGATGCTCACCGCGCCGATAGGGCGCGCAATACCGCTTCGACCAGAAGCGCGGGCTGGTACGGCTTCTCCACCACCGGAGCGCCGGAAAATTCGCCGGAACGCAAGATGGCGCCGCGCATGCCGGTGAGAAAGACGAACGGCGTTTGCTGCAATTGCAGGGCGGCGGCGACATTGAAGGTATTGCGAGTGGCGCCGTGTTGCAGGATGTCGAGGACTGCGACGTCGAAACGCGAACCTCCATTCAAGGCAGCCAACGCTTCCTCGGCGCTGCCGAGGCAGGTCACGCTCGCCGCACCGGCCGCCAGCAAGGTCTGCTCGATGTCGAGAGCAATCAGCATTTCGTCGTCGACCACCAAGCAGCGTCGGCCGGCAAGTACGGAAGAGGATTGCACCACGAAAAGACGGCTCCGGCCCCTTAATGGAACTTTTTTTTGTGCCCTGAATTAATTCGTTGGGCATTTAAAAAAGACATACGGTTTGCGTTTTTATGATCATTGGCACCGGGCGGTCGTCCGGCCACATCACGCCATGCGAGCAATGTCCGTTGCGCCGGCGGGCGAACCTGCGCGAGTTCACCGCGGAGGAATTGGGCTTCGTCAAGAAATTCAAGGTGGACGAGTTGCACGTCGAGCCGGGCGCCAGTTTCTTGCGCGAGGGCTCGCGGAGCGAGCACCTCTATACCGTGCTTCACGGCTGGGCCTTCCGTTACAAGATGCTGGACGACGGCCGCCGCCAAATCCTCAACTACGCGCTGCCCGCCGACATGCTCGGATTGCAGGGCACGCTGATGCACGAGATGGAGCACTCGGTGGAGGCGCTCACCCCGCTCACGCTATGCGTCTTCCCGCGCAGCAAGCTATGGGAATTGTACAGCCACTTCCCCTCGCTCGCTTTCGACATCACTTGGCTTGCGGCGCACGAGGAGCGGCTGATCGACGAATACCTGGTCAGCCTCGGCCGGCGTAGCGCCGTCGAACGTACGGCGTTCCTTTTGCTGCATTTGTTCGTGCGCGCTGACGACAGTGGGCTGACCAAAGACGGCGCCATACAGTTTCCATTCACCCAGCAGCATCTTGCCGACACCCTCGGCATGTCGTTGGTGCACACCAACAAGACGCTCAAGCGCCTCTATGCGACCAACGCCATCCGCTGGAAGGGCCGCCGGTTCGAGCTCATTGACCGCGCCATGCTGACGAGCCTCGCCGGCGACGACGTCAAGCCGCACCGGCCACGGCCGTTCATTTAAGGGTCTTCGTCAGCGAAATCGGAGGCTTGGCCGCGCGGGTTACGTCGGCGGCGACCCAATCAGTTCGCCTGCGCAAGGCCGGATTCAACGAGCTGCAATGACGAGCGCGCAACCACCTGATTGCGGCCGCGCCGCTTGGCCTCGTAAAGGGCCTCGTCGGCGCTTTCGACCAACCCATTTGGGGTCATCGAGTCCGCTGGAACGATCGCAGCGGTGCCGACGCTGATCGAGACAAACCCCCACGGTGCACCGACGTGCGCCATGAGCATGTCTTCGACGGCTTGGCGGAGCCGATTGCCGACTTCGACGGCGGCACCGAGATCGGCGCCCTGCAGGAGCACGGCGAACTCCTCCCCGCCGTAACGGGCCACGAAATCCGGTTTTCGCGGCAGACCGATCATGCGGGTAAACGATGGCGGCATGTCTTGCCGCGTCCGGACGGCTTCCGTTTCGCCGCGCAGTCCGTTACTCACGGCGTTCGCGATCTTCCGCAGGCACGCGTCGCCCTGGACGTGGCCATAGTGGTCGTTGAATTTTTTGAAGAAGTCGACGTCGATCATCAGCACCGCAACCGGTTGCTGCAGGCGCGAGGCCGCCTTCCAGGCATTGGCCAAATGAGAATTGAAGGTGCGTCGGTTGGCGAGACCGGTCAGCGCGTCGGTATGCGCCAACTCGTGCAATTGATCGTTGAGATCGCGCAGTTCGCGCTCGCGCGCGTCGAGCTTGTCGGTCATGTCGTCGAGTGCGACCGCGAGCGGGACGAACTCGGCCGCCCAGGGCAGCGCGGCCGCACGCGATCTGTTTTCGCCGTGACCGATCTTACTCGCCGCCTGCGCGAATTTGCGGATCGGGCTCACCAGCAGCTTTTCGCCGCCGAACCAGATGCCGACCAGGGCCAGCAAGATCATCGCACCAAGCTCGCCCAGCGCGGTCCACATTCCAAAATTAGCGCGTGTGAGAACGGTGTCGGCGTCGAAGCCGACGGCGAAACGCGCTTGGGTGTCGGGCAGCTGCACAAAACCGTAGATGCGCCGGATGCCGTCGAGACCCGGTTCGATCACCAGGCCGGAGGAGGTCGTGAGCATGTTCTGGATCAGTGCATTGTCCTTGAAGTTGTGGCCGACGATATTTGCCCCATTAGGGTATTGCGCCAGCACGATGCCGGAGCCGTCGATCATCAACATGCTGCCTGACGGCGCCACGAAATCGTTGGCTATCCGCGCGAACCAGCTCAAGTCGATCACGCCCAGCACGACGCTGGCGACCTGGCCGTCATCGCCGATCTGCGGCAAGGCGCCGGTCACGATGGGAATCTTGGCGCGCGTCCCGAGCAGGTAGTCGCTGAGCATGAACTCCCGGGTCGCCACCGCGCCGGTGAAATGCTGGCGCTTGGAAATGTCGAGGCCGAGTGCACCCGGAAAGCTCGAGCAGAAGACGCGGCCTTGCAGATCGGCGACCGACAGCGCCTGGATCCAGGGGATCGGCTTGGCGATCTTCGCCAGAAACTGGTCGCAATCGGCGTTGGTGAAATTGAACGTGCTGCGCGCGCTCGCGACCGATTGTAGAATGCCGCGCAGCGACACCAGTATTTCATTCTGCGTGGCGGCACCCTGGCGGGCGAGGCTGAGCGCCTGTTTGTAGGCCGCCTCGACGCGGTCGTTGCGGTCGATCTGTTCGTTGTGAACGCGCTCGATCAGCACCGGCAGCACAAAGATCACGGCCATGATCATCAGCCGTAGGCGCACGCTCAGCGTGCGCCTCGGCGCGGCAGCTTGGTCGTTCGCCGCATTCCCCATGGCCATCGCGTTCATCCCTGTCCCATGTAAAAACCTATCCAATCCGGCTTAAAATGACTGGTGGACGATCGCTAAAATTTGAACGAATTCGAAGCTGGGAACGCGATTAGGGAGTGAGTAACCATGAATGCTTCAACTGAGGCGCCCGCCGCCGGTCGCGGCCGTTCATTTGGGTGTCGTGTCAGCCTGCTTTCACGCGTCATGACAAGCTGATATCTGGCTCGGCATGGGGACCATCGCCGCAACAGGTCTTGACCGCGTTCGGGCCGAGATCGCGCGCGCCTGCCGTGACGCCTCGCGCGACCCGGCCGAGGTAACGCTGGTCGCGGTGTCCAAGACGTTTGCGGCAGATGCGATCGAGCCGGCGATCGGCGCCGGCCAGCGCGTGTTTGGTGAGAATCGCGTGCAGGAGGCAAAGGCGAAATGGCCGGCCCTGATGCAGCAGCATCCGGGCATCGCGCTCCACTTGATAGGACCCCTGCAATCCAACAAGGCAAAGGAAGCGGTGGCGCTGTTCGCCGCGATCCATTCGGTGGACCGGCCGAGCCTGTGCGAGGCGCTCGCAAAGGAGATCGCCAAACAGGGGCGTTCGCCGCAGTTGTTCGTCGAGATCAACACCGGCGCCGAGCCGCAGAAGGCGGGCGTGCTGCCGCACGAGGCCGACGCGTTTCTCGGTCAATGCCGCGAGAAATACGGACTCACGATATCCGGGCTGATGTGCATCCCCCCGCTCGAGGAGGCGCCGGGGCCGCATTTCGCGCTCACCGCCAAAATCGCTCGGCGCAACGGGCTCAAACTATTGTCGATGGGTATGAGCGCAGATTTCGCGACTGCGATCCAACTCGGCGCCACCCACGTGCGCGTTGGCAGTGCGATTTTCGGCGAACGGGCCTAGCGGAATCGCGGCGGCGCCGGCGGGAAGCCCGGCCGCGTCGGCTGCGGCGCTTGGGGCGACTGCGAGGGTCCGATCGCGCCGGCATCAAGCGGCTTTTTCAGCAGGGTCGAACGCAATGCCTCACCGCGCGGCGAGGGCGGCACCGGCGGCGCCGCAACCGGGATCTGTGCCGGCTGCAACGGCGCGGAATCGAACGAGCTGTAGTCCGCAAATTCGTCGTCGGCGCGATGGCTCATGCTGGCGGCGCGCCAGCGGTCGATGACCGAGGTGATCAGATCGCGGCTGATATTGGTGCCGGCATCGGAGCGGGTGTTGCCGGAGGCTTCGCTGGCCGGGCGTTTGTCCGCCCCAAGCAACGCGAACCGCATACGCGTCGGCAGCGCTACGCCGGGGCCGAACGTGAACACCTCGCGGGTGCCGAGCGAGGGAATGAACGACAACAGGTTCGCCGCCGCGTCCGATACCGCCGAGCGGATCAATTCCTGGTCGCGATCGTTCGACAGACGCATGACGAACAGCGTCGAGCACTGCGACACGATGGTGGTGTCGATTTCGGCGGGCCGTTGCGTCACCAAGCCGAGGAACACGCCGTACTTGCGTCCTTCCTTGGCGATACGCGACAGCGCGCGGCGGGTCGGACCGAAACCGATGTGCTTGTCCGAAGGCGCGTAGCGGTGTGCCTCTTCGCAGACGAACAACAGCGGCGCCACGCCCTCGCTCCACAGGCCGAAGTCGAACGCCATGCGGCAGAGCACCGACACGACCGAGTCCACCACCTCCGCCGGAAAACCGGCGAGCTGCATGATGGTCATCGGCTTGCCTTCCGGCGGCAGGCGGAACAGATGGCCGAGGATTTCCGCCATGGTGTCGCCGCCGATGTTCGCGTTTTCGAACATGAATGCGTAGCGCGGGTGATTGCGGAAGGTCTGAATGCGCCCGATCAGCTTGTGATAGACCATGCGCGAGGAGCGATTCTCCAGTTTGCCCATACGCTCGTCGAGCAGGTTGATGAGGTCCTCGATGCGGTACGGCACCGGCGTGTCGGCGGTGAATCCGGTGTCGCGCGGGTCGCGCTTCTTCGCCAGCGTGCGCTCGTTGTTGACGCGGTATTGCAGATAAGCCGACTTCGCCAGCGGGATGACTTCGGAGAGAATCTCCACTTCCTCGTCGACGCCGGGGCGGCCGCCGAAAAAGGCGTCGATAGTCTCCTCGAAATTGAACAGCCAGAACGGCAGACGCAAGTTGCGCGGGGTAAGCACCTGAGCCTTGTCGCCGAAGCAACGGCCGTATTCGTTGTGCGGGTCGACCAGGAAGATGCGCAGGTTCGGCCGCGTGTCGAGAATCCTCTGCAGGATGATGGCGACGCCGCTCGATTTGCCGACGCCGGTGGCGCCGACGATGGCGAAATGCCGGCTCACCAGCTGATCGATATCGATATGCACGCCGATGTCGTTGTTCTGCTGGAGATCGCCGACATGGGCATGGTCGCCGTCGGCCGCGCCGTAGACGAGACGCAATTCGCGATCGGTGAGCAACAGCGCGCCGTCGCCGATGTTCGGATACTCCATCACGCCGCGCTGGAACAGCGGCGCGCCGTTTTCGCCGGAGCGGATCTCGCCGACCAGGTCGAGGTGCGCGACCTTGCGGTACGACGGCCCGCCGCCGCTCGCAGGGACCGTCGCCTGCTCGCCGATCTGCGTGACGATGCCGATGATCACGGCTTTGGCGGTCACCATGCCCATGAATTTGCCGACGGTCGGTTGCTCCCCGCCGTTTTGACGCGCTGCGAGTTCGACGGTGGCCTGCGAGCCGGACACGCCTGCGACGCGGCCGATCAAGTCCGGCGCGGTACGTCCGGGCGTCGGCTGATGAGAGGCGTGCTGCGGGGTGGGCGTTTCCATGATCACCTCGACGCGGCGTTTGTTCTGCACTTCTTGCGGAGCCGCATGCGGCCATCGAATACCACGCCGCGATGCCCGGTCCGTTAATGCGCCGGATATGGCGCTCGCGGGGCGCGGCTATGCTTAACCAATGGTGGCGGGCGGGCTCGGCTACGGTAAGGATTACTCAACCATGATTGTCGTGCGTGGCCCGAGACGGGCGATGAGCCGGCGCAGCGACGGCAGCGTGAGCGCAACGCAGCCGGCGGTCGGCGCCAAACCTGGGCGGGCAATATGGATGAAGACGGCGCTGCCGCGGCCGGCGACGCGCGGCCGAGTGTTGTGGTCGATCTCGACAATGAAATCGTAGAGCGGGTCTGCCCGCGCCAGCCGGTCGGCCTTCGATCCCGGTGGAACTTTCACTGGCCTGTTGTAATGCCGGTCGGCAGGGTCCTCGCACCAGCCGTCGTTCCGCGCGATGCGGCGGACCGGCAACAATGTCGCCGGGCGGGGATGACGGTCGGCGCGCCACCACAGCCGCTTGAGCCGGAAATTCCCGCGCGGGGTTGCGCCGTCGCCTTCGCGCTTGTTGGCCTTGATGCCGGCGCGGCCAAGCGCCACCGGCAGGGCCAGGGGCCCGGCTTGCAGGACACCGCGTGCCGGCTGTGCCGGCTTGCGCCTAACGGCCAATCGCCCCAACGTTGTTTGCCGTTTTGCCCGCCGCACGCCGCTAAAACCCCCGGATTCCGCGCGAAATTCCAGTTCGCCCTTGCTCTTTTAGCCCTGAATGCTCTACTTCGCGACCATTGCCGCGAGACAACCCTCTGAACGATGCCCAATAGACGCACCATCCTGATTGTGGACGACGATGCCGAACTGCGCGAGGCGCTGGTCGAACAGCTGGCGTTGCATGAGGAGTTCGAGGCCATCTCGGCCGACAGCGGCACCAAAGGCGTGCAGGCGGCGAAAAGCGGTCAGATCGACCTGGTGATCATGGACGTCGGCCTGCCCGACGTCGACGGCCGTGAGGCGGTGCGCATCCTGCGCAAGAACGGTTTCAAGGCGCCGATCATCATGTTGACCGGCCACGATACCGATTCCGACACCATCCTTGGATTGGAATCGGGCGCCAACGACTACATCACCAAGCCGTTCCGCTTCGCGGTGCTCCTGGCGCGCATCCGCGCGCAATTGCGGCAGCACGAGGCGAGCGAGGATGCGGTCTTCGTCATCGGGCCCTACACTTTCCGCCCGAGTTCCAAACTCTTGCTCAGCCCGAAGGGCAGCAAGGTTCGGCTGACGGAAAAGGAAACCGCCATCCTGCGCTATCTTTACCGCGCGGCGCAGAAGCCGGTGTCGCGCGAGACGCTGCTGCAAGAGGTGTGGGGCTACAATTCCGGCGTCACCACCCATACGCTGGAGACGCACATCTACCGGCTGCGGCAGAAGGTGGAGAAGGACGCCGCGCAACCCGCGATCCTGGTGACGGAAGCCGGCGGCTACAAGCTGATGCCGTGAGCCTCGAGGACGACATCGCCTTTTTCGAGCAGGTGCCGACCTTCGCGGCGCTCGGCAAACAGGCGCTGCGCATCCTGGCGATCGGCGCCGAAACGCGGCAACTGCAGGGCGGCGCGGTGCTGTTCTACGCCGGCGAGCCCGCCGACGGCGGTTACGTCGTGCAAGACGGCGCGCTGGTGCTGGAGCCCAACTCGGCGCTGAGCGACGAGCAATTCATCGCCGGCCCCGGCACACTGGTGAGCGAGCGCGCGCTGTTTACCGAGACGGTCTGCTCGTCGACCGCGATCGCGCGCGGACCCACTGTGGTGGTCCGCATCTCGCGCAGCCTGTTCCGCAAGATGATGGAAGGCTATCCGGAGGCCGCGCAGAAACTGCGCGACATGATGGCCGACCGCGTCGGCGGCTGGATGTTCGAGCTCGGCAAGTTGAAACGGACCCTGGAGAAGCGGAAGTAACCAGTCACAACTCCATCGTCGCCGTCACCGGCACATGGTCGGACGGGCGAAAGGCGCCGCGATAATTCTTGGCAATATCAATTGAAGCGACGCGGTCGGCGAGTGCGTCCGAGGTCCAGATGTGATCGAGGCGGCGGCCGCGGTCGGCAGCTTTCCAGTTGTCCATCGCGCGATAGCTCCACCAGGTGTAAAGCTTCTGCGGCTCCGGCGTGAGCACGCGCATGGAGTCGATCCATGCGCCGGCCTCGCGCGCGGCGGTCAGCTTCTCGCATTCGATAGGCGTGTGCGAGACCACTTTGAGCATCTGCTTGTGGCTCCAGACGTCGTGCTCGAGCGGGGCCACGTTAAGATCGCCGACCAGAATCGCGCGCTCGGCTTTCGCCGGACGCAGGCCCATGTGCGCGCGCAACTCGTCGAGAAAATCGAGCTTGTGCCGAAATTTCGGGTTGACCTCGGGATCCGGCTCGTCGCCGCCGGCCGGCACGTAGAAATTATGCAGGGTGATCGGGTCCTTCAGACCGGCGCGCTCGCCGAGCGTCGCCGACATGTGGCGGCAGTCTGTTTTGCCGCAGAAATTGTCGAAGCTGAAGCGTTCGAACGGCAGGCGTGAGAGCACCGCGACGCCGTGATAACCCTTCTGCCCGTTGATCGCCGCGTGCACATAGCCGAGCCGCTTGAAGCGCTTGAGCGGAAAGGCGTCGTCAGGACACTTGGTCTCCTGAAGGCAGAGCACGTCCGGGCGCACGCTTTTCAGGAACTTAGCGACCAGATCGATGCGGAGGCGGACGGAATTGATGTTCCAGGTGGTGATTTTCAACTGCATTCCGGAATCGCGAGTAGGGCCGCGCGCATCGCGCCGCTCTTATGAGGCGTTATATGGAGTACAGGGTCAAGCCCCGCAACAATGCCTGTGGGCGACGAGGCGTCAGGGATTCGCGCTGGGATAGCGCGTGTAGTCGATCTTGAACATGCCCGGATCGGGACGCTGGGTGGTGTTGAGGTTGTACACCGCGACCGTGGTATCGTAGCCCTGCGGGTCGGTCACCGTCCACTGCTTGAGTTGCATGTCCTTGGCGCTGAACATCATCATCAACCGGCTGGTACCCACTACGCTGTTCTTCTCCTCGACCACCACCGTGACGAATACCTCGTCGGCGGAGACCGCGACCAGGCTGGTGTCCTTCATCAGGTCGACATGGTCGGCAAGCAGGAAGCGCAGCGGCGTCTGCGACAGCGGATAGATATCCTGCGTCGCCAGATTGCGGTCGCGCACGACGACCGACTGGCCGTCGGCGATCAATTCGATCGGGCTCGGGTCGTCATATTCGAAACGCACACGGCCGGGCTTGGAAATATAGAACTCGCCCTGGCTGCGGCGGCCGTCCGGCGCCACCTGCACGAACTTGCCCGATAGCACCTGCATGCTCGAAAGATAGTTGTTCACCTTCTCGACGATGGCGCGCTGCTCGGGGCTGAGCGTGGCGGCCGAGGTGGGCTTGCCGAGCAGAGCGGCGAAAGGATTGGACACCGGATTGGGCGCCTGCGCCGTGCCGGCGGGGGCTTGCGCGCGAGCGCGCAGTGCGGCGTCGGGAAGCGCGGCAGGCGGCGCCATGATCGAACCGGTCGTCGTGTGCATCGCCGGACGCGGGGTCGGCAGCGGGACGCGTTGCGCCGACGCCGGAGCGGCGAGGCAAACCAGCAATGCCGCTATCGTCAATGTATGGCCGGTTCGCGCAGTCCAATATTGCGCCATCACGGTGTCCGCCTCGCTCGCGCCCCGGGGTGAGTTCACGTTTGTGGTCCGTCCTATAGGAGCCGGCTGTGGCGATTTCGCGGCCCTGATCATGCGCTGATTCGCTCTCACGCGCGACTGACAGTGTGACGCCCGCGGCGTGCGACGCCGTTAAAAACGATCGTCGGCCGGATTTTCCGGGATCAGAATCTCACGCTTGCCGGCATGGTTAGGCTGGCCGACGATGCCTTCCTGCTCCAGACGTTCCATTAGCGAGGCGGCGCGGTTGTAGCCGATTTGCAGCCGACGCTGGATATAGGAGGTCGACGCCTTGCGGTCGCGCTTCACGATGGCGACCGCCTGTTGATAGAGATCGCCGCCTTCGGCGAGGCCCATGCCGGTCGCATCGAAGACGGCGCCGTCCTCGCCCTCTTCCGGATCGCCGGCGGTCACCTCCTCGAGATATTCGGGGTGGCCCTGCGACTTCAGATGACGCACGACTTTCTCGACTTCGTCGTCGGAGACGAAAGGTCCATGCACGCGGCTGATGCGGCCGCCGCCGGCCATGTAGAGCATGTCGCCTTGGCCGAGGAGTTGTTCGGCGCCCTGCTCGCCCAAGATTGTGCGACTGTCGATCTTAGAGGTCACTTGGAAGGAGATGCGGGTCGGGAAATTCGCTTTGATGGTGCCGGTGATGACGTCGACCGAAGGACGTTGCGTGGCCAGGATGACGTGGATGCCTGCGGCGCGCGCCATCTGTGCCAGGCGCTGGATGGCACCTTCGATGTCCTTGCCGGCCACCATCATCAGGTCGGCCATTTCGTCGACGATGACGACGAGGTAAGGCAGCGGATCGAGCTCGAGCTCTTCCTTCTCGTAGATCGCCTCGCCGGTCTCCTTGTCGTAGCCAGTGTGCACGGTGCGCTGAAGCGTCTCGCCCTTCGCCTTGGCTTCGGCGAGCCGCGCGTTGTAGCCGTCGATGTTGCGCACGCCGAGCTTCGACATCTTCTTGTAGCGTTCCTCCATCTCGCGCACCGCCCATTTGAGCGCGACCACCGCCTTCTTCGGATCGGTGACGACGGGCGTGAGCAGATGCGGGATGCCGTCATAAACGGACAGTTCGAGCATTTTCGGGTCGACCATGATCAGCCGACACTGATCGGGGCGCAGCCGGTAAACAAGCGACAAGATCATGGTGTTGATGGCGACAGATTTGCCGGAACCGGTGGTGCCTGCGATCAACAGATGCGGCATGCGGGCGAGATCGACGATCACCGAGTCGCCGCCAATGGTCTTGCCGAGGCAGAGCGGCAGCTTGGCGGCGCTCTCGTTGTAGTCGTTGCCCGATAGCAGCTCGCGCAAATAGACCTTCTCGCGCGTTGGATTGGGCAATTCGATGCCGATGGCGTTGCGGCCGGAGACGACCGCGACACGCGCTGACACCGCGCTCATCGAGCGGGCGATGTCGTCAGCAAGGCCGATCACGCGCGATGATTTGATGCCGGGCGCAGGCTCCAGCTCGTACAGCGTCACCACCGGCCCGGGGTGAGCATTGATGATCTCGCCGCGCACGCCGAAATCGCCGAGTACGCTTTCCAGCGCCACGGCATTGGCGTCGATGACGTCTTTTGACAGCGTCGCGCGTTCGGAGGCGCGCTGTGCCGCCAAGAAATTGAGCGAAGGCAATTGATAGCCGCTCGACGAGCGGCGCACGGGAGCGCGCGGCGCAGCGCGGCGGCGCGGCGCGGGAGCTGCGTCTTCGTCTTCGTCGGCATCGAAGTCAGACTCGGCGGGCATTCCGGCGCGCGGATGACTGTCGAAGCGCGGCTCTTGCCGCGGCCCGCCGGCTGGCAAGTCAGCAAACTTTGTGCGCAGCGGTGCGCGCGGGCTTCGCCGCAGCAGGAGTCCGGCGCGTGCTTTCCAGCTCAACAGCGCGTGCGCGATCATGCCAAGCCAGGCCGAGGCGTGATCGCCACCGTCTTCTTCGACCTCTTCTTCGTCGCGCGCGGCGACTGGTTCGCTCGTGCGCTTGCCGCCGTAGCCGGCAGCGATGGCAGTGGTCGCCGCCGTGGCGAGGCCGAGCAGCACGGCGGCAATCAGCAGCGACAGGCCGTGCAGCGGGTGGCCGATGATTTTTGCGGGGGCGTGCAGTAATGCATCGCCGAACACGCCGCCGAGACCTGTCGGCAGCGGCCAGGAGCCAATCCGCGGCAGGGTCGAAACGAAACCGGCGGCGAAAAACGTGGCGAGAATCCACGACAGGCCGCGCCATTTCTCGCCGAGCGGGCGATGCGCCAACAGTCGCCAGCCGAGTTGGATTTCGGGCACCAACAGCATGATGGCGGCAAGGCCGAGCAGTTGCATCGCCAGATCCGAGAAGATCGCGCCGGGGAAGCCGAGCAGATTATGAATCGGCGCCTGGGTCGCGTGGCTCAACGATGGGTCTTGCACCGACCATGTGGCGAGCGCGACGGCGGCAAGGAAGGCGAGCGTGATGAGCGCCAGGCCGGCGAGCTCGCTCAAGCGCCGCCGCAGGATATCGCGGAAGTGCTCGGTGATAAATGCAACGGCATCGAGGCTGCGGTCGATCGCGGGCATGTTGCTACCTTAAGACCGCGACGAGGCGATGCAGCGCCTCCGCCGTGGTCGCCTTGTCCTGCACCATGGCGACGCGGATATAGTCCGCGCCGGGGTTCGAGCCGTCCGTCTGTTCGCGCGCGAGATAGCGGCCGGGCACGACGCGCACGCCGGCCTCCTGCCACAGCTTCTTGGTGACGGCTTCGCTGCCGCCGTAAGCGGACACATCGAGCCAGAGAAAAAATCCGCCGGCCGGACGCACATAGCCGTAGCGGTCGCCGATGATCTGATCGGCGAGGTCGAATTTGGCCGAATAGAGCTTGCGGTTTTCTTTGACATGCGCCTCGTCGCCATAGGCCGCGACGGCGACGTGCTGCGAGGGTCCGGGTACCTGAGGTGCTGCGACATTGCGCAACTCGAGAAAGGCGGCGAGGAAGCGGCGGTCGCCGGCGGCGAAGCCGATGCGCAGGCCGGGCAGGTTCGAGCGCTTCGACAGCGAATGGAAGACGACGACATTGGCGAAGTCGGGACCGGAGGCTTCCAGCATTCCGGCGGGCGCGTGCTCGCTGTAGATTTCGCAATAACATTCGTCGGCAAACACCAGAAAGCCGTGGCGGCGCGCCAGACCGGCAAGCCGCTCGAGATAGCTTCGCGACGCAACGGCGCCCTGCGGGTTCGAGGGCGAAGCAAGATAGAAGGCGACCGTGCGCGCCAGCAGCGCGTCGTCGAGCGCGTCGATGTCGGGCAGGAAACCGCTTGCGCGGGTCGCCGGCATGTAGACCGGTTCGCAATCGGCGGCCTGCGCGCCGGCGCCATAGGCGGCATAAAACGGATTGGGGATCAGCACCGTGGGTTTGCCGGCGCGCGCACGCACCCAACGTCTGGCGGCGATGGCGCCGAGGAACAGGCCTTCGCGCGTGCCGTTGAGCACCAGCACTTCATTTTCGGGATCGATCGGCCGCGGCAGTTTGTAGCGGCGGTTGAGCCACTGCGCTGCGGCACGGCGGAACGGCTCGCCGCCTTTGTTGGCCGGATAGCGGCCGAATTCGTCAAGATGAGCGGCAAGCTCGGGTCCGACGAAAGATGGGATCGGGTGCTGGGGCTCGCCGACCGACAGATTGATCGCCGGCTTGCCGGGCGCGATGCCGGCGATCAGTTCGGTCAGCCGCACGAACGGCGAGCGGTTCTCGGCCGCCGGGGCAGGACTGTTAGTTTCACGCTGGGCGGTCGTTGTCGGCATAGAACCATGATGCGGGGTGAGCCCGCGGCAGTATGTTTGCGCCACATTAAATAGGGCGAGGTTAAGACCCGATTAACCATCGGCCGACGGGCCTTAACTCGCGCCGATAGGCCAAAAAGAAAAGGCCCCCGGCTCTTGCGAACCGGGGGCCTCGACGGAAGGGACAGTGCCGGGTTTCCGCCCCTGCCGCTAGTTTGTCGCGGTTACTGAACCGCCTCGCCGTGCAGCGCGAGATCGAGACCCTCGCGTTCGACCTCCTCGCTGACACGCAGGCCAATGATCACGTCGATGATCTTGAGCAGGATCAACGACACAATCGCGTCGTACACGATGACGACGGCGATGCCCTTGACCTGGTTGATCATCTGCGCGGCATTGCCTTCGATCAGGCCGGCGGTGCCGCCGTACTCGTTGATTGCGAAGACGCCGGTCAGGAGCGCGCCGACGATACCGCCGACCGCGTGAACGCCGAAGCAGTCGAGCGCGTCGTCTTTACCGTGCATCCGCTTGAGGCCAGTGACACCCCAGTAGCAGACGGCGCCGGCGGCAACACCGATCGCCATCGAGCCGACCGGGCCGACATAGCCGGACGCCGGGGTGATGGCGACGAGTCCGGCGACTGCGCCGGAGCAGATGCCGATCACCGTCGGCTTGCCACGGTGAGCCCATTCGACCAGCATCCAGACGAAGCCGGCCACGGCGGTGGCGATTTGAGTCACGGTCATCGCCATCCCCGCCTGCATGCCGGCGGTAACGGCGGAGCCGGCGTTGAAGCCGAACCAGCCGACCCACAGCAACGAAGCGCCGATGAAGGTGAGCACCATGTTGTGACCCGGGCCGGCATCCTTACGCTTGCCGAGCATGATTGCGCACATCAGACCGGCGACGCCGGCGTTGATATGCACCACCGTGCCGCCGGCGAAGTCGAGGACTTTGAACATGGCATCGTTGTTGCCGTTGGACATGAATCCGTCGGCGCCCCAGACCCAATGCGCTATCGGCGCATAGACCAGGACTGCCCACAGGCCGATAAACCACAGCATCGCCGAGAATTTCATGCGCTCGGCGAAGGCGCCGGCAATCAGCGCCGGGGTAATGATCGCGAAGGTCATCTGGAAGCACATGTAGACGGTCTCGGGGATGGTCGGCGCCAAGCCGTTCGGCGTGCCGATACCCGTCGAGATATCGCTCAGAATGCCTTGCAGGAATGCGCGACTGAACCCGCCGAGGAATGGCCCGCCGGTCGTGAACGACATGCTGTAGGTCACGCACGCATAGAGGATCGTGACCAGACACGTGACGGCGAAGCTCGTCATCACGGTGTCGCCTACGTTCTTCTTGCGCACCATGCCGCCGTAAAACAGGCCGAGGCCGGGAATGGTCATCATCAGCACGAGCGCGACTGAAGTGAGCATCCAAGCGGTATCGCCTGAGTTCGGCGTACACTTCTCAAGGACCGCCTTTTTCGGATCGGGATCATTGGCGCAGGCGGGCGGCGGTGCGGCCGCTGCAGGTGCCGGAGCGGCTGTAGGCGCCGGGGCCGGCGTCTGAGCGTACGACGAATTATACGTTCCCACGCTCAGAAAAAGGCCGAGCAAAATCCCGAAGGCGAGAGCCAACAGCCCCGCACGGGAGGATTTCTTCAACGTCATGGTCTAACTCCTGTCCGTATTGTTTTGCGGTGCGGGTTGCTAGAGGGCCGCAGCGTCGGTTTCGCCGGTGCGGATGCGCACGGCGTTTTCGATGGCAAAGACAAAGATTTTGCCGTCGCCGATCTGGCCGGTCTTGGCAGCTCCGGCGATGGCGGCGATCACCTTCTCGACCTGGTTGGTCGCCACCGCCACTTCCACTTTGATTTTCGGCAGGAAGCTCACCGCATACTCAGCCCCACGATAGATTTCCGTGTGGCCCTTTTGACGCCCGTAGCCCTTGACCTCGGTGACAGTCAGCCCTTGCACTCCGATGGAGGTCAGAGCGTCGCGGACCTCGTCGAGCTTGAAAGGCTTGATAATGGCCATGACGATTTTCATGGATTCGATCCCCGCTTGAGCCCGTTTTCTACAGTCACGCAGTGCGGGCGGGTTCACTGAGCCGGGCTCACAAAGCGAACTTTGTGAGCATGGCCGACGCAGGAGAATCAAACGCCGTGCCAGACGCCGGCGCTTGAGGTAGTGATTTGATTCGGCTTAGGAAATTCAGGTCGCGCCGGTCGGCGTGATGACCGCCTCTTAAGGGCCGCCCAAAGAGCGGTCACCGCAAGCGGGCACTGCACAATAAATAGTCAGAGCCAGTGCCGCGGAATTGCGCGGCGCGGCCGAGTTGAAAAATCGGATTGCAGCCGGTCGCTACTGCAAGGCTTCGCCGTGCTGGCTGACGTCGAGGCCCATCACTTCGTCCTCCTGTTTTACGCGGAGCGGAACGAAGAGCTCGATGACCTTAAGGATTACAAAGGTGACAAAGCCCGACCAGATAATCGTGACGACGATGCCGTAGAGCTGCGCCACGACCTGATGCGGGTTGCCCTCGAGCAATCCGGGAATGCCCTTGGGCGCGTCGGGGCCGACCGACAATGCGGCGACGGCGAAGACGCCGGCGAGCAGCGTGCCGGTAAACCCGCCGATGCCGTGCACGCCGAACACGTCGAGCGAGTCGTCGTAGCCGACCTTGAGCTTGAGCCAGGTGCAGGCCCAGAAGCAGATGGCGCCGGCGATCAGGCCGATGGCGACCGCCTGCATCGGCATCACAAAGCCCGAGGCCGGCGTGATGGTGCCCAAGCCCGCCACTGCGCCGGAGATCATGCCGAGCACCGAGGGCTTGCCGCGCGTCCACCATTCGAGCGCCATCCAGGTGATGGCGCCGGCGCTGGCGGCGAGATGCGTGGCGACGATGGCCATCACGGCGCGCGAATTGGCGCCGAGCGCCGAGCCGCCGTTGAAACCGAACCAGCCGACCCACAACAGGCCGGTGCCGATGACGGCGAGACCAAGGTCGAACGGCGCCAGGTTCTCGTGGCCGTAACCGCGGCGCATGCCGAGCAGATAGGCCGCGGTCAGGCCGGCAACGCCGGCATTGAGATGGACGACCGTGCCGCCGGCGAAATCGATGAGCCCGTAGGTGCCGAGGAAGCCGCCGCCCCAGACCCAATGCGCGACCGGCACATAGACCAGCAGCAGCCACAACGCGCAGAAGATCAAATAGGCCGAGAAGCGCAGGCGGTCGGCAACCGAGCCTGCCACCAGCGCCACGGTGATGATGGCGAACGTCATCTGGTAGATCATGAACAGCGCTTCCGGGATGGTCGCCGCCAGCGGCGAAATCGAATCCATGCCCATACCGTGCAGGAAAATGCGGTCGAGATTGCCGATCACCGCGCCGTTGCCGGAGAAGGCGAGCGAGTAGCCGATGAAGGCCCACAGGATCGAGACCAGAAATGTTGCCGCCAGCGACTGCGCCATGGTGGCAAGCACGTTCTTCTTGCGCACCATGCCGGAGTAGAACAGCGCCAGGCCCGGGATCGTCATCATCAAGACGAGGCCGGTCGCGCCGATCATCCAGGCGGTGTCGGCGGCGTCGATCTTGGGCGTTTGCGCGAAGGCGGGCGAAGCGATCAGAGTAGTCGCCGCTCCGATCGCAATCGCGAGGCGTTGGTGCAACCGTGTCATTTGTATTCCCCCAGCAGATTGTTGCATTCGTACCGTCACCTTTCGGCGCTCGGTCCGCGGCCGGCACCTCAGTGTGGCGGAGAGAAATTGCTACAGTGCGTTGTCGCCGGTTTCGCCGGTGCGGATGCGCACGGATTGTTCAAGCGGCATGACGAAGATTTTTCCGTCGCCGATTTGCCCGGTCTTGGCGGCGGCGGCGATCGCATCCATGGCTTGGTCGATCAGTTCGCTCGACACAGCGACCTCGATGCGCAGCTTGGGCAAGAAGTTCACCGCGTATTCGGCGCCGCGATAAATCTCCATGTGTCCTTTTTGCCGCCCGTAGCCTTTGACCTCGTTCACGGTCATGCCGTGCACGCCGATACGGGTGAGGGCGTCGCGCACCTCGTCGAGCTTGAACGGTTTGATGACCGCAATGACCAGCTTCATGGTTGACCTTCGTAGCTGGCGTTCGATCGAGCCTGCGTCCGCTTCGTCGAGTGAAGGAGGGGAAACGGAACCTGTCGCGATCGAAGGCCGAGGGTGGACAAGAGCCTCCCCGGCGGAGCCCGGCAGGCCTGATTTGCCTAGCCTATCGACAGGCGGGCCAAAGATTAAGCGGCAATGTTGCCATTTCCAAAGGCAATCGCCGTCCAATTGGTCAATTCAGGTCAATATTATTGACCTACCGCCCGTCGGGCGACCCACTGAGGCCGAGGTCTTTGATCACGGCGGGCAGCCGCCGACGGGTCTGCGACAGTGTCATGCCGGGCGTCACGCGCGGGTCGTAGAGCAGGGTCAAGAGCGCGCGGTCGTAAACGGAGAGGTAGCCGACCATGCGCCGCTGGTTGAGCGTGGTCCACGGATTGCGCTGGTCGTGGTTCGACAGGCCGAAGGCGTGCAGCAGCTCGTGATAGGCGCAGTCGAAAAAGACCTTGTTGCCCTTGTCGACGATGATGAAGGAAATCGAATGAAGGATGCGGCCGCCGGGGCTCGATTTCACGCTGGTCACGCATTGCGGGTTGGTGCGGTTGATGAAGGTCCTGGCGATACGCGTTCCGAACGCGGCCTCGAGCGCCGGCGCAATGTCTCTTTCGTCGATCAGGCGCACCTCGACATCGGCGGTTGCGGCATCGTCGGTCTCGCTCAGCCGCAGTGACGGCACCTGCGCAGCGAAGTCACCGAGCACCTGACGCATGGCCGTGGTGCGATCGACGCTGCCGCTGGCAATTACCGCGGCGCGGATCGGCCGATCGAAGCGGCGGATGCCGCGCGGTGCCGCGCCGACACGCAAATCGGAACCGACGGAGAGCGCGAGAAATCCGCGCATCAATTCGGCGGTGGAGAATACCGTGTATTGCGGCGGCGCGCCGGAGAACGCGCCGGGCGGCGCCGGCTGCTTGTTGGACGCGGCCAAGGCAGTTGCGGTTGCCGACAACAGAACAACAAGCGCAGCAAATGTTCGCTTCATGGTCTCGATCAGGTGCGCCGCTGGCGCACCAGGCCTTCCTGCGCCACCGAGGCGACCAGCGTGCCGTCGCGGGTGAAGATCAGGCCGCGCGAAAAGCCGCGCGAGCCGTGCAGATTGGGCGAGTCCTGCGCGTAGAGCAGCCACTCGTCGGCGCGGAACGGCCGGTGCAACCAGAGCGCATGATCGAGGCTTGCCGCCATGAATTCCTTTTCGAACAGCGTGCGGCCGTGCGGCACCAGCGCCGTGTCGAGCAGTCCCATGTCAGAGGTGTAGGCCAGCACGCACTGATGGATCGCCGGATCATCCGGCAACGGACCGGTGGTCTTGATCCACACGTTGAAGCGGCCATCGGGATGTTTCTTGCCGAGATAGCGGTCGAACTCGACTGGCCGCAATTCGATAGGTCGTTCGCGCTCGTAATAACGGCGCACTGGATCGGGCATTGCCGGGAGAATTTTTTCGCGCACCTCGGCCTCGCTCGGCAATTTTTCCGGCGGCGGCACGTCCGGCATTTTCGCCTGATGCTCGAGCCCGGGCTCGTCGTTATGAAACGATACCAGCATGGAAAAAATCGGATGGCCGTGCTGGCGTGCAGTGACGCGGCGCGTGGTAAAGCTCTTGCCGTCGCGGATGCGGTCGACGTCATAGATGATCGGCGTCTTGGGATCGCCCGGCAGCAGGAAATACGCATGCATGGAATGTGGCGGGCGGCCCTCCACAGTGCGCACCGCGGCGACCAGCGCCTGGCCGATCACCTGGCCGCCGAACACGCGCTGCCAGCCCGTTTGCGGCGAGCGGCCGCGGAACAGATTGAGGTCCAGCTCCTCGAGATCGAGGATCGATAACAGGTCCTGAACGGCGGAATTGCTGGTGGTCATGTTTCGGGCCGTTTCTCGTCGAATGCAGCCCTCAACCTGCTATGCTGGCGAGCGTTTTACAAGGAAGCAGCGGCGAAAGTCCCATGCCGAAGGTGCTGAAAGACCGCCATAAAAAGACCGATCTCATTGTCGGCGGGGCCGGCTTTGCCGGTCTGGCGCTGGCGATTGCGCTACGCCAAGGCCTGGGCGACGCCTTTGCGGTGACGATAGCCGACCCGGCGTTGGCCTCGACGCCGTCGAAAGATCCGCGCGCCTCGGCCATTGCGGCGGCAGCGCGGCGGCTGTTCGAGACGATCGGCGTCTGGGACGCGGTTGCCGGCGAGGCGCAGCCGATGCTCGATATGGTCATCACCGATTCGAAGCTCGACGACGCCGTGCGGCCAACGTTCCTCAGTTTCGGCGGCGACGTCGAGGAGGGCGAACCTTTCGCGCACATGGTCGAGAACCGCCATCTGATCGACGCGCTGGTCGCCAAGGCCAAAGCGCTTGGCGTCGATCTGCGGGCGGACGCAGTGAGTGGGTTTGAAAATACGCCGAATGCAATCGACGTACGGCTCGGCGGCGGCGAGACGATCCCCGCGCGGCTCCTGGTCGGCGCCGACGGCGCCAAGTCGAAGATCCGCGAGCAGGCCGGCATCGCTACGCATGGCTGGAACTACGACCAGTCGGCCATCGTCTGCACCGTCGCGCACGAACGCGATCACCATGGCCGCGCCGAGGAGCATTTCTTGCCGGCGGGCCCGTTCGCCATCCTGCCGTTGAAAGGAAATCGCTCGTCGATCGTCTGGACCGAAACGGCGGGCGAGGCCGAACGCATCGTCGCGCTGCCCGATGTCGAGTTTCATGACGAGTTGGAGAAACGCTTCGGCCTGCACCTTGGTGATCTCGAGGTGGTCGCGCCGCGCCGCGCCTTTCCGCTCGGCCTGTTCACCGCCCGCTCGTTCATCGGCGAGCGGCTGGCGCTGATCGGCGACGCCGCGCACATCATTCACCCGATCGCCGGGCAAGGGCTCAACATGGGGTTGCGCGACGTTGCCGCGCTGGCCGAGGCCGTTGTCGATGCGGCGCGTCTCGGGCTCGATATCGGCGCGGCCGACGTGCTTGAGCGCTATCAGCGCTGGCGCCGCTTCGACACCATGACCATGGGCGCCGCCACCGACGGCTTGAACCGGCTGTTCTCCAACTCGTCCGATGTGCTGCGCTTGGCGCGCGACCTCGGTCTCGGCGTCGTCGAACGGCTGCCGGCGCTCAAGGGCGTGTTCGTCCGCGAGGCGGCGGGCTTTACCGGCGACGTGCCGAAGCTGCTCAAGGGCGAAGCGCTGTAGCGCTCACGACAGCGGGACGCTGCCGACCTGCTCCTTGAACGCTTTGCGGTTCGAGATCGCGCCATACCAACGGTCGAGGTTCGGCGTCGGCGGCCGCTCGGGAATGAGCTGCACGTAGCGATAGATCATGATGCCGACCGGAATGTCGCCGTAGGAGAAATTGGGACCGGCCAGGAACGCGGTCTTGCCGAGCTGCGCGTCCATCATCTTCGCGGCGGCGATCGTCTTTTCCTTGCCGGTCGCGATGGCATTGGCGTCGCGCTTCTCGGGCGGCGTGCGGATCAGGCCCCAGAACACCGGCGTAATGGCGGGACCCATCACCGACAACTGCCAATCCATCCATTGGCTGGCGAGCGCGCGTTGCTTGGGATCTTTCGGCTCCAGCACGCCGGCCTTGTCGTGTTTGCCGGCGAGGTGACGCACGATGGAATTCGATTCCCACAACAGGAAGCCGTCATCTTCCTCCAGCGTCGGCACCAGCCCGTTCGGGTTCATCGCCAGATAAGGGGCTTCCCTGTTCTTGCCGAAGGCGCCGCCGACATCGATGCGATTGCACTCCAAGCCCAACTCGCCCACCGCCCACATCGCCTTCTGCACATTGGACGATGTGTTGCGGCCCCAGACTTTGATCATGGCGGTTTCCTTCCCAGTCTGTTTTCAATGATTTGCTTTAGTCCAGCCGGCGCGCTTCTTCCGGCAGCATGATGGGGATGCCGTCGCGGATCGGATAGGCAAGCTTGGCCTTGCGCGAAATGAGCTCTTGCCGGCCGGCGTCGTATTCCAGCGTCGTCTTGGTCAGCGGGCAGACGAGGATCTCCAACAGCTTGGGATCGACACTGGCTGCCGGCGGCTCGGTGGGTGGGCTGGACATGTGGGGACCTTTCAAAACGCAAATTACAGCGGCGCGAGGAGAAGCGCTACTGTAACTGCGACTCGCCTTCCGTATTCTTCTTGGCGAGCTCGATCTCGGTGATGGCGACCAGAAGTTCGGCGCGGGTCTTGAGGTCGGGCGCCTCGAGCAGCGCCTGCTTCTCCGGCGGTCCGTAAGGCGACATCATGGCGAGCGCGTTGACCAGCGCCTCGTTCGGCGCCTGGTCGATGCCCTCCCAGTCCGCCTGCAACTTGTTGGCCTTCATGAAGGCGCGCAGCGCCTTGAGCACGGCCTCGCGGTCGACTGCTTCCTCGCCCTTGCGCGCGATGAAATCGTCGGCGAACGGCGCGTAGGTGACGCGGCATTGCCGGTACTCGGTCTTCACCGGCAATTCGTCCTCGACGCGGAAACGGGCGACGCCGGTCAGCTCGATCAAGTAGCGGCCGTCGCCCGACTCCGCGAGCTGGGTAATGCGGCCGACGCAGCCGATGCCGAACAGCAGTGGCTTGTCGGTGCCGCCGCCATGCGCGACGTCGGGCTGGATCATGCCGACCAACCGGTGGCCGTCGCGCAGGGCGTCGTCGATCATGGCGAGATAGCGCGGCTCGAAAATATTGAGCGGCATCTGCCCGCGCGGCAGCAGCAGCGCGCCCGGCAGCGGGAACACCGGGATCACCTCGGGCAGATCGATCGGCCCACGATACTGTGCGTTCATCGGCATTTCATGTCACTCCGAGCCGGTGCCGTTCCGGCGCGAACGCATTTTAGCTGCGCATGATCTTTTCCGAAAACCGGTGCCCACTTTTCGGGATCACGCGCTATGAGAACAAGATCGACGACAACTTCTTCCGGCCTTCGACGGTCGCCGCGTCGGTCGCGCCCCACGCCTCGAAGAACTGGACCAGCTGCTTGCGCGCGCCGTCCTCGTTCCATTTGCGGTCGCGCTTGACGATCGCGAGCAGATGATCGGCGGCTTCCGCGCGCTTGCCTTTGGCGTTGAGCGCGGTGGCGAGGTCGAAGCGCGCCTGATGATCGAGCGGATTCGCGGCTACTTTTTTCTCCAACTCGTCGATCGGTCCGACCGACTTGGCTTGCTCGGCAATTTCGAGCGCCGCTTGCGCAGCGGCGACCGCGGCATCGTTACGCTTGGCCTCGGGCACCATGGCCAGCGTCTTCTTGGCCTGTTCGAGATTGCCGGTCGCGACGTAGCAGCGCGCCAACCCCGCCAGGGCCGGGATATTGCTGCTGTCTTCCTTCAACAATTGCCCATAGAGATTGGCGGCTTCGGCGGCGTTGCCGGCGGCAAGCGCGACCTCGGCTTCCTTCAGCAGATCCTTTTCCTCGGGACTGACCTTGCCCTTGGTGACACGTTCGAGAAACGCGATCACTTGACTCTCGGGCAATGCGCCCATGAAGCCGTCGACCGGCTGGCCGTTGGCAAATGCGATCACCGCCGGAATCGACTGGATACCCATCTGCCCCGGAATATCGGGGTGCTTGTCGATGTCCATCTTGGCGAGTTTGACCTTGCCCTTGGCCGCCTTCACCGCCTTTTCCAGGATCGGCGTGAGCTGCTTGCACGGTCCGCACCAGGGCGCCCAGAAATCCACCAGCACCGGCTGGCGCTTGGATTCCTCGATGACGTCCTTCATGAATCCTTGTGTCGTGGTGTCGACCACCACGCTTTCGGCCGCCGTCACTGCCCCGCCGTTTTGCAGCATAAACCCTCACTCATCGGACCCCGTAAGGGGCCGGTTCCATGCCGATTACATGGGTGATCCGCCGCCCGAATGCAATCGGGTCAGGACGTGCCGGCCGGGCGGCCCGATACCCGCTCGATGCGGGGGACGTGCCCGGTCGATTCCAGGAACTTGATGAGGTCCTCGCGCTTGATCGAGGTGGTCATGGTATTGACCAGCGGGTGGTAGTTGAGCGCCGCGTGCTCCATCATGGCGGTGTCCAGCACCACGGTGACGCGGCCGTCTTTGTCGTTGATAGCGCCGAATGGCGTCACCGCGCCGGGCTCGACGCCCCAGACCTCGCGCAGCAAATCGGAGGAACCGAAGGAGAATCGCCCGGTGGCGCCAAGCTGCCGGTGCAGACCCTTGAGATCAATGTCGGCGTCTTCCAGCGCCACCACCAGATAAAGCTCATGTTTCTTGTCGCGCAGGAACAGGTTCTTGGTGTGGCCGCCGGGAATTTGCCCGCGCAGCGCGCGGCTCTGCTCAACCGTGAACAGCGGCGGATGCTTGACCGTTGTGTGGCCGATACCGAGCTGGTCAAGAAAGGCAAAAAGCTGATCTGGCGTTGTCGGCATTTTGGCAACAAATGAGGCGGGAGCGGTGTTAATATCACGCGGGGGCATGAGAGGTCGAAGATGCGTTATCTGTTGCCTGTCGCCATTGTCGCGACTTTTATGGCTTTCCACGTGAGCCCGGCGCGGGCCTATGGGAATGAACCCTGGTGTTCGGCGGTGACATTCGATCATTCCGTGGTGAAGAATTGCCACTTTCGGACGTTTGAGGCTTGCCTGCAGGCGATCACGGGTGGCAACCGCGGTTTCTGCGAGCAGAACCCCGACTGGTACGGCCGGGTGCCTCAGGCCGAGGCGCCCAAAAGACGCCACAAGCGCCACGTTAATCGCGATTAACGGGCTCAACCGGCCGCGGTTGCAAAGTGGTCAACCTTTTGGCTATAGGTTCGGCCTTGGCGGCCGGGCCTGCGGGTTCGGCCAGTTTTCTAACGGATGCGGGTGTAGCTCAGGGGTAGAGCACGACCTTGCCAAGGTCGGGGTCGAGGGTTCGAATCCCTTCGCCCGCTCCAGTCTTCGCTGCTCCGCAGCTTCGACTGGCAAGCCAATTTTCGCGTAGCGAAGACTGCCCGCCGTAGCTTCAGCGAAGGCGGGCTTTTTGATTCTCAATACCCCGCCGCGAGCGAGCCGCGGGTGCGGCGGTCGGCTGAGCCGAGATAGCCCAGCGGCGTGAACTCGGTTTTCGGAATCACCTGGATTGAATTGGCCGAACTGTACGGCTCGGTCGGCACAAGAACGTGGCCGCGCGCTTTGAGCGCATCGAGCACCGCCGGCGCAAAGCCCGGCTCGACGTAAGTCTGGTCCGGCTGCCACTGATTGTGCAGGCGCGGCGCGCCGACTGCCTGGTCGACCGGCATGTGGAAGTCGATGACGTCGACGATCACCTGCAGCACGGTGGTGATGATGCGGCTGCCGCCGGGCGCGCCGGTGATGAGAACCGGCTTGCCGTCCTTCAGGACGATGGTCGGCGTCATCGACGATAGCGGCCGTTTGCCCGGCCCCGGCAGGTTGGCGGCAAAGCCGATCAGGTCGTAGGCGTTGGCGGTGCCCGGCTTGGCGGTGAAATCGTCGAGCTCGTTGTTGAGCAGCACGCCGGTGCCGTCAGCGACCAGGCCGACACCATAAGAGAAATTCAGCGTGGTGGTGTTCGACACCGCGTTGCCGTCGCGGTCGATGACGGAGAAATGCGTGGTGTTCTTGCCTTCGGTATCGGCCGGCTTGCCCGCCTTGATGGCGGCGGCCGGCGTCGCTTTGTCGATGATGCCGGCGCGCAGCGTCGCGGCGTATTTCTTCGAGATCAGGCCGGCAAGCGGCATCTTCACCTGGTCGGGGTCGCCCAGGTAGACGGCGCGGTCGGCATAGGCGCGTTTCATCGCCTCGATCATGTCGTGCAGCGCCTCTTCGCGCGGCAGCTTGCCGAGGTCGTAGCCCTCCAGCATGTTGAGCATCTCGATCAGCGCGACGCCGCCGGACGACGGCGGCGGCATCGCGACGATGTCGTAGCCGCGATAGCTGCCGCGCAGCGGCGCGCGCTCGACGGCGCGATAGTTCTTCAGATCGTCCGCGGTCATGATGCCGCCGGCGCCGCGCACGGCGCTCGCAATTTCCTCCGCGACGCGGCCTTCGTAGAAAGCGCGCGGGCCGTCGTGTGCAATGGCCTGCAGTGTGTCGGCGAGATCGAATTGAAGCAGCCGGTCGCCTTCGTGCAGCGGCTCGCCGCCATTGAGGAAAATACCGGCCGACGACGACCAGCGCGCCAGCCGCTCGCGCGCCTTGGGCAGCGAGTCGGCGATATCATCCTCGACCGGAAAGCCTTGCTGCGCCAGCCGGATTGCCGGAGCGATGAGGTCGGCGAGCGTGAGCTTGCCGGAGCCATATTTCTCGTGCGCCAGCACCAGGCCGGCGACGGTGCCGGGCACACCGATGGCCAGCCCGGAGTCGCGCGATTTCGCCGGGTCGGGATTGCCTTTGTCATCGAGGAACATGGTCGGCGTTGCCGCAGCCGGCGCGGTCTCGCGATAGTCGATCGTGGTGTCGACGCCTTTGGCGAGATGGATCACCATGAAGCCGCCGCCACCGAGATTGCCGGCGCGCGGATAGGTCACTGCCATGGCGAAGCCGACCGCGACCGCCGCGTCGACTGCGTTGCCGCCGCGATCGAGAATTTCCACGCCGATGCGCGCGGCGCGGCCCTCCTGCACCACCACCATGCCGTTGTGGGCAAAGATCGCCGTCGCCGGCGGAATGGCGGGCGCGCGGTCGACCGGTGCGACCTGGGCGTGGGCACCGGCGGCGAACAGCAACGCGGCAAATATGGAAAAGAAACGCCTCATTTCATGTCCCGTTCGTTCCCGCGTAAGCGGGGACCCAGTACTTATAATTCATTTTCCTGGGTTCCCGCTTTCGCGGGAATGAGCGGGTAGAGTCTCACCGCGCCTGCCCGTGATAAACGGTATTCGGCCGCATGTCGGTCGCCGATGCGACGCGGTTCGACATGTTGAAGAAGCCGGCGATCGCCGCGATGTCCCAGATGTCGCGGTCGGAGAAGCCGGCGCGGCGCAGCCGCTCGCGGTCGCCGTCCTCGACATTGGCCGGCTGCGCGGTGAGCTTGACGGCGAAATCGAGCATGGTGCGCTGGCGCTTGCCGAGCCGTGCGGCGCGGTAGTTCATCACGATCTGCTCGCCGAGCAGGGGATTGCCGGAATATTGTCGCACCGCCGCGCCGTGCGCGGTCAGGCAGTAGTAACAGCGGTTCTGCGACGACACCGCGACCGCGATCATCTCCCGCTCGAGCTTGGAGAGCCCGCTCTGGCCCAGCATCAGGTCGTTGTACATGGCGACGAAAGCTTCGAGCTTCGTCATGTCGAAGGCGTAGGCGATGAGCACGTTGGGGATGAAGCCAAGCCGGTCCTGGCATTTCTTGAAATAGGCGGCCATCGCCGGCGTCAGTTTGGCCATCGGCAGATTGAGCGCGATGATCGGTGCGTCGTCGGCCGCGGTGGCAACCGGCTTGGCGGGGGCGGGCTTGGACGCGGCCTTGCCGCCTTTGATGGCGCGCAGCGCGTGCTTGAGGCTGGGGGGCTTTGCGATGGCCGCTTTGCTGGCGGTTTTGGCTGACTTATTGGCCTTGGTCATGCCCTCGCGTCCCTTGCTTTTCTTGCCCTTGGCCAAGACTACAATGTTCCGCTGCCGCGCGATACGACCCAGCCATCGAGCTTTCGCCTTGTCGGCCAGCAGCTTATCGCAGTAGCGAAAGTCGCCTGCACGGACCCGTCACCGTGCCGTCACCAAATGGTGTGTTGCTCTCGACGCCCCGACGCGGAAGGTGAAAACTCCAAATTATGCTCGACCGATTCTCTCAAGCCGCGTCCGGCTCCATGGTCCCCGAATACGCCGACACAGAGCACGAGACGGCGGCGCGCGCCGTCATCGAGCAGGCCGGGGCCGCGCTCGCCGCCCGCCGCGCCGACATTCCCCCGACCTTCGTGGCGCAGCTTTACGCGCGCGCGGTGGCCGAGGATGTGCTCCATTACGGGGCCGGCGATCTCGCGATGCTCGCCGAGCGGGCGTTCGATTTTCTCGACGAGCGCGAACCGAGCGTGCCGAAGATTCACTGCGAGACCGTGGCGCTGCAGGAATCGGGCGAACGCACCGCGGTTGGCGTTATCGAGATCGTCAACGACGACATGCCGTTTTTGTTCGACTCGGTGATGGGCGAACTCGCCAACCGTCACCTCAACGTGCAGTTGGTGACGCATCCGGTGTTCGAAGTCAGGCGGAACGGCGCCAAGCTCGCCGCGCTTGGCGCTCCAGGCACCGCCGGCAATTCCCGCGAGAGCTTCATCCATATTGTCGTCGAGCCGGTCGCCGACGAAGCCGCATGCGCGGACCTCGTGAAGGCGCTCGGCGAGGTCTTGGGCGAAGTGCGGCTCGCCGTACTGGACTGGCGCCCGATGCTCGAACGGGTGAACGGCATGGTCGCCGACCTCAAGACCAATCCGCCGGCGTTGCCGGTCGACGAGATCGCCGAGGCGATCCAGTTCCTGCAATGGCTGCTTGCCGACAATTTCACTTTCCTCGGCGTGCGCAACTACACCTTCGATGGCAATACGCTCACGGCCGATTCCGCCGGCGCGCTCGGCATCATGCGCTCGCCCGAGTTGCGCGTACTCAAGCGTGGCGCAGAGCTGTTGGAGTACACTCCTGAAATCATGGCGTTCCTGCGCGAACCGCGGTTGCTGATCATCGCCAAGGCCAACATCCACGCCCGCGTGCACCGCCGCGTCTATCTCGACTACGTCGGCATCAAGCGTTTCGACGCGTCCGGCAACCTGGTCGGCGAGCAGCGTATCGTCGGCCTATTCACCTCGACCGCCTATACCCGCACCGCGCACAGTATTCCCTATCTGCGCCGCAAGATCGCGAACATCGAGGCGCGCGCCGGCTTCGAGGCCAGCAGCCACTCCGGCAAGGCGCTGACCAACATCTTGGAGCATTACCCGCGCGACGAGCTGTTTCAGATCGACGACGAAACGCTCTATCATTTCACGCACGCCATCATGCAGCTCGGCGAGCGGCCGCGTGTGCGCGTGCTGGCGCGGCGCGACCGCTTCGACCGCTTTGTCTCGGTGCTGGTGTTCGTTCCGCGCGACCGTTACGACAGCGCCATCCGCGCCAAGATCGGCGACTATTTGAGCCGCGCATTCGCCGGGCACCTCTCTGCATTCTATCCGTTCTTCCCGGAAGGCCCGCTGGTGCGCGTGCACTTCATCATCGGTCGCTCCGGCGGCGCGACGCCGGTGGTCGATGGCGCGACGCTGGAGCGCGAGGTCGGGGCAATCGTCCGCTCATGGATCGACGGATTGGGTGACGCACTGGCGTCGGTCAATCCGCCGGAGCGTGCACGGGCTTTGTTCGTCCGCTACCATGATGCATTTTCCCACGCCTATCAGGACACTTATGCGCCGAGCGTGGCGGCGAGCAATATTCATCTCATCGAGGGTCTGGCCAAGGATCGGCCGCTGGGTGTCGATTTCCATCACCGGGTGCAAGAGCAGCAACGCGCAGTGGGCCTCAAAATCTGGAGCCTTGCGCGCCCGCTACCGTTGTCCGAACGCGTGCCGGTTTTGGAGAACATGGGCTTCAAGGTCGTCGACGAGCGCACGTACCATATCGAGCCGAAAGGCGACGGCGCTTCTACCGTCTGGTTCCACGACATGCTGCTGGAACGTCGCGACGGAACGGCGATCGATCTCGACACCGGCAAGGCGCGGCTGGAAGCGGCCTTCCTGATGGTGATGCGCGGGCTCGCCGAAAACGACGGCTACAACGCGCTCACGCTGGCCGGCGGTCTTGGCTGGCGCGACGTGGCGCTGATCCGCGCATTGTCGCGCTATCTGCGCCAGATCCGCGTGCCGTTCTCACAGGACTATATGTGGGCGACGTTGGTGAAGCATTGCGTGGTCGTCGACGACATCGTCGAACTGTTTTACGCGCGCTTCGACCCACGCGCGGGCGCCGCGGAGGAACGCGCCGCCAAGCAAAAAGCGATCATCGAGGGCATCGAAAAGGAATTGCAGAATGTGCAGAGCCTCGACGAGGACCGCATTCTGCGCCATTTCGTCAACGTCGTGCAGGCGGCGATCCGCACGAATTTCTTCCAGACCGACGAAGAAGGCCTGCCGCGGACGATGATCGCCGTCAAATTCAAGAGCGGCCAGATTGCCGACATGCCGCTGCCGCGCCCGCTCTATGAGATTTTCGTCTATTCGCCGCGCGTCGAAGGCGTGCATCTGCGCTTCGGCAAGGTGGCGCGCGGCGGCATCCGCTGGTCGGACCGGCCGCAGGACTTCCGCACCGAGGTTCTCGGGCTGGTGAAGGCGCAGCAGGTGAAGAATGCGGTCATCGTGCCGGTCGGCGCCAAGGGCGGCTTCGTGCCCAAGCATATGCCGATGGGCGCGCCGCGCGACCAGGTGCAGGCCGAAGGCGTTGCGACCTACAAATTGTTCATCTCAACGCTGCTCGACATTACCGACAATATCCATCACGACGGCACGATCGTTCCGCCCGATGCGTGCGTTCGCCACGATGACGACGATCCTTATCTCGTCGTCGCCGCCGACAAGGGCACTGCGACATTCTCCGACATCGCAAACGCCATTTCGATCGAACACGATTATTGGCTGGGCGATGCCTTCGCCTCCGGCGGTTCGGCCGGCTACGACCACAAGGCAATGGGCATCACCGCGCGCGGCGCCTGGGAATCGGTCAAGCGCCACTTCCGCGAGATGGACGTTAACATCCACGAGACGCCGTTCACCTGCGTCGGTGTCGGCGATATGTCGGGCGACGTGTTCGGCAACGGCATGCTGCGCGAAGAAACCACCAAGCTCTTGGCAGCCTTCGATCACCGCGACATTTTCATCGACCCCGATCCCGATCCGGCCAAGGCCTTCGCTGAGCGCAAGCGGTTGTTCGATCTGCCGCGTTCGAGCTGGCAGGACTATGACAAATCGCTGATCTCCGAAGGCGGAGGCGTCTATCCGCGGTCGTCCAAGGAAATCCGGCTCAGCCCTGCGGCGCAGAAACTTTTTGGTGTGCCCGAAGCCGTCACGCCGCAGGAGCTGATGAAGACGATCCTGAAAGCGCAAGTCGATCTGCTGTTCTTCGGTGGCATCGGCACCTACGTCCGCTCGTCGCACGAGGGCGACGAAGCTGCGGGCGATCGCGCCAACGATGCCATCCGCATCACCGGCGCCGATCTGCGCTGCAAGGTGATCGGCGAGGGGGCCAATCTCGGCATGACCCAGCGCGGCCGCATCGAGGCTGCGCTTTCCGGTATCCGACTCAATACCGACGCCATCGACAATTCCGCAGGCGTCAATACTTCCGACGTCGAGGTCAATATCAAGATCGCGTTGAGCCGCCCGCTGCGCGCCGGCGCGCTGACCATGGAGGCGCGCAACGCACTTCTTGCCGAGATGACCGACGAAGTCGCGCGGCTGGTCTTACGCAACAACTATCAACAGAGCCTGGCGCTGTCGCTGGCGCAGCGGCGCGGGCTGGAGGACCTCGGTTTCCAGTCGCGCCTGATGCAGACACTGGAGCAGCGCGGCGAACTCGACCGCGCCGTGGAATTCTTGCCCGACGAGATGGCGCTCGCCGAGCGGCGCAAGCGCAATCTCGCGCTGACGCGGCCGGAACTCGCGGTGCTGCTCGCCTATGCCAAGCTGTCGCTCTACAAGGAACTTCTGGACTCCGCAGTGCCAGACGACCCCTATCTCGGCCGCGAGCTCGAGCGTTATTTCCCCAAGGAAATGTCGCAGCGCTACGACGAAGCTTTGCATCACCACCGGCTGCGGCGCGAGATCATCGCCACCCAGCTCACCAACTCGATGATCAACCGCGGCGGCGCCACATTGATCGTACGCATCGCCGACCAGACCGGTGCATCGGCCGCGGCAATCGCCGCCGCTTTCGCGGCGGTGCGCAACAGCTACGATCTGATCGCGCTCAATACCGAGATCGACGCGCTCGACAACAAAGTTACCGGCGACACGCAGCTTGCGCTGTACGCCGCCGTGCAAAACCTGTTGCTCGACCGAGTGGTCTGGTTCCTGCGTAACGTCGACCTCAAGCAGGGGCTGGAAACCGTCATCGCGCACTACCACGACGGTATCGCGCAGGTGGCGGCGGCGCTCGACGGCGCGCTGTCGAAGCCGGCCGCGGCCGCGTGCGCTGCACGCGAAGCCGAATTCACCAGAGCCGGCGTGCCGCAGATACTGGCGCGCCGCATCGCCAGCCTCGACGTGCTCAAGGCCGCGCCCGATATCGTGCTGGTGGCGGATCAGAGCAAGAAGCCGGTCGCCGAGGTGACCGCGACCTATTTCGCCAACGAGGCCTTCTTCCAACTCGACCGCGTCATTGGCGCCGTGCCGGGTATCGCGGTGGCGGATTACTTCGATCGCCTGGCGCTCGACCGCGCGCTCGATTCGATCGGCGACGCGGAGCGGCGGCTTACCGCAGCGATGGTCGGCAATGGATTTGCCGGCGCCAGCGCGGTGGAGGAATGGATCAAGCCGCGCCAAGCCGAAGTCGAACGCATCCGCTCGGCGATTCATGAAATCGCCGGCTCGGGGCTGACGCTGTCGAAGCTGTCGGTGGCGGCGAGCCTGCTGGGCGATCTGGCGCGGACAAACTAATGCCGGAAATGCCGCACGCCGGTGAACACCATCGCCACGTTGTGCGCGTCGGCGGCGGCGATCACCTTGTCGTCGTTGACCGAGCCGCCGGGTTGGATCACAGCGGTGGCGCCGGCTTCGATGGCGACCAATAAGCCGTCGGGAAACGGGAAGAAGGCGTCGGAGGCGACGACCGAGCCCTTGGTCAGCGGCTCCTTCAGCTTCAATTCCTTGGCGGCATCCTCCGCTTTGCGCGCGGCGATGCGCGCGGCATCGACCCGGCTCATCTGCCCGGCGCCGATGCCGACGGTGGCAAGCCCGTTGGCGTAGACGATGGTGTTCGACTTGACGTGCTTGGCGACGCGGAAGGCGAAGCGCAGGTCGGCAAGCTCGGCTTTGCTCGGTGCGCGCTTGGTGACGACTTTAAGCTGCATGTCGTCGACCACGGCGTTGTCGCGCGACTGCACCAGCAATCCGCCGGCGACGGTCTTCGCGGTCCAGCCGAAGCTGCGCGGATCCGGCAGGCCGCCGGCGAGCAAAAGCCGCAAGCTTCTCTTCGCTGCGACGATCTTGATTGCGTCGTCGCTGGCGTCGGGCGCAATGATCACCTCGGTGAAGATATCGGTGATCGCCTTCGCCGCCTCGGCGTCGAGCTTGCGGTTGAGCGCGACAATGCCGCCGAACGCGGAGGTCGAGTCGCAAGCCAGCGCCTTCTTGTAAGCGTCGACCAGGCTATCGCCTTCGGCGACGCCGCACGGGTTGGCGTGCTTGACGATGACGCAGGCCGCGGCGCGCTTGGCGTCGAATTCGGCGACGCATTCATAGGCCGCGTCGGTGTCGTTGATGTTGTTGTAGGACAGTTCCTTTCCCTGCATTTGGCGCGCGGTGGCGGCGCCGAAGCGCTCGCCCGGCGTGCGATAGAACGCCGCGCTCTGGTGCGGGTTCTCGCCGTAACGCAGCGGCTGGATCAATTCGCCGCCGAAGGCACGATAGTCCGGCGTGTTGTCGTGCAGCGTGTCGGCGAACCAATTGGAGATTGCGGCGTCGTAAGCCGCCGTGCGTGCGTAGGCCTTGGCCGCGAGATGCTGGCGCAACTCGAGCGAGGTCATGCCGCCGTTCTGCGCCAGTTCGGCAAGCACCTTCTTGTAGTCGGCGGGCTCGATCACGACGGTCACGTCGGCATGGTTCTTTGCGGCGGCGCGGATCATCGCCGGGCCGCCGATGTCGATGTTCTCGATGCAATCGTCGAATGCCGCACCTTTGGCGACGGTCGCCTCGAACGGATAAAGATTCACCACCACAAGATCGATCGGCTTGATGCCATGCTTGGCCATCGCCGCGGCATGTTCTTTGTTGGAGCGGATCGCCAGCAGGCCGCCATGCACCTTCGGGTGCAGCGTCTTGACGCGGCCATCCATCATCTCGGGAAAGCCGGTCAGTTCGGATACATCGAGCACCTTCAGCCCGGCATCTTTCAGCGCCTTGGCAGTGCCGCCGGTGGAGACGAGTTCGACGCCATAGCCGACCAGCGCCGTGGCGAAATCGACGAGGCCCGCCTTGTCGGAGACCGACAGCAGAGCGCGGGTGATGCGACGCGGGTGGCTGGTCATGTGCGAGGGGCTAGCACAGGAAGCGGGCCGAAGTGTATGCGGGATTTCCCCGCTTTTGCCGGGCATCCACAGTGATTACAGCGGCAATTCCGGTTCGTCCGCCCGCTCCGGCCGGGCGCCCGGCGCCGGCGGGGTATGGCGGAAACTCCAACGCACCTTCCTCTCGCTGCGGGCGTGGCCGTAAATCACGATCTGGACGGTCCGGCGCGGGCCGTCCGGCGCGGACAGGAACACGCTCTCCTCGATGCGCGCGCCTTGCTCGCCAAAGCTGGTGAAAGTCCACACCTCGCGGTCGGGCAGCAGCAGGATCACGCCGCGGCCATCCGCCAGCCGGTTGGCCTTGATCGAGGGATGCAGGTGAAATCGGACGGCGAATTCGTCGCCTTTGTCGACCGGCAAAATGTCGCCTGTGGCCGGCATGAAGCTATCTTCGCCTTCGAGCGCGCGGCCGTCGGACGCGAGCTGCAGCGCGCGGTGATGGATCACGGCAAAGCCGTCGGCATAACCATCGTGCGAGGCGGCGAGGGTGGTTCCGTCAGGCGAGTCGCCACGTGTCACCGGGACGTTGCGCGGCCCGGTGACGACCGGTGCGCCGAACAAGAGCCGCCGCAAAAGTCGCGATTCGATGAAGCGGCATGATGAGGCGTCATTGAAGGTCACGGTCGAATGCGCGGCCGTGGCGCGGGCCACCGGCCGCCAATTTTCCTTGTTCACCGCCGGCAAACCGCAATTGACCACCAGCCGCTGCTGCTTCCATGACAGCTCGAAGGCGAGGCAGCCGGCGTGCGCCTCCTGGCTCATGGGGAGCGGCGGCGGCCGGCCGGTATCCATCACCACGGCGGTCGCGCCCGCCTCGATGCGCTGATAGCCGGAATGCGACGCGTTCGACAGCGGCGCGCCGCGCGCGTCGTCATAGGCGAGCACGGTGGCGAGCAGATCGACCGGCGTCGGCCCCATGCCGTTGAACAGCGCGAAATTGCCGTCGCCGTGGCGGAAAAACCGTTGCATCGGCATCATGCGGTCGATGGCATTGTTGAGCGCCTGCGGCGGCTGCAAATGGCGCGCGGAAAATAGCTGACGCAGCGGGAGCAAATCGACCAGCACCTCGACCAGCGCGCCGGGGTTGCGGCTGACGTGGCCGCCGTCGTGCAGGATCTGCGTGCGCAATTCTTCAATCAGGCGGCGGGCGTTGCCACGCAGCTTGCCGGACTGGCCCTGCATGCATAGCGAGGCGTAATTGAGCGCGATCAGCGCCTGCAGCCGCGGCAATCCGTCGCGCGATTGCTTCACTGTGCCGCGCAGGCAGCGCACCTGTCGCGACAGGCTACGCAGAAAGCGGCGGTAAAAGCGCGCGTCGGCGTCCTGCAGAATGAACGGCGCCTGGCTGAGCCAACTGACGATGCGGCGCGACAGGATGTCGACGCGCCAGCCGAGCGGATGCCAGCCTCCCTGCAAGTTGATCCAGTCATCGATCAGCGAGCGCGCATTGGCGCGCGTGATGGCGCTGTCGGCTGCGCGGAGATGGCGCAACCAGGCGAACGACAGCAACATCACGGCCCATTCGTCCGACGGCGGCGCCATTTCAAAGGGCGAGCGGCGGTCGCAGACCACGACTTTGCCGGCGAAGGCGAAATGGCCCGCATAGATTTCAGCGGCGCGCGTGGCGTCAGCGGTGCGCAGATCCTGCGGCGCGATGATCAGCCGGTCGGTTTTGGCGGAGCTGAAACGCCAGCGCAAAAGTGGCTGCGTGCTGATGGCGCCGACCAGACAACGGAACGCGCGGCGCGCGACGAGCATGAAGATGCGCAATCGCTCCCCGACGGACACCCTCATGAAGACGCTCGTTCCCTGCGGCGCGTCTGATTCTCGCGCTCGTTCCATACGATAGCGAAGGGTCGCCAAAGCTCCAATACGCGATTACCGCCGCTACGTTTTTCGGACGAGGCGAGCGGCGTAAAAGCCGTCGAGCCCGCCCCAACGCAGGTCGGAATCGGGCAATTGCGGCGGCAACGTGCGCAGATCGCCATCGCGATTCAGGAACTCGGTGTGACCGGCGACCTCTCGCGCTGCAACAGGCGCGCGGGCGACGCGTTGATCGCGCGCCAACAAGGCGGCGATCTGCTCTTCGGATTCCTCCGGCTCGAGCGAGCAGACGCAATAGACCAAGGTACCACCCGGCTTGAGCAAGTCGATGGCGCGGTCGAGCAACCTTTGTTGCAGTGAGGTGAGCGCGGCGATGTCGACTTCGCTCTTGAGCCAGGGGATGTCGGGATGGCGACGGATGGTACCGGTCGCTGAGCAAGGCGCATCGAGCAACACGGCGTCGAAGGGGCCGCCATCGGACGATTCAGGTTGCCACTCCAGGGCGTCGGCGGCGACGATGCCCGCGCGCAATTCTAGCCGGGTCAGATTCTCGCGCAGCCGGCCGAGCCGCGCCGGCGAGCGGTCGATCGCGGTGACGCGGGCGCCGGAGCACGCGAGCTGCGCGGTCTTGCCGCCGGGTGCGGCGCACAGATCGGCGACGGTCTTGTCGCGCACCTCGCCGAGGAGACGGGCGGGCAGCGAGGCGGCGGCATCTTGCACCCACCATGCGCCTTCGCGGAAACCGGGCAGCAGCGAGATCGCGCCCTGCGCCAGCGTTCGTACGGTGCCGGTTGGCAGGACGCGTCCGTGCACGTGCTCGGCCCAAGATTCAGGATCGGATTTGACGGTGAGGTCGAGCGCCGGCTCGTGGCCGTTGGCCTGCGCAATCGCGCGTGCGGTGTCTGCGCCATAATGTTTGCTCCAACGCGCCAGCAGCCATTGCGGTGTGTCGCGTACAGCAGAGTCCGAAATGCCTGCGTCACGGCTCTGCGCGACGCGGCGCAAGACCGCGTTGATCAGCCCCGCATAGCGCGCGGCGCGTCGGTCGGCCTGTGCGAGGCGCACTGACAGGTCGACGGCGGCATGGTCGGGCACTTCCAGCCATAGGATTTGGGCGGCGCCGATCAGCAGAATGGTTTCCGCGCGCGGCGCGTCGGCGGGAAAACCTTTGTCGAGAAATCCGCCAAGCAGATGGCGCAACGTGCCGAGGCGCCGCAGCACGGTCGCGGCAAGCCGCCGCATCAAGGCGCGGTCGCGCTCGGCGAGCGTCGGCAGGCCGGGGTGCGCGGCCTTGCCTGAGAGTTGCTCGTCGAGAGCAATTCTGCGCCGCAAGACGCCGTCGAGAATATCGGCAGCGATCCTTCGGGCGGCGAGGCCGGGAACTTCCGGCTGGGGGGAGATGCGCGGTCGCGCCATGAGTCTATCTTTGCCACGAATTGTGGCTGGCGCGCGAACCGGCCAGAAAAAACCTCACTGGTACACAAGTTTAACCCTTAGTCGCCTATGCGACACGGGGAGCATAAAAGCAGCCGATCGCCTCCAGATTGGCCTGGCGAATCGCCCGCGAACAACCGGGCCTCAACGCTCGACTACAACCGGAGTTCCGACGTTGACCAGGCGATAGAGCTCGCGGATGTCGGCGTTGTACATACGGATGCAGCCGTGGGAGACGAAGCCGCCGATCAGCTCCGGACGGTTGGTGCCGTGGATGGCATATTCGCCGCCGCGCAAAGTGAGCGCGGCTGCGCCCATCGGATTGTTCGGTGCGCCACCGGGAATGACGTGGGGCAGGCGCGGATTTTCAGCGCGGATCGACGGCGGCGGTGCCCAGGCTGGCCGCACGAATTTGCCTTCGACGCGGGCGTGGCCACTCCACGTCATGCCGGCTTTGCCGACGCCGACTGGGAAGCGTAGCGCACGGCCGTGGTCGATCACGTAATAGAGCCGCCGCTCTTGCGTCTTCACAACGATGGTACCGGGCGTGAAGCCGGAAAAGCCGACCACCTCGTGCGCGGCACGGGACGGCGTTGCAGCGAATAGCGCCACTGTCATCACGACCGCAAAAAGTGCCGCACGCTGAAACATCGGAGCGACCTCGAGCGCGTTGAACACTCAGACATTATAAGCGGCGCGCGTGCGGCTTCGGGCGAAACTTCGAAATAGCGTAAAGATTGAATGATCGGTCGGTCTAGCCGGCCTCTACTGCCGGCATCGTGCGCCAGATGGCGGCGGCGGCCAGCAGGGTTGCCGCGCCAAGCAGTAAAAACAGCGTCGGCACTGTCACGCCGAATTTCTGCATGATGGCGGTCGCAATGGTCGCGACGGTCATGAATGCGGCGTTGAGCACGTTGACGGCGGCGACCGTGCGCGCGCGATATGCAGCGCCGGCCCAGGCCTGTACCGCGGCGAAAGCGGGGACAATGAATAGCCCGCCGGCACTCGCCATGCCGGCAAGGTCGATCGCCGCGTGAATCCCGAGCGCGGATGCAAAAACCAGCCCGGGTGCCCGCGTTTCCGGCGCGGGCGCGGTGCCGTAGATGGTCAAGCCGAGATCCAGCGCGAAGCCGCCGAGCAGCAAGGCGCCGGCAAGGGTCGTGTTGAGTACGATGCGGCCACGCGCAATCGCCGCCGCGAGTCCCGAGCCGACGCCGACCGCGATCGAGAACAGCGCGAGATAGGCAGTGACAGTATCCTCATTGCCGCCGATGATCGTTTTGATCAGCGGCGGCAGCAATGACAGCACCACAATCCCAGCGAGCCAGAACCAGCTCGTCACCATGGCGCCCCACCATAGCCGCGGGTCGGCGCGCAAATGCCGGATCATGGCCGCTGTCGAGGCAGCGATGTTGGCGGTGATCGTGAGCTGTGGCGCACCTTCGCCGCTTGCCGGAATCAACAGCGCCGAGAGCCAGCACGCGAATGAAAAACCCATCACCAGCGCCGCGAATGGCGCCACATCGCCGCCTCGCGCCGCCAGTCCACCCACGATGGTGCCCGTCAGAATGGCGATGAAGGTTGCACCTTCGACCAGCGCGTTGCCGGCCGGCAATTGCTCGCGATGCAAGTGGTCGGGCAGGATGCCGTACTTGACCGGTCCAAACAGCGACGCCAGCACGCCGAACCCAAACAGCGCGGTATAGAGGACCGGCAGCGAGCCGCGGGCGTAGCCAGCGACCGCGAGGCCGGCGACGAAGATCTCGATAAATTTAATCCACTGCGCAACGCGCGCCTTGTCATAGCGGTCGGCCAATTCGCCGCCGAGCGCGGACAGGAAGAAATACGGCGCGATGAAGATCGCGCTTGCCAGCGTGATCAACGCTTCCGCGTCGGCCGCGCCGGATCGGAACAGAATCAGGAACACCAGCGCAGTTTTGAGAAAATTGTCGTTGAATGCCGCGAAGAACTGGCAGGCGAACAATGGCGCGAAGCGCCGGGATAAGAGGAGGAACGACGGCATCACGGCTAGTGTTGCAAAGTTCCTCCGCCCGGTCGCGCCCTTTGTGCAATAAAAATGGGCGGCCCAAGGGCCGCCCAGTAGGGTCGCTTCAGACAGGACTCAAGCAGATGCAAACCTACAAGCGGAATTTCCCGCCATTGACGGAGTCCACGACAATTGCCGCCGTGGTAAGCGCGATGGCTATCATGGCGGTAACGGCAAACAGCGAAGTCCACATGGCGTAGCCTCCTCGTTGGCGCGAAGCGCGCGGGGAAGTCTGGCCGTCCAAACGCGGGCCAGCGTTTTTCGTTCCCTGGTTTCAGGGCCGGCATGGCAATTTTTGGTGACTAACCGGTATGCAAAACCCGTAAGCTTCCTGAGCAATAATGCAGGAAAATTGAGCGAACGTTGCGGAAATGGCTGAGCTAACGCCGATTTTCAACGACCGTGCAATTGCTGGGGAACCGGCGGACAATGGGAGCCGCGCGCCGAAACCTTGGGGAAGGCGGGTGGTGCCGGCGGAGGGATTTGAACCCCCGACCACCCGCTTACGAAGCGGATGCTCTACCGCTGAGCTACGCCGGCGACGCGCAAGACCCCGAAACGTGCCAATCGGTATTCGGCCGAGATTATGCGCAAAGGCTTAAAGTGCGCCACTAGTATCGGCGCGGGCTCCGAATAGCAATACGCGAAGGGCTTATCGAAATAGCTGCTTAAGGCGCTCCCAGGGGGCGAGCGGCGGCGCCGTGGGCTCGGGCATCGGGTCGGCTTCGAGCGCCGAATCCGGGCCTGGATCGTCAGGGACGTGCACCAGCGGGATGACCGGCTCGACCGGCTTATCCTTGGCCGCAGATTTGGCGGCAGGCTTCTGCGCTTTGCGCGGCGCTTCCGGCTCGGTCTGCGGAGCAGCCGGTTCCTCCGCTGCCGCAACCACAGCAACCAGGTCTGTGACCTGCGGCGGCAGCGCGGCCTCGATGACCGGGCGCACCACGCCGATCTCCGCCAGCGGTACCTTCCAAATGTAACCGTCGAGCCGCCCATTCGGCGAAATCGGCTGCCAATGCTCGGACACAGTGCCGTCCGCGGTCCACATCGGATCGCCGGAGGCGCGCATGGCGCGCGCCATCCATTCGCGCACCCGGCCTTCGTCGCCGTGTTCGGCCTCTTCGATCTCCGCCATCAACGTGGCGATACGTTGTGTCGGCGTCTCGAGAAAGGGCGCGAGTGCGGCGCGCGCCGCGGCGAAATCGCGTGCGTCGAGCGCGATGCGCGCCACGGCAATCGCGCCTTCGATGTTTCCCGGCGCAAGATCGGTAAGTTTCTGAACGCGACCAAGCCGTTCACGCGCGCTGTCGCCGAGCCGCAGATCGGCATAGGCCTCGGCGAGGTCGGGGTGCGGATTGGCGGCCCAGGCGCGCTCCAGGATTCGCCGCGCCTTGCGCAACTCGCCCGCTTCGGCGAGCCGCCGCCCGGCGAGCGCCGCCGCCGGCACCAAGTCGGGTGCGAGCTTAACGGCTTCCAGAACCGCGCTGCGCATGGTGTCATGGTCGCTGTCGCCGAGCGCAAGCGCGGTGAGCAGCACTGCGCGCTTGCGGCGATAGTTAGGCCTTTCCAGCGTCGGCTTTATGCGCTCGAGCGCATCGAGCGCGCCGGCCCAATCGGCGGCAGCACAGCGATAGTCGAGCACGGCCTGTCCGGCCCACGCCGGCGCCCGCGCGGTCTTACCCGCCTCTTCGGCGGCGAGCCGCGCGGCCAGTGCGTCATTGCGGCGCTGCGCTTCGATATAAAGGCCGCGCAGACCCAAGAGTTTGGTGTTCTCGCGCCGGGTCATTTCGCGGAAGGCGCGTTCGGCGCCACTATGATCTCCGCGCATCTGCGCCGATTGCGCCATGAGCAACAGCGCGAGCGGGTCGCCAGGCGACAGCCGGGCCGCTTCCTCGGCGGATTTGCGCGCGCCGTCGAGATCGCCAGCGCCGATGGCGATCAGCCCGCGCGAGATCGCGAGATAGCCTTTGACGGCGCGGCGATGACGGAACAGCAGCGACACCTGGTCGGGCGAGCGCAAGATGGCGCGCACGATGCTCCACAGCGCCATGAGCACAACCACCAGCGCGACGAGCGCCAGCGCGGCGACCATCACCGAGGTTTCGAGGCGATACCCTATCCAGATAATCGTGACGTCGCCGGGACGGTCGGCGACCCAGACGAAGCCCGCCGCCAATACTGCGACGGCCACCAGAAAGGTGACGACCCGGATCATTGTGCTGCCGCCTTTGGCCCCAGCGCGCGAGCGGTGTCGGCGGCGAATCGATTTGCCGCCGCAAGCGCTGCCTGGCGCGCTTGCGCCTTTTGGATCCAGCCTCGCGCCGGCGCGCGAGTTTCGCTGTCCAGTTTGCCAAGATCGGCGAGCGCCGCGGCGATGTCTGACTTCGCCGTGTCGATCTCGAGGCGGGCCAGAACCGCGGACGGCTCGTCGCCGGGCGGCGCGGCAACCGGGTGGATACGCACCAGTTTGCCGGCGTTGGCCTCAAGCCGCTCGAGGAAGCCACCCTGTGGCGCCGAAGCATTGGCGAGCTTGATCATGGGCGGCAGCAGCGCATTGAGCTCGCGCGCCAGCGCTGACGCCGCCGGCAACCCGCTGTTTGCGAACGGTGCCAGGGGCGCCAGGATCTTGTCGTCGGCTTCGAGCGCCTTTGCCTGAGCCAGCTCTGCCGCAAATGGCGCGCCGCTTGTCACGGCGTCGCGCAGGATCGCTGCGCTCAAAGCGAGTCGCGCGGCGACGTCGGCGGAGGACGCCTTGGCAATGTCGTCGCGTGCGACTTTGGCGGATTTCTCGAGGGCCGCGATCCGGCTTTGCAGCGCGTCGAGTTCGGACTGCGTCATTCCAGCAGGCGAATTCTTGGCAGCCTCCTGCACGCCGGCCCGCAAATCGGTCACCGCCTTTGCCGCAGCATCGGCGCGCTCGCGCGCCTGGCCAGCATTGGCGGCGATATCGTCGCTTCGATGATTCAGAGCGGTAAGCGCGACGCCGAGCGACTTCATGGCGCTTTCGGCGGCGGCGAGCCGATCGGCGAGGCCGGTATCGTCCGCCGGCAGCTTCTTGATGTCCGCTTCGAGCGCGCCGACACGCTGGGTCAGCGCATCGAGCACTTTATTGTCGGCGGCTCCTTGCGGGGCAGCCGTTGTGGAGGTTGCCCGTTGCTGCGGCAGCAGGCCGCCGCCATAGAGCCCGAGAAGCACCAATAGCGTCGTAGCCACGCCGGCGGCGCCGCCACCAAGCGCAGCCATGCCAAATGCGTTGCCGAGCCGCTTCGGTGGCGCATCGGCCGGGGCGGCTTCCTCAGGCGCAGCCTCTACCGCGGCTGGTGGCGGATCGGGCCGTGGCGGCTGCGGCGCACTGTCTTGCGCGCGCGGCACTTCAGTCGCGGTGAGGTCGATGGTCGGCGCCACCCGCTTTTTACGGCGCGACTGTTCGGGCGCGGCTTGTGGGGCGCCTTCGGGCGTATCCGGCGTGGTGCGCTTGTCTGCCATAAACGTCCTCGAATCGGCCCACCCGCCCGCAGGAAATAACGCAATTGGCGCAGCGGCGCCAATCAACCCTGCGCCTGCTCCAGGCTGGCGAGCAATGCCGCCTCATCCGGGCGCGACGCAATCGCAATCCGGCTGGCGCCGGCTTCGCTCAACGGGGCGGCGATCTGCGCCGACAGACAAATATGCCGCACGCTCAAGGCTTGGCCGGTGACGGCCGCTTGTTTCGCCCCGGCGATGTAATTCTCGGCGCTGCGCTTGGAGAAATGCAACACGGCATCGATCTCGGCGGCTTTGAGCGCGGCCGTCAATTCGGGCGGAAACGGCGCGGTGACCGCGCGATAGACCACCGCCATCTCGGCGGCGATGCCGTGCAACACCAGTTCGCCAACCAGGTCCGCGGCGCGATCCTCGCCAGCGAGATACAAGAGAGGTGCGGCCGCCTCGGGGCGCCGCTCTGCGATCAACCGTGCCAGATCGCGCACGACGCCATCCGCCGAGGCGACGTTAGTGAAGCCCGCTTGACGCGCGGCCTCGGCGCCGCGCCGGCCGACGGCGAAGACCGGAAGATGCAGCAACATCTTGCAGGCCGGATGGCCAACGATTGCGCCCGGCGCGTTGGCGCTGGTGATGATGACGCCGCCCCAATCGCCCGAAAGATCGGCGGCAACCGGCTCAACCCGCATCAGCGGCGCCAGCAGGACGTCGTGCCCGCGCGCGCGCAGCGCGGCGGCGGTGCGCTCACCGTCGGCCTGCGGGCGGGTGACGACGAGACGCATGATTAGTCGAAGAACCCGGGGCCGGCGAGGCGCTTCAATTCACGGCCGGCCTCGCTGCAGATCTTGATCGCGTCCGCGCGACGCCCAGTCGCGGCGATGTCGTGCGCGGCGGTGCCATCGGGGCGCACGATCAAACCGCGAAATGCAATCGTGCCGCCGTCAATCGTGGCATGGCCGCTGATCGGCGTCTTGCACGAGCCGTCGAGCACGGCAAGGAACGCGCGCTCGGCGGTGAGCGCGGTGAACGTGTCGTCGTGATTGATGCGCGCGAGCGCCTCGCGCGTGCGTGCATCGCTTTCGCGCGCCTCGATGCCGATGGCGCCTTGCCCGACCGCCGGCAGAAACTCATCAGTACTCATGATTTGGGTCGCGTGCTGGGTGAGGCCGAGCCGCTTCATGCCGGCGAGCGCCAGGATCGTGGCGTCGACTTCGCCGGCCTCGAGCTTGCGCAGCCGCGTCTCGACGTTGCCGCGCAGCGGCGTCACGCGCAGGTCGCCGCGCGCGCGCTTGGCGATCGCCTGCCGGCGTAGCGACGCGGTGCCGAGCGTCGCGCCGCTCGGCAGTTCGGCGAGCGAACCTGCTTTCAGGCTGATGAATACGTCGCGCGGATCCTCGCGCTCGAGACATGCCGCCAACATCAGACCAGGCTGCGAAAACGTCGGCATGTCTTTCGCCGAATGCACCGCGAGGTCGATGCGGCCATCAAGCAGGGCCTCTTCGATCTCCTTGGTGAACAGGCCCTTGCCGCCAACGTCGGCCAGCGGACGATCCTGGATGACGTCGCCTGAGGTGCGGATGATGACGAGTTCGATCGCATCCTCCGGCATGCCGAGCGCGGTCGACAGGCGCGCGCGCACAGTCCGCGCCTGCACCAGCGCCAGCGGGCTGCCGCGTGTGCCGATGCGCAGGGGGCCGGTGGATTGCGCCAAGGATTGCAAGTTGGGACCTCTCAATGCTAGGGCGTCATTTAGTGCACTGATTGCGCAAAAGGAAAGGCCGCGAGAGGCCGAAATGATCGTCCTCGGCATCGAGACGACCTGCGACGAAACCGCGGCGGCAGTGGTAGAGTGGTCTGGCCACGGCCATGGCAGGATTTTGTCGAATATCGTGCTGTCGCAGGAGGCCGAACATGCCGCCTTCGGCGGCGTGGTGCCTGAGATTGCCGCGCGAGCGCATGTCGAGGTGCTCGATTTTGTCATCGACGAAGCGATGGCGCAGCTCGGGCGCGGCTATGCCGCGCTCGACGGTGTCGCCGCGGCCGCGGGTCCAGGGCTCATCGGCGGTGTGATCGTCGGACTGACCACGGCGAAGGCGATCGCGCTGGTGCAACGCAAGCCGCTGATTGCGGTCAATCATCTCGAAGCCCACGCGCTTACCGCGCGGCTGACCGACGCGACCCCGTTCCCCTATTGCCTTTTCCTCGCTTCGGGTGGCCACACCCAGATTGTCGCCGTGCGCGGTGTCGGCGACTACGTGCGCCTCGGCACGACACAAGACGACGCCATCGGAGAGGCCTTCGACAAGACTGCAAAGCTGCTCGGCCTCGGCTATCCGGGCGGGCCCTTGGTCGAGCAGCAAGCCGCAATCGGCGACGCTACGCGATTCGCGCTGCCGCGGCCGATGCGCGGACGCAGAGAAGCCGACTTTTCCCTGTCCGGTTTAAAGACAGCGCTGCGGCTGGAAGCGGAAAAAATCGCGCCACTGTCCGAACAAGATGTCGCCGATCTATGCGCCTCGTTCCAGCAGGCGGTGGTCGACGTAGTGCTCGACCGGCTGCGCTCGGGCCTGCGGCTGTTCCGCTCGAACTACGGCGCGCCGACCGCTCTGGTCGCGGCCGGCGGCGTGGCCGCCAATCTGGCGATCCGCAAGGTGCTCGAGCGTCTCGCCTTCGAGGTCGGCACCACGCTGGTGGTGCCGCCGCTCGAATTGTGCACCGACAACGGCGCCATGATCGCTTGGGCCGGCTGCGAACGGCTGGCCATGGGCCTGACCGACGCGCTCGACGTCACGCCGCGCGCGCGCTGGCCGCTCGACGAGGCCGCGGCCGCGAAGGGCAAACTGCAACGTACGGCGGCATATAAATGACCATGCAGAAAATTTCTGTGCTCGGCGGCGGCGCCTGGGGAACGGCGCTGGCGCTGACCTGCGCGCGCGCCGGCCGCGACGTCACGCTGTGGGAGCACGAGGCCGATAACGCCGAGAGTCTGGCGAGCAAACGCGAGAGCCGTTTCCTGCCCGGCGTGCGGCTCGACGACAAAATCAGAGTGACGCGCGCACTGGGCGAGGCGTCGCGCGCCGACGCGATCCTGCTGGTGGTGCCGGCGCAGGCGATGCGTTCGGTGGTTAAATCGCTGGCGCAGACGACGGGCGACGGCATGCCGCTGGTCGCCTGTGCCAAGGGCATCGAGGCGGGCACGCATAAATTCATGACCGAGGTGATCGCCGAATGCGCGCCGCGCGGGCAGCCCGGCATCCTGTCCGGGCCAAGCTTCGCCATCGACGTCGCCCGCGGCCTGCCGACGGCGGTCACCGTTGCGGCGGGCGACGAGGCCGTCGCGCGCGACCTCGCTCATGCGATGAACACCGGCACGTTCCGGCCCTATCACGCGACCGACGTGCGCGGCGTCGAACTTGGCGGCGCCACCAAGAACGTGCTGGCGATTGCCGCCGGCATCGTGACGGGCAAGGGCCTTGGCGCCAGCGCGCTAGCGGCGCTGACAACGCGCGGCTTTGCCGAATTGGTGCGGTTCGGCCGCGCCTTCGGCGCCAAGACCGAAACGATGATGGGCCTGTCGGGGCTCGGCGACCTGATTCTGACCTGCTCAACGCCTCAGTCGCGAAACTTCTCCTTCGGCGTCGCTCTCGGCAAAGGCGAAAAGCCGGATGGCGCCGCGCACGGTAAGCTTGCGGAAGGCGCCTTTACCGCGCCGGTGTTGCTGGAGATGGCGCGCGAAAAAAATATCGAAATGCCGATCGCGGCTGCGGTCGCCGCTATTCTTGCCGGCAAGCTCAGCGTGGACGCTGCCATCGAATCGCTGATGACGCGACCGCTGAAAGCGGAGGGATAAATGGCCTACTGGCTGATGAAATCCGAGCCCGGCGCCTGGTCGTGGGACGAACAGGTGAAGGCGGGCAGCAAAGGCACCGCTTGGACCGGCGTTCGTAACTTCCAGGCCAAGGCCAATCTCATGAAGATGAAGAAAGGCGACCGCGCCTTCTTCTATCACTCCGGTGAGGGCAAGGCGGTGGTCGGCACCGTCGAAGTGACGCGCGAGAGTTATCCCGACCCGACCGCAAAGAAAGGCGAGCCGTGGATGGTCGTCGATGTCAAAGCGGTCGCGACCGCCGTCACTCCGGTGGAGTTGCAGGCCATCAAAGCGCAAACCAAACTCAAGGACATGGTGCTGGTGAAAAACTCGCGGCTTTCGGTGCAGCCGGTGACCGCGGACGAGTGGAAGCTCGTCTGCAAGATGGGCGGGCTGTAGCCGCTCACGCGCCGGGTCCTGAAAAGGGTCCGAAGGGCGGCTGAAGCTCCGCCAAAAGTGGGGCTTGGCGCGCCTTGTCGCGCGTGCGACCACCATCGCATAATAGACTTAACAACAAAGACGGTGCCCGCGGACCGATCCGGGGGCGGGAGGAAATTGCCATGTCCGACAAGATTTATGAGGTTCCGCCTGCCTGGCAGAAACGCGCTTTCGTCGACAAAGCCAAATACCAGGAGATGTACGCGCGGTCGATCAAGGACCCGAATGGCTTCTGGGCCGAGCAGGCCAAACGCCTCACCTGGTCGAAACCCTTCACAAAGGTGAAGAACACCTCCTACGCGCCGGGCAATATTTCGATCAAATGGTTCGAGGACGGTACGCTCAACGCCTGCTTCAACTGCGTCGACCGCCATCTTGCCAGGCGCGGTGACCAGACCGCGATTATTTGGGAAGGAGACGATCCGAAGGATTCCAAGACGATCACCTACAAGCAGTTGCATGCCGAGGTGCAGAAGTTCGCCAACGTGCTCAAGAAACAGGGCGTGAAGAAAGGCGACCGCGTCACGATTTATATGCCGATGGTTCTGGAAGCGGCCTACGCGATCCTCGCATGCGCGCGCATCGGCGCCATTCATTCGGTGATCTTCGGCGGCTTCTCACCGGATTCGATCGCCGGCCGCGTCGACGATTGCAAGTCCGACATCATTGTGACGGCCGACGAGGGCATCCGCGGCGGGCGTAAGATTCCGCTCAAGGCGAATGTCGACGCCGCCTGCGAGAAAGCGCCGGTCAAAAGCGTGATCGTGGTCAAGCGCACGAACGCGGCCGTGAACATGAAGCCCAACCGCGACGTCTACTACGACGATCTGGCGAAGACGGTGCCGGCCGATTGTCCGTGCGAGGAAATGAGCGCCGAGGACCCGCTGTTCATTCTCTACACGTCGGGTTCGACAGGAAAGCCTAAAGGCGTGCTGCACACGACCGGCGGCTACATGGTCTACACCTCGATCACGCATCAATACGTGTTCGACTACCACGACGGCGACATCTACTGGTGTACCGCCGACGTTGGCTGGGTGACCGGCCACAGCTACATCCTGTACGGGCCGCTGTCGAATGGCGCCATTACGCTGATGTTCGAGGGTGTGCCGAACTATCCGACCGCCTCGCGGTTCTGGGAAGTGTGCGACAAGCACAAGGTCAATACCTTTTATACCGCGCCGACCGCGATCCGTGCGCTGATGCAAGCGGGTGACGGCCCGGTGAAAAAGACCTCGCGTCAATCGCTCAAACTGCTCGGATCGGTTGGCGAGCCGATCAACCCGGAAGCGTGGGAGTGGTATCACCGCGTGGTGGGCGATGGCCGGTGCCCGATCGTTGATACCTGGTGGCAGACCGAGACGGGCGGCATCATGATCACGCCGCTGCCCGGGGCGATAGCGCAGAAACCCGGCTCGGCGACGCTGCCGTTCTTCGGCATCAAGCCGGAAATCGTCGACGCCGACGGCAAAGTTCAGGAAGGCGCCACGAGCGGCAATCTGTGCATCGCAGATTCCTGGCCGGGGCAGATGCGTTCCGTCTATGGCGATCACGACCGCTTCGAGCAGACTTATTTCTCGACCTATAAAGGCAAATACTTCACCGGCGACGGCTGCCGCCGAGACGAAGACGGCTACTACTGGATCACAGGCCGCGTCGATGATGTCATCAATGTTTCGGGCCACCGTCTCGGCACCGCCGAGGTGGAAAGCGCGCTGGTCGCGCACGCCAAGGTGTCGGAAGCGGCGGTCGTCGGTTATCCGCACGACATCAAGGGCCAGGGCATCTACGCTTACGTCACGCTAATGGCGGGCGAGAAGCCGACCGAGGACCTGCGTAAGGAACTGGTCGGCTGGGTGCGCAAGGAGATCGGTCCGTTCGCCTCCCCCGACCTGATCCAGTTTGCGCCCGGCCTGCCGAAAACCCGCTCGGGCAAGATCATGCGGCGCATCCTGCGCAAGATCGCCGAGGATGATTTCGGCAATCTCGGCGACACGACGACGCTCGCCGATCCCGCCGTGGTCGACGATCTGGTCAACAACAGGCAGAACAAGAAGGCGGGCGCCAAAGCCGGCGCTTAGCCCGATTGCCGGGGAACAACGGTCTCCGTGTGAACGGGGACCGTTTTTACTTGCGCATCTTCAAGACGCGGTCGACCATCTCGCCGGCGACGCCGAGATAGTTAGCCGGGTCGACCATTTTCTCCAGCTCTTTGCGGCTGGCGTGCCGGCGGATTTCCTTGTCTTCTTCCAGCACGTCGATGAGCGGCCGGCCGGTCTTCACCACCTCACGGCAGAGGTCGTAGACCACGTCATGCGCGCGATTGCGGCCCATCGCCGCGCCGAGCCCCATCATCACCGCCTCCGACATGATCAGGCCATTGGTGATGTCGAGGTTGTCGCGCATCTTCCTTTCGTTGACCTGCAGGCCCTCGACCAGGAAGCGCGTCTGCGCCAGCGCGCCGGCCGACAGCATGAAAATTTCCGGCAACGCGATCCATTCGATCTCCCATGGGCCGGTGGCGCGCTCGTGGTCCTCGACCATGGCTTCGAGCAGCGCGGCGGCGAGCTGCTTCACCATCGCGCTCTGCGCGGTGATGTAGACCGACGAGATCGGGTTGCGCTTCTGCGGCATGGTCGAGGACGAGCCGCGCCCTTGGTGGAACGGCTCGTAGACTTCCTCGACTTCGGTCTGCATCAGCAGCTTCACGTCGAAGGCGATCTTGCCGCATATGCCGGTAACGAGGCCGAGGAAACAGCCGACCTCGGCGATGGTGTCGCGTACCGTGTGCCAGGAAATCGCCGGCTGGCTGAGCTTGAGTTCCTTCATCAGCGCGGCTTGGCATTTGAGCCCGTTCTTGCCGAGCGACGACAGCGTGCCGGCTGCGCCGCCGAATTCGCCGACCAGGACGCGCGGCTTGATCTCCTTCAGCCGCTGCTTGTGGCGTTCGAAGGCGGCGAGCAGCGTCGCCATCTTGTAGCCGAAGGTGATCGGCACCGCCTGCTGCAGATTGCTGCGCCCGGCCATCGGCGTGTCGCGGTATTTCTTGGCGAGCCTGGCGAACGCGTTGGAAATCGCTTCGAGATCGTCCTCGACGAGATCGAGCGCCTCACGAATCTGCAGCACGGTTGCGGTATCGGTGATGTCCTGGGTGGTGGCGCCCCAATGCGACCATTCGCCGAGCCCGCCCTTGCACAGCTTGACCAACTGCTGCACCACCGGCAGCACCGGGTAGCCAATCTTTTCGGTCGCGGTCTTGAGCAGGGCCATGTCGATCTTGTCGGCCGAGCAGTGGCGCACGATTTCGGCAGCGGCCTTTTTCGGAATGATGCCGAGCTTGGCTTGCGCCCGCGCCAACGCCGCCTCGAAATCGAGATATTTCTGTACGCGGTTTTCGTCGGACCACACGCGGCGCATCGCTTCGGTGGTGAAAATGTCGCGGAAAACCGCAGAATCGAGAATGGTCGAGGGCATGGCTGTCTCCTGTCGGCGCGCAAATTAGCGGTTATTGCGGCGCAAGCAACTCATCCTGTTGCGTCGGCCCAGGTTTCGGTCCCAAATAGACGGACTTGCCGGAGGAGGCGTGTATGAACGTGAGAACCGAACCGCAACGCGGCTTCAAACTTGAACCGGTGCATCCCAAGCCCGAGCAGGCGCACACCATGCCTTACGCACCGGCGGTGCATATTGTCGGCGCCTGCGACTTGATGTTTCTGTCGGGTGCGACGCCGTCGCCGCTTTATCACAAACATCCGCATGTCGATGCCGAGCATGTGCATCCGCACTCGATCGAGGAGCAGACTACGCGGGCGATGGAAGCGATCAAGTCGATCCTTGACCATAGCGGCGCGACCTGGCGCGACGTCGTCAAGGTGACGAAGTACCTCACCGACTTCCGCGAGGCCGACGCCATGCACGCGACCATGGCCAAGTACTTCGGCGATTGGCGGCCTGCCTCCACCACGGTGTGCATCAATCAATTGTCCTCGCCGGGCGCGCGCATCGAACTCGATATGATCGTGGCTCTGCCGAACAAATCCGCGTGACGCTTTCTCCGCATCTCGCCCGCATCGTCGAGGCCGAAATTCCGCGCTATTCCGACGCCGAGATGGCGCGCCGCCGCGCGGCGATCGAGACGCTTCTTGCCGAGCACGAATGCGATCACTTGGTATTCTGCGGGCTCAACCGCTTCGGCTCGGCGGTGCAATGGGTCACGCAATGGCCGGTGACGGCGGAGGCCGTCGGCGTGCTGACGCCCGGCGAGCGCGATGCGCTGTTCGTGCAGTGGGTCAATCACGCGCCGCAAGCGAGTCTTGTCGCGGACAAGACCGATGTCGCCTGGGGCGGCGAGTCGTCGATCGCCGCCGCGATCGCCCTGCTCGACAGGCGCAAATCGTGCAGCGGGCGCATCGGCTATATCGGGCCGCTCAGCGCGGAGCAGCACGCGCGTCTCGTCGCGCGCTATCCGAATATTGCCAATCTCTCACGGGCCTACACCAGATTGCGGCAGGTGAAATCGGCAGAGGAGCTCGACTGGCTGCGCATCGGCGCGCACTTCACCGATCTGGGCATGGCGGCGCTGCGCGACAACCTGAAGCCGGGGCTGAACGAGCGCGAACTCGGCAACGCCATCGAGCGGGCCTATGTTTCGCAGGGCGCAACCAACGTTATTCATTACATCGGTGTCACATCGATGGTCGCGCCGGATCTCGGCGTGCCGCGCCAGTTTGCAACGACGCGCCGGGTGCAAAAAGGCGACGCCGTCGTTGCCGAGATCAGCGCTGCGTTCTGGGACCATCCGGGACAGGTGCTGCGCAGTTTCGCGATGGGCGAGCCGACCTCGCTTTATCGCAATCTTCACGCGGCGGCCGACGCGGCTTTCGATGCGATTGCCGGCGTGCTGCGCGCCGGCGCCACGCCGGCGCAGGTGATCGAGGCCTCAGGCGTAATCGAGGAAGCCGGTTTCACCATTATTGATGATCTGTTGCACGGCTACGGCGGCGGCTATCTGCCGCCGGTGCTAGGCTGCAAAAGCCGCCCCGCTGGACCGGTGCCGGAGGCACCGTTCCGCGCCGGGCAAACGGTGGTGGTCCAGCCCAACGTCGTGACGCGCGATGGCACCGCCGGCGTGCAAACGGGTGAGATGATGGTGATCACGGACAGCGGGATCGAGCGGATGCATTCGATCCCGCGCGGTTTCTTGCAAATGTGAGGACATCGGATGTCGGAGGAGGTGCAGAAACCGCCGGTACAGCCGACTCAAGGCGTGATAGCCGTCAGCCCGGTATTCCAGGTTTTGGTCGCTGTTTTCCTCGCGCTCGCGGCCTTCATGCTGTGGCGGCCGGACCTTGCGCGCGCGGCGGCATTTCCATTCATCTTGTCCGGTTACCTGATTTCGCTCTGTCTGCACGAATTCGGGCACGCGATCGCGGCCTTTTACTGTGGCGATCGCGCGGTGCGGGCTAAAGGCTATTTGACGCTCAACCCGCTCCGATACACGAATCTACAATACAGCATCGTCCTTCCACTCCTGTTCGTGCTGATCGGGGGCGTCGCCCTGCCTGGCGCGGCTGTCTACATCGACAGGCGCCTGCTGCTGCGGTGGCAGGATGCACTCGTGTCGGCCGCCGGTCCGATCGCTACTGCCATTGTCCTCGGCCTCTTGCTGATGGTGCTGAAAATGGGGAAGGGCGCCTTAATGGCGGCGCCGGCCTTGCATGCATCGCTCGCTTATCTCGCAATGCTGCAAACAATGATGCTGATTTTCAATCTCATTCCTTGCCCCGGGCTCGATGGCTGGGGCGTCGTTCGCTACGCCTTGCCGTCGGCATTGCGCAACCTCGGCCAGCGGTTCATGCCGATCGCGCCGACCTTGCTGGTATTGGCGTTGGTCTTCGTGCCAGACCTCAATCGCTCCTTCTGGCACGTCGTCTTCCGGACCTGCGATGCAGTCGGTGTCGATCCACGGCTCGCGTGGCTTGGCTTCCATCTCTTCCAATTCTGGAAATAGCGGACGAAGCGAGTCTAGCCGAGCCGTTCTTTGAGCCAATCCGCGCTTTGCGAGCGCCAGCGGTAGGCGCGGTTGTTGGCAATGTGATTGCCGTCTTCGATCATCATCAGCACGACGGGGCCCTTGACCTCGCGCGCCAACCGTTCGGCGTCGGCGGCCGGAATGACGCGGTCAAGCCGCCCGTTGACGATGAAGATCGGGCACGTGATGTTCTGCGCAATGTTTACGAGCGTCAAAGTCTGCGCATTCTTGCGCGCGTCCTCGACGGTCTTGCAGTGGCTGCGAATGCGGAACGTCTCGCGTGTCAGTTCAGGCAGTGAATCGAAGGCGGCGCCGAAGTCGAACGGTCCGCCCAGTGCGATGCAGGCCTTGATGCGCTTGTCGAAGGCCGCGGCGCGCGGCGCATAATAGCCGCCAAGGCTGACGCCCCACATGCCGATGCGCCTCGCGTCGAGATCGCCGCGGGTCTCGACATAGTCGATGACGGCTTTGACAGGCACTTCGTAGTCGCCGCGGATCGGAAAATCATATTGCGCCTCGCCCTGGCCGGGGCCTTCGAACACCAGCGTCGCCATGCCGCGGGCGAGGAACGACATCTCGTAGGCGTCGGTTTCTTCCTTGGTCGAGTCGAGACCGACCGCCATGACCACCACCGGCGGCCTGGCGACTCCAATGGGCTTGCGCAGAATGCCGGCAAGCGTCTTGCCCTGGTAGGGAATCTCGACGCGCTCGCCGGGCGGATTGAGATGCGGCAGCGCGAGTTGCCGGCATTCGATCTGCTTCTTGTGCGCGGCTTTCATCTGCGCCGGGTCGTGCGCAAAGAGAAACGAGCCGAAATGATAGTAGACGGCGGCGCGCTGCAAGCATTCGCCGGCGGTGAGGAAATGCTTTTCAGCCAGCGCCTCCCGGCCAAGTTGTTCATGGCGGGCGCCGCGTTCCGACCAGGCGCTGCACCAGTCGTTATAGGATTTGAGCGACCCGGTGATCTCCTCGAAGTCGGTGAGCACCACGCCGTTCGCCACAAAACGCGCGCCCCAATGCGCGATCGCGGCCTTGAGCAAAGGATCGGAGGACATTTCAGTTCCTGGAAATTAGTTGGTCTTTTCGTCGCGGCGATACCACGGCATGAAGTGCCGTGTACACCCGTTTACCAGCAATTCGAAGCTGACACCGAAGGCGGCCAGCAGCAGAACACCGACGAAGGCTTCGTTGTGGTGATACGAGCGCGAATTGTAGAGGATGTAGTAGCCGAGCCCGCCGATCGAGAGGAAAAACTCCGCCACCACCGCGCCGATCAGCGCGCGGCCGGCGGCGAGGCGGAAACCGGCCAGCAGATACGGCATCGACGCCGGCAGCACGATATCGGTCAGCATGCGCAGGCGGCCGGAGCGGAACGACCGGGACACTTCCAGATATTCGCGCGGCACCGAGCGCGCGCCGTCGGCGACGTTCATGGTGATGGCGAAGATCGCGGCGAAGATGATGGTGGCAATCCGCGCCCCGCCCGAATAGCCGAACCACAGCGAGAACAGCGGCAGCACGATGATCATCGGCATCGCGTTGAAGCCGTTGATGTAGACGCGGATCATGCGGTCGACGGCGCTGCTGCGGCCCATTGCCAGTCCGATGATGGTGCCGGCGACAATGGTGATGCCCAGGCCTTCGGCGACCGCCGCGAGCGTCGCGCCAAGCGCCGTCAAGAATTCATGATCGGTGATGACCCGCGGGATCGCCAGCAGCACCGAGCTTGG
>DASUGZ010000173.1:0-4095 GCA_036273755.1 Pseudolabrys sp.
CAATGCCCCGCGTCGGCGGCCGTGGTGAGTGGATTCAAATTCTAATTATTACACAATCGGCCGCGCGCGGATGCTAGCCCCCCAACTTCCGCAACACCGCGTCGAGCTGATCCAAATCCTTGTACTTGATGTGCAGCGTGCCGCCGTCGCCGCGGTGATCGACTTTGACCTCCAGCCCCAAGACATCCGACAGCCGCCGCTCCATGGCGCGGGTGTCGGCGCTCTTGGCCGCCTCGATGCCGGCGCGGATTTTCTTTTGCTGCGCCTCGAAGGTGGCGTCGCCCGGCCTGCCCTGGTCCTCGCGCACCCACTCCTCGAGCTGGCGCACGCTGTAGCCTTCGTCGATCGCCATCTCGGCGAGGATCTGCGCGTTGACATGGCCGACCAGCAGCCGCGCGTGACCGGCCGACAATTTGCCGGCGCGCACCAGCGCCTTCACCGGCTCGGGCAGCTTCAGTAGCCGCACCATGTTGGCGACGTGCGGCCGGCTCTTGCCGACGATCTGCGCGACCTGCTCCTGCGTGTGGTTGCATTGCTCCATCAGCGCGACGTAGCCGGCCGCTTCCTCGATCGGATTGAGGTCGGCGCGTTGCACGTTCTCGATGATGGCGAATTCACGCGACTGGATGTCGGTGGCGTCGACGATGGCGATCGGCACTTCGTGCAGGCCGGCGCGCTGCGCTGCGCGCCAGCGCCGCTCGCCGGCGACGATTTCGTAACGGCCGGCGCCGCCGTGCTCGCGCACCACGATCGGCTGGATGATGCCGCGCTCCCGGATGGATTCGGCGAGCTCGTTGAGCTCGGCCTCGGTGAAGGCGCGGCGCGGGTTGCGCGGGTTGGGCGTGAGATTTTCGATCGGCGCGCGGCGCGGCTTGCGCGCCGGCTCGGGCGCCGCGGTTTCTTCGCCGACGTCGCCGATCAGCGATGCCAGGCCGCGTCCCAATCGCGAGTGATCCGCCATCGCCGCCGCTCCTGAACTCCGTGCCACGCTGTGCTTCCCATATCCTGTGCGGATTCAATTTCCGCGCTGCTGTCTTTCTTATCCCTCCCCTGCAAGGGGAGGGATTATCCCGCCTTCAGCGCGCGCTCGCGCTGGATGATCTCGGTGGCGAGGCGCAGATAGGCTTCGCTGCCGACGCATTTCAAATCGTAGACCAGCACCGGCTTGCCGTAGGAGGGCGCCTCGGAGATGCGCACATTGCGCGGGATCACCGTATCGTAGACTTTCGAACCCATGTGCTGGCGCACGTCGGCGACCACCTGGTTCGACAGGTTATTTCGGGAATCGTACATGGTGAGCACGATGCCGTGGATCGACAGTGTCGGATTGAGACTCGACTTCACCTGGTCGACGGTCTTGAGCAATTGCGACAGACCTTCGAGCGCGAAGAACTCGCATTGCAACGGCACCAGGATCGAGTCGGCCGCCGCCATGGCGTTGACGGTGAGCAGATTGAGCGACGGCGGGCAGTCGACCAGCACGTAGCTGTAGTCGAACTGGCGCGGGCCGCTGTTGAGCGCGCGCAGCGCGTCGCGCAGGCGGAAGGCGCGGTCGCGCTCGCGGCCGATCTCGAGTTCGAGACCGGACAGATCCATGGTCGAGGGCGCGATGTCGAGCTGCGGCACCGCGGTCGCCAGCACGGCGTCGCGCATCGGTGCCTTGCCGGTGAGCACATCGTAGGTCGAGACGTGGCGCGCCTTGCGCTCGATGCCGAGCCCGGTCGAGGCATTGCCCTGCGGGTCGAGGTCGACCACCAATACGTGCTCGCCGATGGCGGCAAGTGCCGTGCCGAGGTTGATGGCGGTGGTGGTCTTGCCGACGCCGCCCTTCTGGTTGGCGACCGCAAGCACGCGCGGCCGGCCGGCGTCGGATTTGGCGGCCTGCGGAAACGGGACGATGTCGGGGTTGTTGGTTGGCGTTTCGGACATTGGCATTTTCCGTTTTGGAACAGCATCTTACCGCGCTGCAATATGGCGGACGATAACAATCGCGCCGTCCGGACTGGTCACGCTGGGCGCTGTCGAGGCCTGAAGTCTCCAATATTTAGCGGCTTCGGTCAATTCAGCCGCTACATCTTGTCCTTTCGGAAACAGGCCGACCGCGCCTTTGGCGACCAAAGGAAACGCCTGATCGCATAGGACTTTCAATGGGGCTAAGGCGCGGGCGGTCACCACATCGGCGTTTTCCGTGAAACTGTCCCCAAATTTCTCCGCCCGCTCCTGGTGGACCTCCACCGGCAGGCCGATTTGCTGCACCACCTCGCGCAGAAAATTGGCCTTCTTGCCCACGCTTTCAACCAGGTGGACCTTTGCGCCGGAGGTGTCGGCCAAAGCGCAGGCGATGGGGATACCGGGGAAACCGGCGCCCGAGCCGAAGTCGACCCAGATTTTGGCGTCGGGCGCCAACGGCAAAAGCTGGAGCGAGTCGGCGACATGCCGCGTCCACAGAATCGGAAGCTGCGACGACGCGACGAGATTCATTTTCGTCTGCCACTGCAACAACGCGTCGACGAATTTTTCCAGCCGCGATTTTGTTTCACGTGAAACAGGCGTCAGCGCGAGCGCGCGTTCTTTGTCGGCGGCAAGGTCGCCCTGCCCGCTCGTCGTCAAGCGCGCTTCGCGGTTTTTTTGCCGCGCTTCACATGCGCGACCAGCAGCGTCAGCGCTGCCGGCGTGATACCGTCGATCTTGCTCGCATGACCGATGGTGCGCGGACGATTGTGCGCGAGCTTCTGCTTCGCTTCGTTGGAAAGCCCGCGCAGATTTTCGTAATCGAGATCGTCCGGCAATGTAAAACTTTCATCGCGGCGGTACGCGGCAACGTCGGCGGCCTGGCGCGACAGATAGACGTCGTACTTGGCATCGATCTCGATCTGCTCGGAAATGTTTTCATCGAGCGCGGCAAAGCGCGGCCATACTTTTGCGAGATCCGCGATCGCAATATTCGGATACGACAACAGCTCGAACGCCGAGCGCCGCTGGCCGTCTTTGTTGAGCACGAGGCCGTGGCGCTCGGCTTCCTTCGGCGTCAGCGAAACCGATTTTGCGAAGTCGCGCGCGTCGTTCAGTGCCGACATTTTTTCGGCGTGCAGTTTTGCGCGTGTTGCGCCGACGCAGCCGAGCGCAATACCTTTGTCGGTCAAACGCTGATCGGCATTGTCGGCGCGCAGCTGCAATCGATACTCAGCACGTGACGTGAACATGCGATACGGTTCGGAAACACCGCGCGTGACGAGATCGTCGATCATGACGCCGATGTAGGCCTGCGCGCGATCGAAAATAATGTCGTCGCCCTCGCCGGCCAGCGACGCAGCGTTGAGACCGGCAAGAAGTCCTTGTGCCGCAGCCTCTTCGTAGCCCGTGGTGCCGTTGATCTGACCGGCGAGAAAAAGCCCGCGCAGTTTTTTGGCTTGCAGCGTCGGTTGCAATTCGCGCGGATCGACGTAGTCGTATTCGATCGCATAGCCGGGGCGAATGAATTGCGCGCGCTCAAGACCGGGAATGGTCGCGACCAACGCATGCTGTACGTCTTCGGGCAGCGACGTCGATATGCCATTCGGATAGACGGTGTGATCGTCGAGACCTTCGGGCTCCAAAAAAATCTGATGGCCGTCGCGCTCGCCGAACTTGACGATCTTGTCTTCGATCGACGGGCAATAGCGCGGCCCCCTGCTCGCGATCTGCCCGGAATACATCGGCGAGCGATGCACGTTGGCGCGGATGATGTCGTGCGTTTCTTTCGTCGTGCGCGTGATGGCGCACTGAATCTGCGGATTGCCGATGTGCGTCGTCAGAATTGAAAACGGCTCCGGCGGATCATCGCCTGGCTGCATCTCGAGCGCGGACCAATCGATGCTGCGGCCGTCGAGCCGCGGCGGCGTTCCGGTTTTCAGACGGCCGAGCGTGAAGCCGATCGACTCGAGCGTGCGCGATAACCCCAGCGCCGGCGCTTCACCGGCGCGGCCGGCGGGAATTTGCTGTTCGCCGATGTGAATGAGGCCGCGCAGAAACGTTCCTGTTGTCAGAACGACTGCGCCGCAGGTGAGCTCGCGGCCGTCGGCGAATTTCACGCCGCAAACGCGGCCACCACGAATG
>DASUGZ010000174.1:0-2788 GCA_036273755.1 Pseudolabrys sp.
CTGTTCGCCCGGCCGCACATAGATGGCAAAGCGCATGCGGTAGGGCGAGGCGACGGCGTGATGTTCGTAATTGACGAGGATCACCTCGTCGCCGGGCGTCGCGTCGGTCAGGCTGACGCGGCAGGGGTGCGGCCCGACGGCTTTTCTGCGCACCGCGCCCCGCGCGGCGAGCTCGGCGTCGCTGAGCGAGAACAATTGCGCGAACGGTTCGGCCGGCAGGCCGGTAATGCGGAAATTCATGGCGTCCTCCTGTTGCTGCGAAGGACATGGGGCTGAAGGCTCCGGCCAGGACACCCGGTTTCGGCACCCGATTTCTGGCAGATCAGCGAACAATCGCAATTTCAGTCAGTCGAAGCCGCAATCGCCGTGTTGAAGGCTGGGAGACGGCGGATTACGCTGCGCAATAATTAGTGCACGTTAAAGGTAGAGTCGCGGACCACATTAAGGTGCTCATCAAATGGCTGAAATGAAAGCTTTTGTTGGTCACAGCTTCTTGACGCCAGCCAGGGCCAGGATCGCCAGCAGCGCCACCAGAAGCACGAGGCCCCACGGCACGTCGTCCATCACCGCGGTGCCGCCGTCGCGCACGAAGACGATGCCGATCACCGCCAGAAGCAGCGTGGCGAAAACCGCGCCCGCGGCGCCGAGCCACTTCATTGTGACTTATGACTCTTGTCCGGTGCCGGCTCTTTCGCGAGCTCCGCGACCCAGCCTTCCACCTCCTCGCGCGACGCCCACATGCGCTGATGCGGCTCCAGATCGTTGAGCAGGCGCAGCACTTCGGGACTGTATACGACCTTGGCGCGCCAGTCGGTCACCCAGGCCGAACGAACCACCATCTTGACGAACAACTTGGAGCCGCGATGGCGGGCAACCACGATGATCTTGTCGTAGCCGTCTCCCCACTGCGGCGGCAGGCAATAGACCTTGGCGCCGGGCGCGAAATGAGGCGCGCCGCTCTTTTCCTCAACACCGCCGACGCCGTACGGCCGGCGCTTGACGATATTGCCAACCAGACACCATTGCGAAGCTGCGGCGGTCATCGGATGGGAACGCCTTGTTTGCTCTGCTTCCGCCCTAGATCCTGGCGCCGCGGTTATAGGCGTCGACCAGCTGGTTGTAGTCGCGCATCAGCCGCTGCGGCGAGCCCTCGACCATCCAGCCCGAGCCGGCGTTGAGCATCATCTTGTCGCCGGTCGAATAGGGCACGTGGTCGCGCAGGCGGCGCATCAGGAATTTCGCCGTGGCCAGAAATGACTTGGCGTTGCTCATGAAGAACGAACCGATCTTGGCGCCGCCGGCGGAACTGGCGAACGGTTCGGCGCCCTTGAGGGTGGCCTCGTAATCGGCAATTGCTTCCGTGATTTCGGCGAGGTCGGGCTTGTCCGCGCCCTCGAAGCGCAGCACGCGCTTGGCCCTGATCATCACCGCTTCGACGTGATAGCGCTCGTTGCGGCCGTCGCTCTGCTCGATCGCGGCGAGCTTTTCCAGCGCGCGCCGGTCGTTGATGGCCTCGACGCCGCGGCGCAGCTTCTTGTCGGCGCCCTCGAAGGCGTCCCAGGCGGCGACCAGCATCGGGTGCAGCGCCTTGCCCTTGGCCATCCTGTCGTCCTTGTAGTCCTGCTGCGTGTAGTAATCGTCGGCCTCCTTGAGCAGCGTTTCGAGTTTGCCGACGGCTTTTGCATAAGTGGTCGCGGCTGCTTCGAGCTCGGCGTCGTGCGGCTCCATCGCGTTCGCCGCCTCGACTTTGTTGCGGCAATCGGTGGTGTCGTAGATTGTGTACGTGCCGTAGATGATGCGCTCGCGGCCGGTCGGGCCGCTTTTGGCGGCCCAGGAGAAATAGCGCGAGCGCGACTGATACGAGCGCTCCGACAGCCGGTTGATGCAGCCGACATAGGCGTTGAGCTTTTCGGTGATCGAGGGCGTCTGCGCGCGGGCGGGGGAAGCGACAAACACCAGCGCGGCGGTGACGGCGGAAAGCGCGATGAGCGGCGCCCCGATAACCGTCACGGCGGCGGTGAGGACGACGGCGAGAATTCGTTTCATGGAAACCCCCATTTGCAAGTGCGGCGCAGACTATTGCCGGGTATGGCCGTGCGAAAGCCGTCCGCAAGCGCCGTGCTGATCGATCAGTCGCGGTGGCGCAGCGCAAGGTTCATCGCGCGGCCGTTTTCCGGCTTCCACCGCCACCATCTGCCGTCGGCATCTACAACTCATAGTTGACATACTGTTCCCTCTTTGTTCTACTGGGGTCCAGTACAAGTGGGGCGTCAAAATGCTAAGCGAACCGCTGGTTTTCGCGTTTCACGCCGACAGGCTCTACACCTTCGAGCGGGCGGAGCGGCATTCGCCCTCGGCGTTCGGCGGACCGCTACCCGCGCACATCTCAGGGCGGCCGTTCGGGCCGAGGCCGTTGCATCTCATCGCCCGTCTCGCCGGCCGGCACATTCCCGCGCTTAGCGACAACCAGCTGTTCGATCTGCCGCTGATCTACGGGATGAACTACGACGGCTGCTGCCTCGATTACCGCGTCGAGTACGGCCACAAGGTCGAGCTCACCGCCATCGAGCCCGCGACGTCGTCGGACGACTGGCCCTACGCAAATTATCCGCCGCTTTTGCCTTATGTGCCGCTGCGGCTCGACGACACGCCGCGCGTGGAGAGGTACCGCGAGTTCGCCGAGCGCTTTCCCAATATGCCGGAAGAGCAGCCGGCCGAGCTCATCGTCGCCGTACCGCCGCCCGCGAGCCTCGGCGTCTCGTTCTGGGCCGCGGGCGACCCCGACGAC
>DASUGZ010000175.1:0-11051 GCA_036273755.1 Pseudolabrys sp.
CCGGCACACGTTACAACTATCTCGACTGGATCGATCGTCACAATGAGCGCTTTCCCCTGCCGCCGGTGAGTATGACCGGCCGCGCGGAATGGACGCCGAACGGTTGAGGCGGATCATGGCGCGCACCCTTCCCAAAAAAGACGTCGTCGTCATCGGGCTGGGCTGGACCGGCTGCATCGTCGCGAACGAACTGACCGATGAAGGCCTCGACGTCATCGCCATCGAGCGCGGCCCATGGCGCGACGCGCCGACCGACTACCCGCCGACCTACGCGCAGGACGAGTTGCGCTACCACATCCGCCACGAACTGTTCCTGCGGCCGAACCAGACAACCTTCACGTTCCGCAACAAGATGGACCAAACCGCGCTGCCGATCCGAACATGGGGCGCGTTCATGCCGCCGAACGGCGTTGGCGGCGGCGGCGTGCACTGGAATGGCCAGACCTACCGGTTCCTGCCGTCAGATTTTGTGCTCAAGACACATCTGACGCAGCGTTACGGCGCTTCATTCCTGCCGCAGGATATGACGATCCAGGATTGGGGCGTCACCTACGAAGACCTCGAGCCGCACTACGACGCATTCGAATATCTCTGCGGTACGTCCGGCACCGCCGGCAATCTCAACGGCAAGATTCAGGACGGCGGCAATCCGTTCGAGGGCCCGCGCTCACGGCCCTATCCGAATCCGCCGCAGAAGCAGGGCTTCGGACACGCGTTGTTCGGCAAAGCCGCCGGCGAACTCGGCTACAAGCCGTTCCCGCAGCCGTCGGGCAATCTGTCACAGGCCTATACCAATCCGCTCGGTGTCCGGCTCGGACCCTGCACGTATTGCGGTTTTTGTGAATGGTTCGGCTGCGCCAATTATTCCAAGGCCAGCCCGCAGACCACCATTCTTCCAGTTCTGGTGCGCAAGTCGAACTTCGCGGTGCGCGACAACTCCGAAGTCACCAAGATCAACACCGACCGGTCCGGCAAGCAGGCCACCGGGGTCACTTTCGTCGATTCCTCCGGAGAAGAATGGGAGCAGCCCGCAGATCTGGTGATTCTTGCGGCCTATTCGATGTTCAACGTGCAACTTCTGTTGCTGTCCAAAATCGGCCAACCCTATGACCCGGCTGCCAACACCGGCGTGATCGGCCGCAACTTTACACACCAGACGATGTCGGGCGTGGATGGCTTTTTCGACAAGTCGAGATTCAACTTCAATCCGTTCATCGCCTCCGGCGCCATCGGCATGATCATCGACGAATTCAACGGCGACAATTTCGACCATGGCCCGCACGGCTTCGTCGGCGGCGGCTATTTCGCACATGCCCAGACCAATGGCCGGCCGATCACCACGACGCCGGTGCCGCCCGGCACGCCAAAGTGGGGCGCGAAATGGAAGGAAGCGGTGCGCGACAACTATCTCAGCACCGTCAGCGGCGCTGCCGTCCACGGCAGCTTCTATAGCTATCGCGACGTCTATCTCGATCTCGACCCGACTTACAAAGATCGTTTCGGCCGCCCGCTGATGCGCATGACGATCGACTTTCACGACAATGAGCTCAAGGCCGCCGCCTATCTCACCGACAAGCTGGACGCCATCGTCAAGGCGATGGGCGCCAGCCAAACCGTGAAGAAGCCGCGCAAAGGTCCTTACGACATCACGACTTATCAGACGACCCACCTCAATGGCGGCGCGGTCATGGGCACGGATCGCAAGACCAGCGCGCTCAACCGCTACCTGCAAAGCTGGGACGTACCGAACTTGTTCGTGATGGGCGCCGGCGCGTTCCCGCAGAACGCCGGCTACAACCCGACCGGCACCGTGGCAGCGCTGGCTTTTTGGTCGGCCAAGGCAATCCGCGAGCAGTATCTCAAAAATCCGGGACCGCTGGTCAATGCGTAGCCGCTCCATATCCGCCTTGGCCGCCGGCGTGTTGCTCACGCTTTACCCGCTGTCACGGGCCGCCGCCACCGACCAGAATTTCGCCCAGGTCGAACGCGGCCGTTACCTTGCGACCGCCGCCGACTGCACCGCCTGCCACACCGTTCCCGGCTCCGGCAAACCGTTCGCCGGCGGCCGGCCGATCGAGACGCCGTTCGGCAGTATCGCTTCCGCCAACATCACACCCGACGAGAGCACCGGCATCGGCGCCTGGACCGACGGTCAGTTCGAGAATGCCGTCCGCAAAGGCATCCGGCCCGACGGGTCGCGGCTTTATCCGGCGATGCCGTTCAATGCCTACACCAAGATGTCGCACGACGACGTTGTCGCGATTCACGCCTACCTCAAGACCATACCGGCCGTTCATAATCCGGTTGTCAGCGACACTCTGCCATTCCCCTTCAACATTCGCGCCGGCATGCGCGCTTGGGACGAGCTTTATTTCAACGAAGGCGAATTCAAGCCCGATCCGCAAAAATCGGCGGAATGGAATCGCGGCGCGTTTCTGGTGCAAGGCCCCGGCCATTGCGGCGCCTGTCACACGCCCAAGTCGTTTCTGGGCGGCGACAAGACGAGCGAATATTTGCACGGCTCACAGCTTCAAGGCTGGGTGACGCCGAATATCACCAACGATGATACCGTCGGCCTCGGCACCTGGTCGGTGGATGACATCGCGACCTATCTCCACACCGGTCACAACCGCATCACCGCCGCGACCGGTCCGATGGCGGAGGAGATCGAAGATTCCAGTTCGAAGATGACCGGCAGCGACGTCAAAGCGATCGCGACCTATCTGAAATCGCTGCCGGGCGATTCCAAAACCGTCGCTCCGGTCAAGGCTGACGATCCGATGATGAAGGCGGGACAGGCGATCTTCCGCGATCAATGCTCGGCTTGTCACGCGATCGACGGCAAGGGCGTCGCGCAACTGTTCCCCTCGCTCGCGGACTCGGCAATGCTTCGCGCGCGCGATCCGCGCAGCGCGATCCGGCTGGTTTTGCGTGGCGCGCGCAGCGCCGCGACCAAGGCGGAGCCGACCGCGCCCGGCATGCCGTCGTTCGGGCGACAACTCGACGACGATCAGATCGCGGCGGTGCTCACATATGCCCGCAACGCCTGGGGCCGGCCCGCGGCGGCGGTCACGGCGGACGATGTCGGCGAAGCGCGGCGCCAGTTGCGCGCACGCACTGACTAGCTCAGCAGCTTTCGGGCTTTCGCCAGTTCCTTCGGCGTATCCACGCCGAGCGGCACGCTGTCGACGACGGCAACGTCGATGCGCATGCCGGCGTCGAGCGCGCGCAACTGCTCGAGCTTCTCGCGCTGTTCGTTGGCCGACGGCGGCAACTTGACGAACCGCTCGAGTGCGGCACGCCTATAAGCATAAAGCCCGATGTGGTGATAATGCGGGCCGTTGCCGGTCGCGTTGGCGCGGGTGAATGTCGTCGCCCGAAATCGTCCAGAGGCGGCGGGCGGGCCGATCGCTTTGACGATGTTAGGATTGGTCAGCTCGGATTTGTCCGCGATCATCGCCGCGATCGTTGCAATATCGACTGCGGGATCGGCCAGCGGTCCAAGCGCGGCGCGGATGTCGGCCGGGTCGATGGTCGGCAGGTCGCCTTGCACATTGACGACCTGGCCGATGCTACGCTCGGGATCGAGCGCCTCCAGCGCCTCATAGATACGGTCGGAGCCGGAGGCGTGGTCGCTCCGCGTCATGATGGCGCGGCCGCCGGCCTTTTCGACCGCCGCCTGCACCGCCTCGGAGTCGGTCGCCACCACGGCTTCGCCGATTTTCGCGGCCTGCGCGCGGCGCAGCACCTGCACGATCATCGGTTCGCCGGCGATATCTGCCAGCGGCTTGCCGGGCAGGCGGGTGGATGCCATGCGCGCGGGGATCAGGACGATGGTGTGTAGCATCGGTCCGCTAACCGGACATGACCGAATGTCATGTGTTCGCCGCGCTTATACGGGTTGCCAGCGCGGCGGCAAAACGGTATCTGTCCGCCGCCACCGACCTCTCGGCGGCCCATCCGTCCTCCGCCGGCTTGCGCCCCTTCGGGAGCCCTTTTCGATGAATTCCTTCGAACTCAACAAGATCCTGGGCGCCATCCTCGGCACCTGCCTGTTTCTGCTCGCCCTCAATATCGCGGCTGGGGCCCTGTTCGCGCCGGAAAAACCGGCCAAGCCGGGCTACGCGATTGCGGTGAAAAGCACCGAGGGCGGGGAAACGAAAGAGGCCGCGCCGCAAGCCCCGCCGATCGCCGTTCGCTTGGCCAAAGCCTCGGTCGAAAAGGGCCAGGCAACGGCCAGGCAATGCCAGGCCTGCCATACCTTCGAAAAGGGCGGCCCGAACCGCGTTGGGCCCAATCTCTGGAATATCGTCGGCGACGAACGCGGCAAGGACCGCAACAATTTCAACTTCTCCGCCGCCATGAAGGCCAAGGGCGGCAAGTGGAGCTTTGAGGAACTCGACAAGTTCCTCACCGATCCGCGCGGCTATATCCAGGGCACGGCCATGACTTTCGCTGGCATCAAAAACGACCAGCAGCGCGCCGACGTCATCGATTACCTGCACACAATGGCGGATACGCCCATGGCGCTGCCGACGGCGGCGGAAGCCGCGCCGCCCGCGGGCGGCGCTCCGGCCAAGCCCGCCGAGGCGCCAAAGCCTGCGACGCCTGCGCCGGCGAAGTGACGTCGGGCATCGCGCGATTGTGATGCGGCCGGGCATAACCCGGCCGTTTTCATGTCCGGAGAGGCTATCGGGCGCTGGTGGCAAATCGAAAAAGCGACATAATCGCCCGCGATTGCAGACATAGCGCGTCAACCGCGCCGGAGCCCGCCCCATGACATTGACCCGCCGCACCGTCCTGCGCAGCAGCGCCGCCGCGTTCGCCGCACCGGCTTTGGGCGCGTTCGGCGCCGGTCTGCTGCCGCGCCTGGCCGCGGCGCAGGCGCCGCAATGGCGGCACGGCCTGTCGCTATTCGGCGATCTGAAATATCCGCAAGGCTTTGCGCACTACGAATACGTCAATCCATCGGCGCCGAAGGGCGGCACGGTGCGGCTCAGTGGGTTCGGTACGTTCGACAATTTCAATCAGGTGGTGTCGAGCGTTAAGGGCAATATCGCCATGGGCACCTCGCTGCTGATCGAGCGGCTGTTCGCCGAGGCGCTTGACGAGGTGTCCGCCGGCTATGGCCTGTTGGCCGAACAGGTCAGCTATCCGGACGACCGCTCGTCGGTGACCTACCGCTTGAACGCGCAGGCGCACTGGCATGACGGCAAGCCAGTCACGCCGGACGACGTGATATTTTCGTTCGATGCGTTCAAACAGAACGATCCTGGGCTCGGAGCTTACTATCGCCACGTCGTGAAGGCGGAGAAAATCGGCGAGCGCGACATCAAGTTTACCTTCGACGGGCCCGGTAACCGCGAACTGCCGCAGATTGTCGGCCAACTGCCCATCATTCCGAAGCACTGGTGGCAGGGCGCCGACAAGAACGGCAAAAAGCGCGACGTGACGCAGACGACACTTGAAGCGCCGCTCGGCTCTGGTCCTTACCGCGTCAAAGATTTCACGCCGGGCCGCACCATCGTCTACGAAAGAGTCGCCGACTACTGGGGCAAGGACCTCAACGTCAGCATCGGCACCAACAACTTCGAGCAGGTTCGCTTCGAATATTACCGTGATTCCACGGTGTCGCTGGAGGCATTCAAGGGCGATCAGATCGATTGGCGCAGTGAGAGCAGCGCCAAGAATTGGGCGACGGCCTACGATTTTCCGGCGCTGCGCGACAAGAAGGTGGTGAAGGAGGAGTTTCCGGTCACCAATATTGGCGTGATGCAGGCCTTCGCCTTCAATATCCGGCGCGACAAGTTCAAGGACCCGCGCGTGCGGCGCGCGTTCAACTTCGTCTTCGATTTCGAGGACATGAACAAGCAGCTCTTCTTCGGTCAGTACAAGCGCGTCTCCAGCTATTTCTTCGGCACCGAACTCGCCTGCTCCGGTATTCCGCAGAGGCTTGAGCTCGACATCCTGCAAAGCGTCAAGGACAAAGTGCCGCCGGATCTGTTTACCAAACCTTACACCAACCCGGTCGGCGGCAATCCGCAGGCGGTGCGCGACAATCTGCGAGCGGCGCTCGCCTTGATGCGCGAGGCGGGCTACGAAATCCGCAACACCAAGCTCGTCAATGCCAAGACCGGCGAGCCATTCCAGGTCGAGCTCTTGACGGAGCAGCCGGCGTTCGAGCGGGTCATGCTGTTCTACAAGCCCTCTCTGGAGCGCCTCGGCATCGCCGTGACGGTGCGTACGATCGACACCTCGCAATACGAAAACCGGCTGCGGCAGTGGGACTTCGATATCATCATCTACTCGCAGGGCGAATCGCTGTCGCCCGGCAACGAGCAGCGCGGTTACTGGGGATCGCAAGCAGCCGATATCCCCGGCTCGCAGAACGTGATCGGCATCAAGAATCCGGCGGTCGACGCCATGATCGAACGCGTCATTTTCGCCAAGAGTCGCGAGGAATTGGTCGCCGCCACCCGCGCGCTTGATCGCGTGCTGTTGTGGAATTTCTACGTCGTGCCGCAGTGGACCTATCCCTTCGCGCGCACGGCGCGCTGGGATCGTTTCAGCCATCCCGCGGTCCTGCCGAAGTACGGGCAATCCGCATTTCCGACCGTCTGGTGGTGGGACGCGGACAAGGCGGCCAAGGTGCCGCAGCGGTCTTGATCACGCGCCGCCAGGCTCTTGTCGTATCGGCCGGCGCGCTCGCGGCCGCGAAATTCGCTTCGCCCGCCGCCGCGCAGGATGCCGCAAAAGACGCAGAACGCCACGGCATGTCGGCTTTTGGCGATCTTGGCTATCCGGCCGACTTTCCCCAGTTCAGATACGTCAATTTAAACGCGCCGAAAGGCGGCTCCTATTCGGAAGCGGTGTCGAGCCGCGGCTATAACGGTTCGTTCCTCACCTTCAATTCGCTCAATGCGTACATCCTCAAGGGTGAGGGCGCCTTCGGTATGGATTACACGTTCGCGGCGCTGATGGTGCGTTCCGGCGACGAACCGGACGCAATGTACGGACTGGCGGCAAAGAGCGTGCGCATTTCCGACAACGGGCTGACGTATCGCTTTACGCTGCGGCCAGAGGCCAAGTTTCACGACGGCACGGCGCTCACCGCGCACGACGTAGCGTGGTCGCTGACGACGCTGAAAGAAAAAGGTCATCCGATCATCACCCAGCAGTTACGCGACTTCCTGGGAGCCGAAGCGGCCGACGACCGCACCGTCGTGGTGCACTTCGCCGCAAAGCGGGCGCGCGACGTGCCGTTGTTTGTCGCCGGCTTGCCGATCTTCTCCAAGGCTTACTACGAGAAGCAGCCGTTCGATCAATCGACGTTGGAAGCGCCCCTTGGCAGCGGTCCGTACAAAGTCGGCCGCTTCGACGCCGGGCATTTCATCGAGTTCGAGCGCGTAAAGAATTGGTGGGGCGCCGATCTGCCGGTCGCGCGCGGGCAATATAATTTCGACGTCATGCGCTACGAATACTATCGCGACCGCGAGGTCGGCTTCGTCGGTTTCACTGCCAAGAACTATCTGTTCCGCGAGGAGTTCACCGCGCGCACTTGGGCGACGCGCTACGATTTTCCCGCGTTCAACGATGGCCGCGTCAAGCGCGACCAGATCCCGGATGCGACCCTGTCGGGCGCGCAAGGCTGGTTCATCAACGCCCGCCTTGAAAAATTCAAGGACCGCCGGTTGCGCGAAGCGCTGATCGATGCCTTCGACTTCGAATACACCAACAAGAACATCATGTACGGCGCATATCGCCGTACGGTGTCGCTGTTTTCCGGTTCGCCGTTGATGGCGACCGGCAAGCCGAACGCTGCGGAATTGGCGCTGCTGGAACCGTTCCGCGGCAAGGTGCCCGACGAGGTGTTCGGCGAGCCGTACGTGCCGCCGGTGAGCGACGGCAGCGGCCGGGATCTTCGTCTGTTGCGCCGCGCCGCGCAACTGCTCGGCGAGGCTGGCTGCCCTATCGTCAATGGGCGGCGGGTGCTGCCGAATGGACAACCGCTCACCATTGAATTCCTCGATGACGAGCCCGGCCTGCAGCCGCACCATCTGCCTTTCATCAAGAATCTCGGCACGCTCGGCATCGAGGCGACCCTGCGCCTCGTCGATCCGGTGCAATATCGCAAGCGCGTCGACGATTTCGATTTTGACATCACAGTCGATCGCTTGAGCTTCTCCTCGACGCCCGGCGATTCGCTGCGCACGTATTTGTCGTCGCAAGCGGCGTCGATCAAAGGCTCGCAAAACCATGCGGGCATCGCCGATCCGGCGATCAACGCGATGATCGACCGTATCATCGAGGCCAAGACGCGTGACGAACTCACCGTTGCTTGCCGCGCGCTCGACCGCGTATTCCGTTCAGGCCGCTATTGGATTCCGCACTGGTATCTGCCGGCGCACCGCATCGCCTATTGGGACGTGTTCAATTGGCCGGCGGAAAAACCGCGCTATTTCCGCGGCGTCCCGGAAACCTGGTGGTATGACGAGACCAAAGCCAAGAAACTGGGATAGAAGGCTTCATGACCGCCTACATCATCCGCCGCATCCTGTTCATGATCCCGACCATGTTCGGCATCATGCTGGTCGCGTTCGTCGTGGTGCAGTTCGCGCCCGGCGGCCCGGTCGAGCAGGTGATCGCCCGGCTGACCGGCGCGGACACCGGGGCGACCTCGCGCATCTCCGGGTCGCCCGGCGGCGACTTCAGCAGCCGTGGCCTGCCGCAGGGTGGCGCCGGCATCGACGCGGCAAATTCGAAATACCGCGGCGCGCAGGGGCTCGACCCGGAATTCATCAAGAAGCTGGAAAAGCAGTTCGGCTTCGACAAGCCGGCCTATGAGCGCTTCGGCCTGCTGCTGTGGAACTATATCCGCTTCGATTTCGGCCAGAGCTATTTCCGCGACATCAGCGTCATCCAGTTGATCAAGGAGAAATTGCCGGTATCGATATCGCTCGGAATCTGGCTGACGTTGCTCACTTATCTCATCTCGATTCCGCTCGGCATCCGTAAGGCAGTCGACTCCGGTTCGCAGTTCGACGTGTGGACGTCGACCGTGATTGTCATCGGCTACGCCATCCCCGGCTTTCTGTTCGCGATCCTGCTGATCATCCTGTTCGCCGGCGGCTCGTTCTTCGACTGGTTTCCATTGCGCGGACTGGTGTCGGAGAATTTCTGGCAGCTGCCTTGGTACGCGCAAATCGGCGACTACTTTTGGCACCTGACGTTGCCGATCGTGTCGATGGCGCTATCGGCCTTCGCCACCATGACGATGCTGACCAAGAACTCGTTTCTCGAGGAAATCCGCAAGCAATACGTGCTCACCGCCCGCGCCAAGGGCTGCACCAATAACCAGGTTCTGTACGGTCATGTCTTCCGCAACGCCATGTTGATCGTAATCGCCGGCTTTCCCGGCGCCTTCGTCAGCGCGTTCTTCACCGGCTCGTTGTTGATCGAGACCATTTTCTCGCTCGACGGTCTCGGCCAGCTCGGTTTCGAGAGCGTGCTGCACCGCGACTATCCGGTCGTGTTCGCCACGCTCTACATCTTCTCGCTCATCGGCGTGGTGGTGAACCTGATCTCGGACCTAACCTATACATGGATCGATCCGCGTATCGATTTTGAGACGCGGGAAGTGTGATGGACGCCAACACGCGCGAGACTTTGTCGGAAAGTGCGCCGGTCACGCCGGCCGGCAGTCTGCAGCCGTGGATGTCCCGCTTCGCGCTGTCGCCGCTCAACCGGCGGCGCTGGGCGAATTTCAAGCAGAACCGCCGTGGCTACTGGTCGCTGTGGATTTTCCTGGTGCTGTTTTTGATCACGCTGTTTGCCGAATTCATCGCCAACGACAAGCCGATCTATATCCACGTCAACGGCAGCTCGTTTTTCCCGGCAGTGGTGACTTATCCCGACACGGCTTTCGTCAAGGACAAGGACCCGAATCTTTTCGGCACCGCCGCGGATTATCGCGACGGCTATTTGATGAGCCTGATCAAGAAAGAGGGCGGTATCGTGGTGTGGCCGCCAGTCCGCTTTTACTACGATACGCAGGTGAGCAAGCCGCCATCGCCGTTTCCGTCCAAGCCGACCTGGATGCTGACTCAAGCGGATTGCGAATTCGCCGCCGCTCACGACTTCAGCAAATGCGGCGAACTCGAATACAACTGGCTCGGTACCGACGATGGCGGCCGCGACGTCTTGGCACGGCTGATCTACGGCTTTCGCATTTCGGTTCTGTTCGGTCTGTGCTTGACCATCGTATCGTCGATCATCGGCATCGCCGCCGGCGCGGTGCAAGGCTTTTTCGGCGGCTGGACCGATCTGCTGTTCCAGCGCTTCATCGAGATCTGGACCTCGATTCCTGAACTCTACCTGCTGTTGATCATTTCATCGGTGCTGGTGCCTGGTTTCTTCGTGCTGCTTGGAATCCTCTTGCTGTTCTCGTGGGTGCGGCTGGTCGGCTTGGTACGCGCCGAATTCCTGCGAGGGCGCAATTTCGAATATATCCAGGCGGCGCGCGCGCTCGGCGTCTCGAACGCGGTGATCATCTTCCGGCACCTGCTCCCGAACGCCATGGTGGCGACCATGACGTTCCTGCCGTTTATCCTGTCGTCGTCGGTGATGACGCTCACGGCGCTCGACTTTCTCGGCTTCGGGCTGCCGCCCGGTTCGCCTTCGCTCGGCGAATTACTCAGCCAAGGCAAGGCTAACGTACAGGCGCCGTGGCTCGGCTTCACTGGCTTCTTCTCCATCGCCATCATGCTGTCGCTGTTGATCTTTGTCGGCGAAGCCGTGCGCGACGCCTTCGACCCGCGAAAGACATTTAATAAATGACCAGCGCACGCAACAATCTTCTGTCGATCCGCGATCTCTCGGTCGCCTTCGGGCAGGGCGAGCGCGAGGTGCTCGCCGTCGATCGCGTGTCGTTCGACATCGCCAAGGGCGAAACCGTGGCTCTGGTCGGCGAGTCGGGCTCCGGAAAATCGGTGACGGCGCTGTCGGTGATGAAGCTCTTGCCGTACCCGGCCGCGCACCATCCGGGAGGCTCG
>DASUGZ010000176.1:0-4313 GCA_036273755.1 Pseudolabrys sp.
CTCGTTGCACCCGCACCCAAAGGCATTCTCGACCCGAACACCGGCAAACCGGTCGGCGCCGACGACAGCTTTTTCGTCGGCGTCGACAACGAACTCGCCGACAAGGGGTTTCTCGTCGCCGCCGTCGACGACTTGATCACCTGGGCACGCACCGGTTCGCTGATGTGGATGACCTTCGGGCTCGCCTGCTGCGCGGTCGAGATGATGCACATGGCGATGGCCCGCTACGACGCGGAACGCTTTGGCTTTGCGCCGCGCGCCTCGCCGCGCCAGTCCGACGTCATGATCGTCGCCGGCACGCTGACCAACAAGATGGCGCCGGCGTTGCGCAAGGTTTACGACCAGATGCCGGAGCCGCGCTACGTCATCTCGATGGGCTCCTGCGCCAACGGCGGCGGCTACTATCACTATTCCTACTCGGTGGTGCGCGGCTGCGACCGCGTGGTGCCGGTCGACATCTACGTGCCCGGCTGTCCGCCGACCGCCGAGGCGCTGCTGTACGGCGTGTTGCTGTTGCAGAAGAAGATCCGCCGCATCGGCACGATCGAACGCTGAGCGGGGTCTTCGCATGGACGAAATGCTCGACAGGCTAGGGGCGACGATCAAGAACGCGCTGCCCGGATCGGTGACCGACTACAAGGTCGCCTATGGCGAGCTGACCGTCACGGCGAAATCGGCCGACATCGTCAAGGTCGCGACTTTCTTACGCGACGACGCGGCCTGCCAGTTCATCAACTTCATCGACGCCACCGCGGTCGACTGGCCGAGCCGCGAGCAGCGCTTCGACGTCGTCTATCATCTGCTGTCGCCGCGGCTGAACCTGCGCGTCCGCCTCAAGACCATGGCCGACGAGGTCACGCCGGTGCCGTCGTTGATCGACGTCTACCGCGGCGCCGACTGGTACGAGCGCGAGGCCTTCGACCTTTACGGCGTGCTGTTCACCGGCCATCCGGACATGCGCCGCATCCTCACCGACTACGGCTTCGAGGGACATCCACTGCGCAAGGATTTTCCGCTCACCGGCTTCGTCGAGGTGCGTTACGACGACGAGCAGAAGCGGGTGGTCTACGACAAGGTCCGGCTGGCGCAAGAATTCCGTACCTTCGACTTCCTCTCGCCCTGGGAAGGAACCGACTACGTGCTGCCCGGCGACGAGAAGGCCAAAGGCGACGGCAAGGGATCGTGAACTACGATGGCTGAAACCCAGCTCCGCAACTTCACCCTCAATTTCGGGCCGCAGCATCCGGCCGCGCACGGCGTGCTGCGCATGGTGCTCGAGCTTGACGGTGAGATCGTCGAGCGCGTCGACCCGCATATCGGCCTGCTTCACCGCGGCACGGAAAAGCTGATCGAATACAAGACTTATATGCAGGCAATCCCTTATTTCGACCGGCTCGATTACGTCGCGCCGATCAATCAGGAGCACGCCTTTTGTCTCGCGGCCGAAAAGCTGCTGGGCCTGCAACTGCCCAAGCGCGGCCAGATCATCCGCGTGCTGTACTGCGAGATCGGCCGGCTGCTTTCGCACAACCTCAACATCACGACGCAAGCGCTCGACATCGGCGCGCTCACCCCGCCGCTGTGGGGCTTCGAAGAACGCGAAAAGCTGATGGGGTTCTACGAGCGCGCCTCCGGCGCCCGCTTGCACGCCAATTATTTCCGCGTCGGCGGCGTGCACCAGGACCTGCCGGCCAAGCTCGTCGACGACATCGAGGCGTTCTGCGATCCCTACCTGAAATTCTGCGACGACCTCGAAGCCCTGCTCACCGACAACCGCATCTTCAAGCAACGCACCGTCGACATCGGCGTGGTCACGCTCGAGGAGGCCTGGAACCGCGGCTTTTCCGGCGTCATGGTGCGCGGCTCGGGCGCAGCCTGGGATCTGCGCAAGGCGCAGCCTTATGAGTGCTATGGGGAAATGGAGTTCGACATTCCGATCGGCAAGAATGGCGACAGCTACGACCGCTACTGCGTGCGCGTCGAAGAGATGCGCCAGTCGATCAAGATCATGCGCCAGTGCTGCGCGAAGCTGCGCGGCCCCGAGGGCCAAGGTCAAGTTTCGGTCGACGACGGCAAGATCGTGCCGCCCAAGCGCGGCGAGATGAAGCGCTCGATGGAAGCGCTGATCCAGCACTTCAAGCTCTACACCGAAGGCTTCCACGTGCCGGCCGGCGAGGTTTATGCCGCGGTCGAAGCGCCCAAGGGCGAGTTCGGCGTCTACCTCGTCTCCGACGGCACCAACAAGCCGTACAAGTGCAAGATCCGCGCGCCGGGTTTCGCACATATGAGTGCGATGGACTTTATGTGCCGCGGTCACATGCTGGCCGATGTGTCCTGCATCATGGGCACGCTCGACATCGTGTTCGGGGAGATCGACCGATGAGCGTGCGCCGGCTCGCCCCGCCCGACGTCCAGCCGAAGGATTTTTCCTTCAACGCGGAGAATCTCGCCTGGGCCAAGCAGCAGATTGCCAAGTACCCGGAAGGGCGGCAGCGCTCGGCGATCATTCCGCTGTTGTGGCGGGCGCAGGAACAGGCCGGCGGCTGGCTGCCGGAAGCCGCGATCCGCTACGTCAGCGACATGCTCGGCATGGCGCATATCCGCGGCCTGGAGGTCGCGACCTTCTACACGATGTTCAATCTCGTCCCGGTCGGCAAAGTCCATGTGCAGCTGTGCGGCACCACGCCGTGCCGGCTGCGCGGCGCCGACGATCTGGAGCGCGTCTGCCGCAAGCGGATCGGCGACCAGATGGAGGTCACCAAAGACGGCAAGTTCTCCTGGATCGAGGTCGAGTGCCTCGGCGCCTGCGTCAACGCGCCGATGGTGCAGATCGGCTCCGACTACTACGAGGATCTGACGGCGGAGAGCTTCGGCAAGCTTCTCGACGATTTTGCCGCCGGCAAGACGCCGAAGCCGGGCCCGCAAATCGACCGCCAGCTATCCGAACCGGTCGGCGGCGGCGCCACGCTCAAAGATCCGTCGATCTACGCGGCGCGTTCACGGGAATCATGACGCATGCTCGCTGACAAGGACCGCATCTTTCTCAATCTCTATGGCCGCCATGACTGGGGCCTCAAAGGCGCGCGGGCGCGCGGCGCCTGGGATGGCACCAAGGCGATCTTGGAGCAGGGCCGCGAGGCGATCGTCAACGACGTCAAAGCGTCAGGCCTGCGCGGCCGCGGCGGCGCCGGCTTTCCGACCGGCCTCAAGTGGTCGTTCATGCCCAAGCAGATCGGCGAGCGGCCGCATTATCTCGTCGTCAACGCCGACGAGTCCGAGCCCGGCACCTGTAAAGACCGCGAGATCATGCGCCACGATCCGCATCTGCTGGTCGAGGGCTGCCTGATCGCCGGCTGCGCCATGGGCGCGCACACGGGCTACATCTATGTGCGCGGCGAATTCATCCGCGAACGGGAGCGCTTGCAGGCCGCGATCGACCAAGCCTACGAGGCCAAGCTGATCGGCAAGAACAATGTGCATGGCTGGGATTTCGACCTCTATGTCCACCACGGCGCCGGCGCCTATATCTGCGGCGAGGAGACCGCGCTGCTCGAAAGCCTCGAGGGCAAGAAGGGCCAGCCGCGGCTGAAGCCGCCGTTTCCGGCCAATGTCGGCCTCTATGGCTGCCCGACGACCGTGCAAAACGTGGAATCGCTTGCGGTCGTGCCCGACATCATGCGCCGCGGCGCCGCCTGGTTCGCCGGTATCGGCCGGCCCAACAATACCGGCACCAAGCTGTTCTGCATTTCCGGGCACGTGCAAAAGCCGTGCACCGTCGAAGAAGCGATGGGCGTTCCGCTGCGCGAGCTGGTGGAGACACATGCCGGCGGCGTGCGTGGCGGTTGGGACAAGCTGCTCGCCGTAATCCCCGGCGGCTCGTCGATGCCGCTGGTGCCGGCGGGCGCGACCGGCTGCGACGATCTGCTGATGGATTTCGACGGCTGCGCCAAGCACAAGTCCGCGCTCGGCACCGCCGCGGTGATCGTCATGGACAAGTCCACCGACATCGTCAAAGCGATGACGCGCATCTCGTATTTCTACAAGCACGAGAGCTGCGGCCAATGCACGCCGTGCCGCGAGGGCATGGGCTGGATGTGGCGCGTCCTCACCCGCATGGCCGAGGGCCGCGCGCAGAAGCGTGAGATCGACATGTTGTTCGAGGTGACGAAGCAGATCGAAGGCCACACCATCTGCGCCTTCGGCGACGGCGCCGCTTGGCCGGTGCAGGGCCTGCTGCGGCATTTCCGGCCCGAGATCGAACGGCGCATCGATCAATACACGCGCAACGCGGAGGCGGCGCGCGGCGTGCGCGA
>DASUGZ010000177.1:0-10396 GCA_036273755.1 Pseudolabrys sp.
GATCAGACCGCTCGCCGGATCGTAGTGGTGCGGCGCCAGCCAGCTTTTATGCTCGGCCATGTGCGCGTCGTTGAATTCGGGGAAAATCTGCGTGAGCGGGTAGCACGCGCCGTAGGTTTCCTCGATGCGGGTGATGGTGGCGTCGCCGACCTTGAACACTGGATGATCCTCACGCTTATTTCGGCAGGAACTCGTTGGTGAAGGTCGACTTTAAGTCGATCTTCGCAGGGCCTTTCGGCTGCAGATAGGCAAACGTCGCCTGGGCTTGCGCCTCGGTCATGTGGCCATCGCGCGTCCAGATCTGGCTGACGGTCTTGAAAGCAAGGCTGTTCGTCTCCGCTGTCATTTTCGGATATTCCTTGCCCATCAATTCCGTGCCGCGCGCCGCGTCGGTCTTGAGGATACGCTGCGCCTCGGTGAAGACCTGCGCCACCTTACGCAGCAAGTCCGGCTTTTCCTTCATGATGTCGGGATGCGTCGCCAAAGTCATGAACAGGATGTCGCGGAATTCCGGGATCTCGCCGTTCATGACGTTGAGATAAATCTTGCCGGTGCCAGCCTGCTGCACCAGCACGCCGGCCGGCTCGAACGGCAGCGCGGCGTCGACCAGGTCCTTCTGGAAGGCGGCGACGTAGGACGGCGCCTCGGCGCCGACATAGACGCTGGTGATGTCGCCCGGCAGGCTCAGACCGTATTTGGCGGCGAGCGTGTGCAGCATTTTCTCGCCCGAGCCGTTGGCGGACGGCAGCGCGACGCGGGCGCCCTTCAGCCGCTTGACCTTCTCCTCGACGCTCATCTTCTCGGAGCCGGCATAAAGCTTGTCGCTGGCGATGATGTTGTTGACCGGCCGGTTGGCGATGTTGAAGAAGGCGACGATGCGCTTGCCTTGCGCGGCGACGGTCAAGACGTGCTCGTAGGAGAGGATGCCGACATCGGCCTGCTTGGTAAGGACGGCCTGGAGCGCCAGCGCGCCGCCCTGCACGTAGGAAATTTGCGGCTCGAGGCCGTATTTCTCGAACAGCTTGAGCTGCTGCGCGACATAGAGCGGGCCGGAGAAATAGCCGTGGCCGATATTGACGATTTTCACCGGCTCGGCGGCCACTGCCGCTCCTGATAAGGCCATGCCGATGACGGCGGCGGCGAGCTTGAGAACTTTCATGGCGCGTACCTCCCTTGGACCGGTTGTTGTCTAGCGGCCGGTCACCCGCCACTGCTGCATCCGATGCTGCACCAGTTCGACGACGAAATTAAGGGCTACCGCAAGTAGTGCGATGACGATGAGCACGGCGAAAACGCCGGCGGTGTCGAATTGCGAGCCGGAATATTGCACCAGGTAGCCGAGCCCGCGGTTGGCGGCGAGCATTTCGCCAAGCACCGCCCCGATCAACGCATAGGGCACGGAGATTTTCAGGCCGGCGAAAACCCACGACATCGCCGAGGGGACGATGACCTTGGCAATCACCTGCATCCGGCTGGCGCGCATCAGCCGCGCGCTGTCGATCAGGTCCTGATCAACCTCGCGCACGCCGGCATAGGTGTTAAGGAACACCAGGAACAGCACCAGCACCGCGGCGAGCGCGATCTTCGAGGCGATGCCGAGGCCGAACCACAAGACAAACAGCGGCGCCAGCGCCACCTTGGGCAGGGCGTTGAGCGCGTTGAGATAGGGGCTGAGCAGCCGATCGGTGAAGGGCGACACGCCGAGCCAGATGCCGAGGATGACGCCGCCAGCCGCGCCAACGATGAAACCCATCAGCGTCTCGTAGACCGTCGCCCAGATGTTCATGAATAACGAGAGGTCGGCGGTCCATTGATAGAGGCGCTTGGCGACCTCGACCGGATTGGAGATGAAGAAGTCGTCGATCAGCCGCCCCGAGGCGCCCTGCCACAAGAGCAGCACGACGACGCCGAGCACGGCCTGGCAGGCGAGCATCGCCCAGCCGCCAAGCTCGCGCGGTCCCGCCGCAGCAATGGTCTGCTCTTCCGCCGCGCGGGTTCCAGACGCGCTCATACCCGCTCCTCCTGGTATTCGACGCGCAGCCGTTCCCACAGCGCGTCGTAGAAAGTCTTGAACTCGTTGGTAAAGCGCACGTTAAGCACGTCGCGTGGGCGCGCAAGATCGATGCGCTGCTCATAGGCGATCGTCGCCGGCCGCCGCGTGCAGACGAAGACGCGGTCGGCGAGCGTCACCGCTTCCATCAAATCGTGCGTCACCAACATCACCGTCTGCCCGGCTTCGGCCGCGAGCCGCAACAGCAGGTCGTGCATCGTCAACTTCAACTGCGCGTCGAGCGCGGCAAAGGGCTCATCGAGCAACGCCGTCTCCGCACCGTAGAGCAGCATGCGGGCGAGACAGGCGCGCTTGCGCATGCCGCCGGACAATTCATGCGGGAAGCGCCGCTCGAAGCCGTCGAGCCCGACATGCTTGATGGCTTCAGCGGCCCGGGCGAGACGTTCGTTTTTGCCGGCGCCGGCGAGTTCAAGCGGAAAGGCGATGTTGTCCTCGACCGTGCGCCAGGGCAGCAGGTTGTCCTTCTGCGTCATGTAGCCGACGTCCGTGTTGACGTCGGTCACGGTCTTGCCCTTGTAGACCACGGCGCCGCCGCTCGGTGGGTAGAGCCCGGCGATCATATTGAGCAGCGTCGACTTGCCGCAACCGCTCGGACCGATGACGGCGATGATCTCCCTTTGCCTGATGGTCATGTCGACGTCGCGCACCGCGTCGACGGCTTCGTCGCCCTTGTGAAACGTCTTCGAGATATGACGCAACTCGATCATGGCGCCCTAGAAAATCATCCGCTGGTGGCCGCCGTCGACGTCGACATTGGTGCCGCAGATGAAGCCGGCGCGCGCGGAGGCGAGGAAGGCGACGGCGTTGGCGATGTCGTCCGCAGTACCCCAATGGCCGAGCGGCACTTCGGCGCCCCATTTCGCCTCCTGCTGCTCCAGGCTGCGACCGTAATAGACCTCGTTGTAGAGCGTCAGATGATCGGTGAGCGGCGTCTTGATGCGGCTCGGGCACACGGCGTTGACCAGGATGCCGCTCGGCGCAAGATCGTCCGACAGCGATTTGACGAAAGCATGCTGCGCGGCATTGATCGTGGCCGAGGCGATGACGTTGCCCTGCGGCACTTTGCCGGCTTGGCCGATGATAACGATGAAGCGCCCCGCACCCTTCTTGCGCATGTGCGGCGTCACCGAGCGCACCAACTGCCAGGCGCCGAGCACCTTGGTCTTGAAATGTTCGAGCATGGTGTCGCCGTCGACCTCGTCCAGACGGCCCGGTAGATGCGTGCCGGCATTGCTCACCACGATGTCGATGCCGCCGAATGCCGCGAGGACGCTGTCGACCAGCGCGGTGACGTCTTCGGGGACGCAGAGATCGGCGGCGAAGGCTTTGGCGGTTTTCAGCGCAGCTGCGGCACTGTCGAGCTTGCCGCGATCGCGGCCGCAAATCGCAATTTTGCAGCCTTCGGCGGCAAGCTTACTCGCGATGGCGAGACCGATGCCGCTGGAGCCGCCGGTGACGAGTGCAACTTTGCCCTTGAGCCCGAGATCCATGCGGCCCCCTCAACCGTAGACGTAGCGGTGATAACCGCCGTCGATGCTGACCGAACTGCCGGCGACGAAGCCCGCACAATCGGATACCAGGTATGCGACGAGATCGGCCACTTCTTCCGGCCTGCCAGTACGGCCGAGCGGGTTCGCGCGCGTGAATCCAGCCGAAGCGGTGGCGCGGTCGACGCCGCGCTCGCGCATTTCTTTCTCAATCAGCGAGGCCAGCAGTTCGGATTCGATATATTGCGGGCACACGGCGTTGACGCGGATGTTGTCGCGCGCAACCGCGTCGGCGACCGATTTGTTCATCGCCATCAATGCGGCGTTGGTGACGCCCGAGGGAAAGCGGTCGGGGTGCGGGTGGCGCGCCGCCTGGCCGACGATGTTCACAATGCGGCCATCGCGTTGCCGCTTCATGATGGGCAGCACCGCTTTTATCATGGCGAAAAAGCCGAACACTTTGTCGCGCAATTGACGCTCGAGGATGTCGAGCGTCGTCGACTCGACGGTGCCGCGCAGATGCGTGCCGGCATTGTTGACCAGAATGTCGATGCGGCCGAACGTTTGCAGTGCCGTGTCGGCAAATGTCCGCACCGCGGACTCGTCGGTAACGTCGGTCGTAACGCCGATCACGCGGCCTTTTTTGGCCAATTCGGCTACCGTTGCGTCAAGCTGCTTGGCGCCGCGACTGCAGATTGCGACGACGCAGCCTTCGTCGAGCAAAGTCCGCGCGATGGCCTTGCCGATGCCGCGCGAGGCACCGGTGACGAGGGCGACCTTGCCGTTTAGGCCAAGCTCCATGGTCTCCCTCGCTTTGTTATTGCTTTCTTGCCGGAACGATACTCTATGCTGACGCCAGCAGCGTCAAGCGAACGGGAGAGCAGGATGGATTTAGGCATTAAGGGTCGCCGCGCGATCGTTACCGGCGGCTCGAGCGGCATCGGTTTCGAGACGGCGCGGCAATTTATCGAGGAAGGCGTGCGCGTGCTGATCACCGGCCGCAACGAGAAAAAGCTCGCGGCGGCGCGCGACGATCTCGCCATACGCACCGGCGGCGAAGTCCACGCGGTCGTCGCCGACATGACGAAGCCGGCCGACATCGACAAGATGGTTACGGCCGCGAAAGAAAAGCTCGGCGGCGTCGATATCCTCGTCAACAACGCGGGGCAGATGTATTCCGGCCGCTTTGCTGTAATCAAGGATGACGAAATGCAGACGCAGCTCGACACCAAGCTGTTCGGCTTCCTGCGCGCCATCCGCGCCGTCTATCCGATGATGAAGGCACAGAAGTGGGGCCGCATCGTCAACACCATCGGCGGCGCCGGCAAGGAGCCAGACCCGTATATGTTCGGCTCAGGCATGACCAACTCGGCGCTGCTCAATCTCACCAAGTCGCTGTCGACCGAATTCGGCGAGGACAACGTTCTGGTCAACGCCATTTGCCCCGGCTGGGTGGCGACCGATCTGTGGGTGCGCAACACCGAAGGCATGAAGAAGGAGTTCGGCGTGGCGAGCGAAGCCGAAGCGCGCAAGGTGGCCGCCAAAAAGAACGCGCTGGGCCGCATGGGCAAGCCGGAGGAACTCGCCAACGCCACCGTGTTCCTGTGCTCGGAACGCGCCAGCTACATCACCGGCGTGTCGCTCAACACCGATGGCGGACGGCTGAAGGGACTGTGGTGATCTTTCACCCGAGCGTCTTCAACAGCCGCACCATCGTTGCCCGCTCCTCTTCATCGAGCGGCGCCAGCGTCGCCGCAGTGATCTCGGCGGCAATCAGCATGGCTTTTTCGGTGACGGTGCGGCCGCGCTCGGTGAGCGTCACGGCGCGGCGACGGCGGTCCTTTGGATCGGCCGCCGCGGTGAGAAAGCCCCGCGCGGCCAGGCGGTCGACCACGCCCTTGATGGTCGCGGCGTCGAGATAGATGTGGCGACCGAGATGGTTCTGCGAACAGGGACCGATGTCGTGCAATTTCGCGAGCGCGGCGAATTGGGTCTGCGTCAGGCCCTCGGTCATGCGCGTGGTGAAGATCGCGGTGTGCCGCTGCATGGCGACACGCAACAGAAAGCCGACCTGGCCGCCAAGCACGTAGCGGCCATCTGACGCAACTTTGACGGGTATCGATCTGGCGCCTTTTCCCCGCGGCATAACGGACCGCTCTCTCTACAACTGCATGTCGTTGAATACCCGCCCCGGTCGAAACCATGGCCCAGATTGAGTTCCGGCGAAAGCCCGTTTTTGCGTTAGGCCCTGAAAATGCAGGAGTTCCGCCCCAGGCCCGGATTACACCGTCAGATAGGCCTTCTGCACGTCCAGATCAGTGTCGAGTTGTCTCATCGTACCCTGCCAGCGGATTTGGCCCTGCTCCAGCACATAGGCCCGGTCGGCCACCAGCCGGGCGAAATGCAGGTTCTGCTCGGACAGCAGGATCGACAGGCCCACTTTCTTCAGTTCGACGATGGTCGCGGCCATCTGCTCGACGATCAACGGCGCCACGCCTTCGGAGGGCTCGTCGAGCAGCACCAGCAACGGATTGCCCATCAGCGTGCGCGCCACCGTGAGCATCTGCTGCTCGCCGCCGCTCATGCGGCCGCCGAGGCGATCGGGCATTTCCGCGAGATTGGGGAACAGCGCGAACAGCTTTTGCGGCGTCCACGCCGGCGCCGGCCGGCCGTCGGCGAAGACGCGGGGCGGCTGGCGGCCGACGTCGAGGTTTTCCATCACGGTGAGGTCGGAAAAAATCCGGCGGTCTTCCGGCGTGTAGCCGAGGCCGCGGCGCGCGATCTCGAACGGCTTGAGACGCGAAATGTTCTCGCCGTTAAAGCGCACGGTGCCGGCCCGCTCATCGATAAGACCCATGATCGCCCGCATGGTCGTCGACTTGCCGGCGCCGTTGCGGCCCATCAGCGCCACCACCTCACCGCGGCCGACCTCGAACGACAGATCGTAAAGAATGCGCGCGGCGCCGTACGATGCGCTCAAGGTGTCCGCGATCAGCATAGCCCCGCTCATAACGCGGCGCCGTGCACGGCAAACGTCTTGCCCGTGCCGAAATAGACCTCGCGCACCTGTGCGTTGTCGCGGATCGCGGCGGCGTCGCCATCGGCGATCAATCGGCCGCGCGCCAGCACAATGATGCGGTCGGCGAAGGCGAACACCACGTCCATCGAGTGCTCGGTGAACAGCACCGAGATCTTGCGCTCGATCACCAGTTTCTTGACGAGGTCGATCAGCCCGTGGCGTTCGCGGGCGGCCATGCCGGCGGTCGGCTCATCCATCAAGAGCAGGCGCGGCTCGTTGGCGAGCGCGATTGCCAACTCGAGGCGCTTGACGTCGCCATAGGCCAACTCGCGGCTCGGCCGGTCGGCCGCGTCGCCCATGCCGACCTGGGCCAGCAGATCGAGCGCGCGCCCGCGGTGCATCGCCGCGGCCGGCCGCCACAGCCGGTGAACGTCGCCGGCGTGCGACAGCAGCGCCATCTGTACGTTCTCGGCAACGGTCATCGAGTGAAATGTCGCCGCGATCTGGAAGGTCCGGCCGACGCCGCGCCGCCAGATGGCGCGCGGCGCAAGACCGGCGATATCTTTGCCTTCAAGCAATATTGCGCCGGAATCGGGCGCCAGTTGCCCATTGATGATGTTGAAGCAGGTCGTCTTGCCTGCGCCGTTCGGACCGATCATGGCGAGGAACTCGCCCTCACCGACGGCGAAGCTGACGTCGTTGACGGCGCGCACGCCGCCGAAGGCCTTGGACAGCGCGCGGACCTCGAGCACGCTCATGGCCGCAGCCTCCGCCACAGCATTGCGACGCCGCCGGCGATGCCCTGCGGGAACGCGAGCACCAGCAGCAGGATGATGACACCCAAAAGCGCGCGCCAGTACTCGGTCTGCCGCATCACGGTGTCCTGCAAGGTGGCAAGGACCGAAGCGCCGACGATGGGCCCGGTCAGCGTCTGAATGCCGCCCAAGAGAACCATCACGAGGCCATCGATCGAGCGGCCAACGCCGATGGCCTCCGGCGAGATCGAGCCCTTGGCGAAGGCAAACAGGCCGCCGGCGACGCCGCACGTCGCACCGGCGACGGCAAAGCCAAGCCAATGCACGCGTTTGACGTCGATGCCGATGGCTTCCGCGCGCAACGCGGAGTCGCGGCCGGCGCGCATGGCGTAACCGAACGGCGCAAAGAGAAATCGCCGCAGCAGCAGCACGGCAATCACCGCGAGCAGCAACGTCAGCAGGTAATAAACCCAGGCCCGGTCGAACGGCGGCGGCGGCCAGACGCCGATCACGCCGTTGGAGCCGCCGGTCAAATCCTCCCATTGGAACACCGCCGCCCAGACGATTTGCGCAAACGCCAAAGTCAACATCGCAAGATAGACACCGGACAGCCGCACCGCGAACCAGCCGAACAACAACGCACCGGCAAGCGCGACCAGCGGCGCGGCGAAGAGGCCGACGCCCATCGGCACGGCCAGCCATTTCACCAGCAGCGCCGCCCCATAGGCGCCGAGGCCAAAATAAGCGGCGTGGCCGAACGAATGCATGCCGCTAGGACCGGCGATGAAGTGCAGCGAGGCGGCGAAGATCACCGCGATCAGCACGTCGATGGCGAGAATGAGCAGATAAGGCCAGTGCTGCGCCAGCAACGGCAGCAGCAGCAGCATGAGAAGAAGCAGCGCGCCGAGCAGCTTGAGGGCCGGCGTCGCCGGACGCAGCGGCAGTTCCGGCTCGGCGACGGAGCGCACCGCAGCCTGCGGGCGGCCGAGCAGGCCATAGGGACGGACAATGAGCACCGCCGCCATGACCAGGAATTCGGCGACCAGCGTCAGCTTGGAGAAATTGACGCTGACAAAGCCGAAATCGACCACGCCGATGCCGATGCAGATCGCCTTGACCTCCGCGATAATGACGGCGGCCAAGTAAGCCCCGCTGAGGGAACCCATGCCCCCGACAACGACCACGACGAAAGCATCGCCGAGGGCGGTGAGATCGGTGCCGAGATTGGCCGGCTCGCGCGCGACCTGCAGCGCGCCGCCAAAACCGGCAAGTCCGGCGCCAAGCGCAAACACCGCGGTGAACAGCATCGCCTGATTGACGCCGAGTGCGCCGACCATTTCGCGGTCTTGCGTCGCGGCGCGGATGAGGCGGCCGAAGCGCGTGCGCGTCAACGCAATGTGCAAGGCGATCAGCGCCAGCGGCGCGATCGCGGCGAGGAACAGGTCGTAGCTCGGCAAGTGGCGGCCGAGGATTTCGACGGCGCCGCGCAAACCTGGAGCCCGCGGTCCCAGCAAATCTTCCGGTCCCCACAGGTAGAGCGTGGCGTCATTGATGATGAGCACCAACGCGAAAGTCGCGAGCAACTGGAACAATTCGGGCGCGCGATAGATGCGCCGCAGCAACACGACCTCGATCAGCGCGCCGATGCAAGCGACGACGATGGCGGTCGCCACAATGCCTCCCCAGAAGCCGAGCGCGCCGCCGATTTTGGTCGCGAACGAATAAGCAATGTAGGTCCCCAGCATATAGAGGGACCCGTGCGCGATGTTGACGATGCGGCTGACGCCGAAGATCAGCGACAGACCGGCGGCGACGAAGAACAGACCGGAGGCGGTCGAAAGCCCATTGAGGGCCTGGAAGAGAAAGGCGTTGAGAGTCATGACTACTCTAGTCCCTCCCCTGCAAGGGGAGGGTGGCTGCGAACGCAGTGAGCAGCCGGGTGGGGTTTCATATCGGAGAGATTACCCCACCCGGTCGGCTTCGCCGACCACCCTCCCCCTTTCGGGGGAGGGATTAAGAAAATCAATCCGCGCCGGCCGGGCGCAACTTCTTGACTTCGGCATCGGACGGCAGCACCGAGCCCCCGTCGACATATTTGAAGTCGGTCATCGTCCCTTTGCCTTTCTCCAGCGCGATCTTGCCGACAAAGGCGCCCATCGTCGCCTGGTGGTCGCTCGCCCGGTAGCTGAACGGACCGAAGGGACTATCGACCTTGAGCCCCTTGAAGGCTTCGACCAGCTTCTCGGCGTCGGTCGATTTCGCCTTGGCGATGCCGGCGGCGAGCGACTTGATGGTTTCGTAACCGACGATCGAGCCGAGACGGGGATAGTCGTTGTATTTCTTCATGTAGGTCTGCACGAAGGCGACGTGCTCCGGCGTCTTGATCTTGTCCCACGGGTAGCCGGTGACGATCCAGCCGGCCGGCGCCTCGTCTTTCAGCGGATCGAGATATTCCGGTTCGCCCGACAGTAGGCTGATCACGGTGCGACTCTTGAAGATGCCGCGGGTGTTGCCCTCGCGCACGAATTTGGCGAGGTCGCCGCCGAACAGCACGTTGAAGATGCCGTCCGGCTTGGCGTCGTCGATCGCCTGCGCCACCGCGCCGGCGTCGATCTTGCCGAGCGGCGTCGCCTGCTCGGTGACGAACTCGACGTCGGGCTGCGCCTTCTTCAGCAGCGCCTTGAAGTTCTCCGCCGCCGACTGGCCGTATTCGAAGTTCGGATAGACCAGCGCCCACCGCTTTTTATGCGCGGCGATCGTCGCCGGCATCAGCATGGCGACCTGCATGTAGGTCGAAGCGCGCAGGCGGAAGGTATATTTGTTGCCGTTCTGCCAGGTGATCTTGTCGGTGAGCGGTTCGGCCGCGAGAAAGAACACCTTCTTCTGGCCGGCGAAATTGGTCACGGCGAGACCCACGTTCGACAGGAAGGTGCCGGCGAGCACCGACACGCCTTCGCGCGTCACCAGCTCTTCCGCGACGCGCACCGCCTCGCCCGGATTGGCGCCGTCGTCGCGCGAAATCACCTCGAGCTTCTTGCCGAGCACGCCGCCTTTGGCGTTGATC
>DASUGZ010000178.1:0-20928 GCA_036273755.1 Pseudolabrys sp.
TGAGCACGGGCACTCCGGTCGCTGGCGACATCCACACCTTCTGATCGAAGGCGCCGACAAAAAATCAAGGCCCGCCGGATCGCTCCGGCGGGCCTTTTGCTTTCCAGATGGCGCTGCGCGCGTTAAGGGTTGCTTTGTCTCCGTTCGTTCCAGCGCAAGCGGGAATCCAAGAGCAAGATGGCACGGACTTACCGTGCCGCTCTGGGTCCCCGCTTACGCGGGAACGAACGGATGTTGGAATGCCTCCTCACCGCTCGTCCGGATCGCCCTTCTGCGGTTGCGGGATGCGTCCGGTCACGGCTTTGGGCGCGCCGTTGCCGCCTTTGCTCTTGCCGTTGGCCGACGCCGCAACGCGCACGACCTTTTGCGGCGCTATGCTGCGTGTCACGGTGATGCGCGGCTGCGCGGCGGCGTCGCTGTAGCGGCCGCCGAACTTGTGCAGCCCGATATGAGTGACCGACTGGTCGGCGCGCGCCCATAATTCGCCCTGGCACAGCGTCTGCCAGCGGTAGCAGAAGGCGAAGTCGTCGACCAAGGGCGTACCGTCGACCTCGATGACGTCGAAGGCGCGGATCAGCCGATCGAGATCGGCTGCCATCGGCGACGTCTTCTTGGCCTTGGTGTCGTTGAGCGCGGGTAATCTTTCCAGCATCGTCTTAACGGCCTCGCGCTTAATCAGCATGATGCCGGTGCCGCAGCCCTCGACCTCGATAAAGCCGCGCGCGCGCCGGGGCGGCCGGCCGCGCAGCGGCCGCACGATGAAATCGTGAGCGCGGGCGATGGCGCGGGCCGGTGGCTCGCCTTTGGCGGCGAGCTCGGCAAGTTTCATCAGGTTGACCTGGCGCTTGGTGTAGATGACGCCGGTCACCGGCTTGTCGAAGGCCACCATGTCGAAGATCAGCTGCGGGTCGAAGCCCATATCGGCGTCGACGAACAGCAGGTGGCTGGAATCGGACTTGTCGTACCAGTGCGTCAGCAGGTAGTTGCGCGAGTCGCCGACATAGGCATAAGAGACCGTCGCGTGCCGGAAGCCCCATTTGCGCGCCAGCGCGGCGCGCTGCAGGCGCAGCACGCTCTGCACATAGGGCGTGTAGAACATCTCGCCGAATGCCGGCGTGGCGATGGTGATCGAGGTCGCCATGCGGATCTCCTGAAGGTGAGGGGATTCATTTAATCACGGCGCGCGCGCCGCGGCGAGCGCGATCGCGGCGAGTTCACAGCCGATGGCGTCTGGTTAGTCGCCCCAGGAAGCGTCGCTGCTCAGCGCGCCGCGGGCGGGCGGGGCGCCGGACCCGGCGATCATGTCCTGCCTGCCGGCGTCGCGGCTGGCGTACGGCGCGGCGAACAGCTTGACGCCTTCGGCGTCGATGGCGAACAGCGGCACCAGGAAATCGGCGTCGTTCTCCGCCAGGATTCTGTCGAAGCGGTTGTCCATGACCACCCAGCGGCCGTCCTCGCGCGCGGCAAGCACGGCGTGGCCGGTGTTGATCACCTTGTCGCGCACCAGCAGCACGCGCAGATCCTTGGCCGGCACGCCGGCCTCGCGCAGCGCCACGTATTTGGCGATGGCGTAGTCCTCGCAGTCGCCGCGGCCGGTGTCGAACGAGCCCTTGCCGTCGACGCTGAGCGGGGGCGACCACAGATCGGGCACGCCCCATTGAGCGATGTCGGAGGTGTAGCGGATCGCCTCGTTGACGCGGCGGTTGACCTCCTCGAGCCGGGCGCGGCCCTGCTTGGCCTCGGCCGCCTTGATGATGGCGACGAAGCGGAACGTTGCAAGGGTGCACTGGGTGCCCATGGCGCGGCAGCGCGCCAGCGTCGGCGCCTCAGCCTGGATGTCCGCTTCGACCTTGCGCCACTTGGTCCAGAGCAACCCGTCCGGCGCGCGGAACGTCGACAGGCCGAACGGCTCGGTACCCGCGATCGCCGGCGCGGCCACAGGCGGCGCCGCATCCGTTAGGGTTTTCGGATCGATGGCGGCGAGACGCACCGCGTCCGACCTCGTCTGGCCTCGATTGGCCAGCACTTGATTGATGGTGAAGAAACGGGCCGGCACTCCTGCAGCGACCGGCGCGGCCGGCTGATGGGCAACCGTCGCGGCAGCGACGGCTTTGGCGGGAGCGACAACGATCGGCTTCTCTGCTTCGGCCGAGCGCTGGGGGGCCGCACGCGCGACAAGAGGGTCCGCCGCGGGCAGAGCAGCGTTTGTCGCGGAACTCGTGGGCGGCGTTGCATTGGATTTCTGTTGCCGCAGGATGAACAGCGAGCCGTCCGCGATGGACAGGCGCGAGGGCACGCTCGGACCGGCGCCCGCGATGTCTGCGCGCGCGATATTGGCAGCGAACTGCCCCGCGATAGCCCCGGCAAGGAGAACTGCAACAACGCATGGAACGGCATGCGCGTATGTACGCTTAGTCATGTCCAACGCCCCGGTCATCCGGAGCATTGGCCGGCGCTTGAATGCGCCGTACCTCACCCCGCTTTTTTCTTCGGGGCGACGGATAACCCGCGCGCATATTCCGGCCGGTTAAGTAGCGGCGCGGGCGCGAACCATTGTTCGTTGCACGGTGAAGGCGCGCGAACAGAAGCCGCTCAATTCGGTTTAATTCGAGCGGCGGCTTTTAGAGGTGCGTTAATGATCGCGCCGGGGAACACGAAATAGAAAAACGAGAATTGGCATGTGAGGAAAATACCGGCGAATGGCGGCTATAGATCCGCTGTCGCCTGAGTGAAAACCACGCGAAAATCGTCATTAACAAGGTGTTTGCAGCGACACCCGGATTTTAGTCATTCAACTTAAGGGACCGCCAATCCCCGCCCGATAGGTTCGGCACAGTCAGGAAAGACACATGCAAGAACGCCGCAAATATGTCCGCACGCATGTACAAAGGCCGGCGAGGCTTCTTACCGAAGAGCCCCTGCCGGTCGACTGCCTCGTGCTGGATCTCACCAACTCCGGAGCGGGCATTCGCGTGCAGGATTCCAGCCCTCTGCCAGATACCCTGAACCTGACGTTCGATTCAGGCCGTTCGCACCGGTCATGCCGTCTGGTGTGGCGCGTCGCTGACAGAATTGGGGTGGAGTTTTGTTGAAAGGGCACTTCAACGGACGAGCCCTCGCAACATCCGTCCCCGGCCCTGGAATGTAAGCTTACCGCTCGCGGAGCGCTTCCTGCTTCAGCAGCCGGGCGGGTTTGAGCAAGTAGTCCAGCACGGTCTTGCGGCCGGTCAGGATTTCGACGGTCGTTACCATGCCCGGTATGATCGGCAGCGGATTTTCCTTGGTGCCGAGGAAGTTCTTATCCGTCCGCACGATCACCCGGTAAAATGTTTGCGGCTTGTCGGTCTTTTCGCTCTTTTCCTCGATGGTGTCTGCGCTGATGCGCTCGACTTTCGCCTTCAGCGATCCGTACACGGTCGATTCATAGGCGGTAATCTTGACCACCGCGTCCTGACCCGGTCGGATGAAGGCAATATCCTGCGGATTGATGCGGCCTTCGACCAGCAGGGTGTCGTCCAGCGGGACGATATCCATGATGTTCGCGCCGGGCTGCACGACGGCCCCGATGGTCGTAATATTGATTTTATTGACGATACCGTAGACGGGGGCGCTGAGCGCGGTGCGATGGAGGCGATCCTTCGCCGATTTTATCGTTTCCTCCGTGATCGCAAGTTGTCCGGTCATATCGGAAACCTGGCGCTGCAGCCGGAGCATCTCGATTTCAGGAACGACCTTTTGATTGTAAAGGCGTTGGGTAAGGTCCAGCTCTCGATTGATCAGCTTTAGACTTGACGCGAGCGCTTCGCGTTTGGCTTCGAGCTCACCAAGGTCCGATGAAAACTTGGTGTTGTCGAGCTGGACGACCGGCTGCCCCTCCTGAACCGTATCGCCTTCCTGGACGAGGATGTTTTTAATGATGCCGCCTTCAAGGGATTGAACGACTTGCATCTGTCGAGACGGAATGACGCGGCCGGCGCCGCGTTTGACTTCGTCGAGAACGGCGAAATGCGCCCAGACAGCTCCGCTCGTCAGTAACGCGATAATTGCGATCAAGACGAGTCGCGCAGTTTTCGGCGTCCGCAGTTCCGCGGCCGCGCGAACGTCATTGGCAAAGGCGAAATCAGAGTGACGCACTGGTTATGCCTCCGGCGATATCGGCATCGCCATGCCGGCGGGCTTTTTGACGCGGCCGCCTTGCAGCATCTCGATGATCTTGTCGCGCGGACCGTCGGCGACCAGTTTGCCCTGCTCGAACAGCAGGAGTCGCTCGACGAACGCGAGCAACGACAGACGATGTGTCGAAATGACGATCGTCATGTCTTGTTCGCCGAGAGCCTTTAGGCGATTGAGAAAATCGGCCTCGCTGCGAACGTCGAAATGAGCGGTCGGCTCGTCGAGGAACAGGATTTTCGGGCGCCGAATGAGCGCACGCGCAAGCCCGATGGCTTGCTTTTGCCCGCCCGACAGGCTGCGGCCGCCCTCCGCGATCGGCATCTCGTAGCCGAGCGGGTGACCGGCGATGAAGGATTCAACGCCGGCGAGCCGCGCGGCCGCGAGGATTTCTTCATCGGTCGCAGTCGGCTTTCCCAGCGCGATATTGTCGCGCAGTTTGCCGAAGAACAGATCGGTGTCCTGCAATACAAAACCGACGCCGCTGCGCAGATCGGCCGGGTCGTATTGGCGCAGGTCCACCTTATCGACCAGGACGCGGCCCTCTGCAGGTTCGTAGAAACCGGCGAGCAGCCGCCCCACGGTCGTCTTGCCCGAGCCGACCCGCCCGATAATTCCGATGCGCTCGCCGGGCGCTATCCGGAAGGAAACATTCTCGAGGGCGTTCAGGGCGCCGTTGGGATAGCGGAACGTGACGTTCTCGAAGGCAACGGAGCCGCCGGCGATGCGGCGCGCGATGTAGGAGCGCTCTGGCGGCCGCTCACGTTCGAGCGACATGACGCGATTGAGGGCTTTGAGCGACACAAATGTTTGCGTGGCGCGCGTAATGACCGAAGCGAGACCAGCGATCGGGGAAAGAACCCGGCCGGATAGCATGGTCGAGCCGACGAGGGCGCCGACGGAAAGCTGCCCGTCGAGGATCAAGTAGACGCCGATAACGACCATCGCGAGATAGTTGATTTGCTGCGCGGAGCTTGCGGCCGTCAGCGCGATAGATGACCAAAAGTGGACGTCCTCACCGGATCGCGCCGTGGCTGCGACCGACCGCTCCCAGGCGTTTTGCATCCTTCCTTCGGCGCCAACCGCCCGGACCGCTTCGATACCGGTGAGCGATTCGACAAGCACGCCGTGACGTGCGGCCGACTCCGCCTGGAGCTTGCGCATGGCGCGGGACAGCGGAAATTGCAGACCCAGACCGACGACGATCATGATGGGCAGCATGACGACCGGAATCCAGGCGAGCGGCCCGGCGATGATAAAGAGCACGCCGATAAACAGCACCGCAAACAGCAGATCGATGAACGATACGACCGTGCCCGACGTGAAAAACTCTTTCACGGAATCGAACTCACGCATCTGGTTGGCGATAATGCCGACCGACGCCGGACGCTGCGCGAGTTTCAGCCCGAGCACGTGTTCGAAAATGTCGGATGCCAAGACGACATCGACCTTCTTCCCCGTCATGTCGATAATTCGACTGCGCACCATGCGGATGATGAAGTCGAAAGCGATGGCAATGACCATCCCGGCGGAGAGAGCAAACAGCGAAGGGATCGCGCCGTTCGGCACCACGCGATCGTAAACGCTCATGATGAAGAGAGGGCTGGCAAGGGCCAGAAGATTTATGATGAGCGCGGCCAGTGCGACGTGGCTGTAGTTAGCCCAAAAGCGGCGGACGACCGACCAGAACCAATGGCGCTTCGGCAGGTCGCCCGCTGCAACGGCGCGCGCATCGGTGTTGGCGGCAGGCCGAACAAAAAACGCGTAGCCGAGGTAGTCGGCCGCAAGTGCTTTGAGTGGAACGGATTTGGGCGTCGTCTCGCTGCTTGGGTCGATCACCAAAGCTTTCTTTGCGCGGCGATCGATGGCGAGAAAAATCCTCACGGAGCCGTCGCGCATCGTTAGAACCGCGGGCAGCACCAGCGCCGGAATGTCGCTCAGCTTACGCTTTGCCGCTTCGGCTTCCATGCCGGCCTTGCGCGCCGCGCGGCTGAAAAGTCCCGGCGTCAGCCGGCCATCGAGGACGGGCAGGTTTGCGAGCAGGGCTTCGCGGCTCATCGCGCGCCCGTGGTGGGCCGCCAGGAAGAGCAGGGCGTCGGTCAAAGGATCCGCCAACGTCGACGGACCCGCTTCCTGACTCGCGCGCGCGCCGAGGTCAAAATCCGCCGTCGTCTTGGATTGGATATTCAAGAGTTAATTTCCTTTTCTGGCGAAGGCAAAGCCCTGACCGGCGGCAAAACTCAAGCGTCCGCGGGTTTAGAAAATAGCACAAAACCCTGCGTCCGACCGCAGGTTCAGGCTACAAAGCGCATCCAGACTTAAGATTTAATCTTAAATATCAGCCGGGTACCCAACGCATGGGGTCCCGCCATTAAGCTCGGTGGCAGATTCGGCTGCGCTCCCCATGCCCTTTAATTGGCCTTTGGCGCGTCCCGGACCGGCCATGCCGGCATTTTGTCCATCATTGATTCTGGCGACAACATTCCCGATGCGAACCCCAATGCGCGGGGCTCACTCGACTGGATCGATCCCCAGCGCTGAGAAAACGGCCCTTCGGGCGGCCTCGCAGGCATCGGCGGAATCTCGGTGTTAATCGTCGGAACGGTCTGCGGTCCATCTACATGCAGCGGTTCCGGACCCGGATTTGGCAGATGGATCAGGATCGGCGGGAGCTTATCGGGGATGAGACCGAAGCTTGTCGGCACGATCGGCTCGGCGTCGACGGGGTGCGGCAGCTTCATGTAATTGAGCAGTTCGCCCATGGTCGCGAGCAGCTGGTAGTCGGCAAATACGACGACGCCTCGCGACGACTCGATGGAGACCTCGGCGTTGAACAGCTGGTTTTCGGCGTTGAGCAGGTCGATCAGAGAGCGCTGACCCAGATCGTACTCTTTTGAATAAGCAGAGATCACCTTGCGGTCGGCGCCAATTTGCCTCTGCAATTCGGCGATGCGCTGGGCTACGATCGTTCTGGCGCCCCAAGCCTTGTCAACCGATTCAAAAGCATCCCGCTGAAGCTTGGCGTGGGCCATATTAGCCTGCGTGTAGCGCTCCGACGCCTCGGCCCGCTTCCAGGTATCCTGGCCGCCGCGGAAAAGGTCCCAACTGGCAACGGCCTGGACGCTGTTTTGGCTATACCAGCCGAAAAATCCGTCGGCGTTATTGCCCCGAGTCGTGCGGGCTTCGAGCGAAATCGTCGGCATGAAGGCGCCGGCGGTCTGGTGGAAGGCGTACCGGGCCGCGTCAGAGTCGGATTGCGCGGCTTTAATCGTCGGATTGTTCCGCAGCGTTATCGCCAATACTTGGTCTCGCGAGGTCGGCAAGCCGGGAAGCCGACCGGGCGCGCGGAGATTGTACGGCCCGACGCCGATCACTTTGCGAAACTTTGCCTGCGCATCCGAAAGGCTATGGCGAAAATCGGTCAGCGCAGCTTCGGCTGCATTCACTCGCTCCTTGGTTTGCTCAAGGTCGCCTTCGCCGGCGCGGCCGCCGGAAAACCGCTGCTGCACATTGGACAGAATTTTGCGGTGCGCGCGTACGTTTTCCTCTGCCAGGGCGACGAGACGGGTGTAGCGAACGACATCAACGTAGGCTTCGCTCGCATCGAGCGCGACCAGTTCGCTCCGTTCATGGGTGCGTGCCGCGGCCGAGTCGACGCGGGCCGCTTGCCGCCAGATGTCGTTAATCGAAGCAAATCCATCGAACAGGATCTGCCGCAAAACAATCGAACCCTTCGACGCCGGCAACCACGTTCCATTGCCGAGTGGGGGCGTGCTGGGCGGCGTAAAATACGCCGAATCCGTAACGTTGGTTCTCGCCGGTCCGCCGAGTGCCTCCAACCGGACTTGCGGCAAGAGGGTGCCCTGACTTTGATGAAGTTCGGCTTCGGTGGCGCGCTTGTTCGCGGCTGCTTCGCCAATTTGAGGATTGGTCTGGACCGCCATCCGCAACGCATCATGGATGGTGAACGGCGCCGCCGTAGCTGGACTTGTTGCTAAGCCAATAATCCCCGCCAATACCGCCGGCCGCAACAGACGACGCGAACGCATCCTAACCCCCGACATTTCCAACCCCACGCGACAACGTAGGCCCCCTGTAGCCTTATTTAATAGCATCTTCTGCGATAAAGGCCATGGAACTAGAGGCCAATCTCAACAGGCATCAGGGAAAATTCGAACGGTAGTTACGCAAAAGCCACAGCGAATTCAGCGACAAGACGGCATTATTAGCCAGTTTTTTCAATGATTTATGACAACTGGAGCGGACGGCGCCGTGGCCCCGCGGTTTCGCGGCGATTCTATAGCGTTAACCGTCGGTTAAAGATGTGGCGGGCGTTCCAGTCCTGGCGTCCTCGTGAAAGGCTGAATGCCTTACAAGGTACAGGGACACCGGCGCCAGCGTGGAGACTGAGCGGCCCGGGCCGACACATTTTCAACGCTGAGGACGATTGGACCGGCCAGCGTAAGCGAGGGGGGAACTGGTTGCTCCAGCCGACCGGCAATGGAACAATTGATCCATAATTCGTATTTGTACGTGGATTCCACTGCCGCCGTCCTTTCCATATTCGTGACGGAGTTCATCCATGGCGCGAACCGCCGTTTCGCAGGCTCCGCGCGGTGGCGGTGGCCGTCCGGCCGCCGCGGCGCCGCAGGCGCTGGATGAGGCGCGCGGTTACTGGCGCGACGCCTTTGCCGGCGTGCGCGCCGAAACCGAGCGCCGCGCCGCGCATCTGTCGGCGGAAGATCAGATCGTGCAGTCGATGGCCGACGCCTCGCCGGCCAAATGGCATCGCGCCCACGTCACGTGGTTCTTCGAGCAATTCCTGTTGGTGCCGAACGATCCGGCTTACAAGATTTTCGACGAACGTTTTCCGTTCCTGTTCAACTCCTACTACGTCGCCGCCGGTCCGCGCCATGCGCGGCCGCAGCGCGGCTTGATCACCCGCCCGAACGGTGAAGACGTCGCCGCCTATCGCGCCCATGTCGATGCTGCGGTCGTGCAGCTGATTGAGACCGTTGCCGCCGACAAGGCGGCGCACGTGTTCTCGATCGTCGAGATCGGCCTGCACCATGAGCAGCAACATCAGGAGTTGCTGCTCACCGATATCCTGCATGCCTTCGCCCAGAATCCGACCGACCCGGTCTATGACGCGGCTTGGCAGCCGCCGCGCGCGACACAGGGGCCGCGGGGGTTCGTTGACGTGCCGTCAGGCATTCACCTCGTCGGCCATGAAGGGGAGGGGTTCTGCTTCGACAACGAGACGCCGCGTCACGAGGAACTGATCCCGAAGGTACGCATCGCGCGCCATCTTGTCACGAATGCGGAATGGCTCGCATTCATGGACGCGGGCGGCTACGCGACGCCCGCGCTGTGGCTGTCGGACGGCTGGGCGATCGTCCAGGCTGAAGGCTGGCAGGCGCCCGGTCATTGGCGCCAGAAGGACGCCGCGAAAGACGGGCCTTGGCACAGCATGACGCTCGGCGGCCTGCGGCCGGTCGATCCGAATGCCCCCGTCATGCACGTCAGCTATTACGAGGCCGAGGCCTTCGCCCGCTTTGCCGGCAAGCATCTGCCGAGCGAGGCCGAATGGGAGGTCGCCGCTCGCGCAGGCGTGATCGCCGACGCCTTCGGCGTCGCTTGGCAATGGACGCGCAGCGCCTATCTGCCTTATCCAGGCTACCGCGCGGCCGATGGGGCGCTCGGCGAGTACAACGGCAAATTCATGATCAGCCAGATGGTGTTGCGCGGCTCGTCGCTGGCGACGCCAAAAAGCCACGAGCGCATGAGCTACCGCAACTTCTTCTATCCGGGCGCGCGCTGGCAGTTCAGCGGACTGCGGCTCGCCGAGTTTGTGTGAGGAGGCATCATGGTCGCGCTCGCCCGTTCCCCACGTGTTGAGCCCAAGCTCGACGAGGTTTCGGCGTTCGAGGCCGACGTGCTCGCCGGCCTGCATACCTCGCCCAAGCGGCTGCCGCCGAAATATTTCTATGACGGCGTCGGCTCGCAGCTGTTCGAGCGCATCACCGAGCTGCCCGAATACTATCCGACGCGCTGCGAGATGCACATTTTGCGCGAGCACGGCGCCGACATCGCCAGGCGCGTTCCGCAAGGCGCGGCGCTGGTCGAATTCGGCAGCGGCTCAAGCAAGAAAGCGCGCATCCTGCTACGCGCGCTGCCGTCGCTTGCGGCTTACGTGCCGGTCGACATTTGCGGCGAGATGATCGAGCAGGAAGCGCTTGAACTACGACCGGATTTTCCGGACCTCAAGGTGCTGCCGGTCACCGCCGACATCACCAGGCCGTTCGCGCTGCCGCAGCCGGCTCAGGCTGCGCCGGTGCGCGTCGGCTTCTTTCCCGGCTCGACCATCGGCAATTTCGAGCCGCATGAGGCCGCGGCGTTCCTGCGCAACGCCGCGCGCATCCTCGGCGCCGGCGCAACTCTGATCGTCGGCGTCGACCTGGTGAAACCGGTTGACGTGCTTAGCGCGGCCTACAACGACGCGGCCGGCGTCACCGCCCGCTTCAATCTCAATCTGCTGGTGCGCATCAATCGCGAGCTTCGCGGCACGTTCAAACTCGATGCCTTCGAGCACCACGCCTTCTACAATCGTGAGCGCCACCGCATCGAGATGCACCTTGCCAGCCTGAGGCGGCAGAAGGTGAAGGTGGCCGGCGAAACCATCGATTTCCGCGCCGGCGAGACCATCCACACCGAGAATTCTTACAAATACAGCGTCGAGTCGCTGGGCGCGCTGGCGCGCGGCGCCGGCTGGGCGTTTGCGGCGGCATGGACCGACGAGCGCAAGTATTTTTCGATCCAGGCGTTTACGCTGGCCGAAGCACCGCCGGCCAAAACGGCTGGGTAGGGCCTCTCATCACTGTTGCGGTGAACTCGTCGATCATTGCCATCCAGGGACGTTGCGCATGTCGGGCAGGTGATGCGCAATCCCTTTGTGGCAGTCGATGCAGGTTTTCTGGGCTGTAAACAGAAACCGCTGGTGTGCTTCCACCGCGCGCGGACTCTGACGCGTAATGTCCATCGATTCGGCGCTGTGGCAGTTGCGGCACTCGAGGGAATCGTTGGCCTTCATCCGCGCCCACTCATGCTCGGCCAGAACGAGGCGATGGTCGAGGAATTTCTCGCGCGTGTTGATCGTGCCGAAAATCTTTCCCCAGACTTCCTTCGAGGCCTGCATCTTGCGCGCGATCTTGTCGGTCCAGTTGTGGGGCACGTGGCAATCCTGACAGTGCGCGCGCACCCCCGAACGATTGGTGTAGTGCACTGTCGTCTTGAGCTCCTGGAAAACATTGTCGCGCATTTCGTGGCAGGACGTGCAGAAAGTCTCCGTGTTGGTAAGTTCGAGCGCGGTATTGAAGCCGCCCCAGAAGATGATGCCGGCGACAAATCCGGCGAGAACCAGAAAGCCGAGGCTGAAGACGGCGCTTGGCCGGCGCAGGACTCCCCAAATATCGAGACCGAAGGCAAGCGCGCGTCTCCAGAATGAAGGACGCTGGACGTCGGCGGTCGTCATCGCCGTGCTCCGGGATTCGGACCCTTTGCCTTCAGCAGACTGTCAATATCGACGAAGTCGTTGTCGACCGGAGGGTGCACATTGTGCTGCGGCACGTGGCATTCGGTGCAGAAATAGCGGCGCGGTGAAATTGACGCGAGAACCTGGCCGTCGCGATCAAAGAAGTGCGTGATACTGACCATCGGCGCCTGCGATTCATGCACCCGCGTGCGGGCATGACAGGAGAGGCACTTGTTCGCGTTGGTGCTGATTTCATAACCCTCGATCGAGTGCGGGATGACCGGCGGCTGCTCGGGGTAGCTCCTCGGTTCGCGCACCGAGGTGTTGATTTGAGGCACGAGGGCGGGCGGCGCCGCTTCCTGGTTCAGGGGTGTCGACCCGCGCAAGGCGGAAAAGGTCTCGGCCGCAACGGCGCTGGAAAGGATTCCCGCAAGCACGGCCGCAACGATCAGTCGTAATTTTGTTGGCATGACCGCGCTCCCTAGGCTCGCACAATGCGCACAGCGCATTTCTTGAAGTCGGTCTGCAGTGAGATTGGATCGGTGGCGTCGAGCGTGACCTTGTTGATGAGCTGACTTTCATCGAACCAGGGGACAAAAACGACGCCATGTGGCATGCGATCGCGGCCGCGCGTTTCGATCCGCGTGAGAATGGAGCCGCGGCGGGATTCCACCTTGACCGCGTCGCCGCGGCGCACGTTGAGCTTGGCTGCGTCGTCGGGATGCATGAAGCAGACTGCTTCGGGGAAGGCGCGGTAAAGCTCCGGCACACGCCGGGTCATCGAGCCGGAATGCCAGTGCTCGAGCACGCGTCCGGTGACGAGCCAATATGGGTAGGTCGCGTCGGGCGATTCGGCCGGCGGCTCATAGGGCAGGGCAAAAATGCGCGCCTTGCCGTCAGGGAAGCCGTAAAACTCAATGCCCTTTCCCGGCTTCACATAGGGATCGAGCCCTTCGCGGTAGCGCCACCGCGTTTCCTTGCCGTCGACGACGGGCCAACGCAGGCCGCGGACCTCATGGTAAGTGTCGAAGGGCGCAAGATCGTGCCCGTGGCCGCGGCCAAAGCCGGCATATTCCTCGAACAACCCTTTCTGCACATAAAAACCGAATGCCTTCGACTCGTGGTTCTCGAACCCCGCGGCCATGTCGGACAATGGAAACTTGTCGACCTCGCCATTCCGGTAGAGCACATCGAACAGCGTCTTGCCCTTGTACTCAGGCTTCTTGGCAATCAACTCGGCGGGCCAGACTTCCTCGACCTTGAACCGCTTGGAAAATTCCATCAGCTGCCACAGATCGGACCGCGACTCGCCGGGCGCATTGACGAGCTGGTGCCAGAAATGCGTGCGCCGTTCGGCATTGCCGTAGGCGCCTTCTTTCTCCACCCACATTGCCGTCGGCAGAACGAGGTCCGCGGCCTGGGCCGTCACCGTGGGGTAGGCATCCGAAACGACAATGAAGTTCTCCGGATTCCGATACCCCGGATAGCCCTCCTCATTCATGTTGGCGGCGGCTTGCAGGTTATTGTTGACCTGAACCCAGTACGCGTTGAGCTTGCCGTCGCGCAGCATGCGGTTTTGCAGCACGGCGTGATAACCGGGCGCCGGCGCAATGGTGCCTTCCGGCACTTTCCAGATTTGCTCGGCCTTGTCGCGGTGGCTCTTGTTCGCCACCAGCATGTCGGCAGGTAGCCGGTGTGAAAACGTGCCGACCTCGCGCGCGGTGCCGCAAGCGGAAGGCTGCCCGGTGAGAGAGAAGGGGCTGTTGCCCGGTTCCGAAATCTTTCCGGTCAACAGGTGAATGTTGTAGAGCAGATTGTTGCACCAAACTCCGCGCGTGTGCTGGTTGAAGCCCATGGTCCAGAAGCTGACGACCTTGGTCTTTGGATCGGCATAGAGCTCCGCAAGCGCGCGAATGCGCTCGACCGGCACGCCCGACATGCGCGAGGCCTTTTCGAGCGTGTATTCGGAAACGAATTTCGCATACTCATCGAACGAGATATCGGTCGCATCGCCTGCTTTCGCGCGGCCGCTCGCCTTCTTCTCCAATTCGTGCTCGGGCCGCAGTCCGTAACCGATGTTTGTCTGGCCGCGCTTGAAGATCGCGTGCTTGCCGACGAAATCCTTGTTCACGCGGTTGGTCGTGATGATGTAATTGGCGATGGCGTTGAGCAGCACGAGATCCGAGTGAGGCGTGAACACGATCGGAATATCGGCGAGATCGAATGACCGGTGTTCGAACGTAGACAGCACCGCGACGCGCACATGCGGCGCGCTGAGCCGGCGGTCGGTCACCCGTGTCCACAGGATTGGATGCATTTCCGCCATGTTGGAGCCCCACAGCACGAAGGCATCCGCGGCCTCGAAGTCGTCATAGCAGCCCATCGGCTCGTCCATGCCGAATGTCCGCATGAATCCCATGGCGGCTGACGCCATGCAGTGCCGCGCGTTCGGGTCGATATTGTTGGAGCGGAAGCCGGCCTTGAACAGCTTGTTCGCCGCGTAGCCTTCCCAGATCGTCCATTGTCCCGATCCGAACATGCCGACGCCGCTTGGCCCGCGTTTCGCCAGCGCGCTCTTGAATTGCTCGGCCATCACGTCGAAGGCTTCATCCCATGACACCTGGGTGAATTCGCCATTCTTGTCGTATTTGCCGTTTTTCTTGCGCAGGAGGGGATGCGTCAGCCGATCCCGGCCGTACATGATTTTCGAAAGGAAATAGCCTTTGACGCAGTTAAGGCCGCGATTGACTTCGGCCTTCGTGTCGCCATGCGTCGCAACGACCCGGCCATTCTTTGTGGCAACCATGACGCCGCAGCCGGTTCCGCAAAAGCGGCAAGGTGCTTTATTCCACTTCAGCTCAGTGTCAGCGCGTTCTGTAACGAGATTCTGCGCCGCCAGGGGCGCCGGAATTCCTGCCGCCACTGCCGCCATCGCAGCAGCTTCCAATTTCAGGAAAGCGCGGCGGTCGACTCGATTCTGACCCATATGGTCGTCTCCTTAACTGCCGTTTCCTCCGTTTTATTTTTTCGTCCGCTCACCCATCGTCTGTCGCGTGGTAGACGAGCGCCGCGGTCAACACGTCAGGCATTGATGAAATCGTATTCAGCGTCTCGCCGATCGTTCCGACGTTCTCGGCTTCAAGCACGACCACCAGCTTGCCTTTGGAATCGCGGCTGTAAATCTGCGCGCCCGCGAGGGCTCCGATCGCATGCGCGGCTGCATCGAGGCGTTCGGGACGCGTCTGAACAAGGATGCTTGCGATTTCAACGGTGCCGGGCGGGTTGTCTTCCGCGCGCACCGACCACCGGCCGTTGATGAATTTGCGGCGATCGACGTTTCGCGAGAACGGTGTTTCGACCACGACTACACTCACTTCGACGGAGGCCCGGGAGGTCCATTGACCGCTTGGTAGATCCAGACGGTCAGGCCCCAGGTGCCGACGGTGGCAACGGCCAGCGCCGGCATCACGATGGCGGTCACGATGAGAAATGCGTAAATTTCCATTCGGCGTTTTGAGGACAGTTGTCCGGTGGTGAGGGGCGGGACCTGACCGTGTGAATCCATCACGTCACCACGTTTGCTTCGTCACTACCGAACGGCTCTTGTACCCACCGCCTCGCTGAGGCAGTCGGCCAAAACGCTTCCAGCAGCTGTTGATTGTCCGCGGAACGGCAGGACCGTCTATTGAACCAAGGGGCAAATTGCCCAGGTTCCGGAGCGCGCGTCGGCCGCCGCGGCGCGACGAATTAGACTGAGCCCAGCAGTAGCATCGCCTCGGCAAACTCGTTCGTTTGCGGCGTGTGCATTCACAGGAGCTGCGAGCGAAGGGCCGTTTCAGTCCATCTTGATACCGGCGAACCGGATGACCTTCGCCCACTTGTCGGTTTCCGACGCGATCAACGCACCGAATTCGGGCGGGGACATCGGCATCGGCGTGCCGCCCAGGCTGGCGAGCTTGGCGTTGAGCTCCGGGTCGGCGAGGCCGGCATTAATTTCGCGGTTGAGTTTGTCGACGATGTCGCCCGGCACATTCTTGGGCGCGCCTATTCCAAACCAGGCCGTCGCTTCATACCCGGGCACGATCTCATTGACGGCAGGAACGTCCGGCAACACCGGCGAGCGCGTTGCCGAAGTGACCGCAAGCGCGCGCAGCTTGCCAGCCTTGATGTGAGGAAGCGTGACGAGCGACGGTTCGAACATCACTTGTACCTGCCCGGCAAGTAAGTCGACGAGGGCAGGGCCGCCGCCACGATAGCCCACCGTCAAAAGGTTGACGCCCGTCATGTATTTGAACAGCTCGCCGGCAACATGCGGCACGGTGCCGTTGCCCGCCGTCCCCATGTTGATCTTGCCGGGATTGGCTTTCGCGTAGGCGATGAACTCGCCGACAGTCTTTGCTGGCACCGACGGATGGACCACCATGGTTTCGGGGACGCGCACGATTCCTGCGACCGGCGCAATATCGCGGATGAAGTTGAAAGGCAGCCCGTGGTAGAGCGTTGCATTGATCGCGGCAGGCGCCGGAACAAGAAGCAGCGTGTAGCCGTCGGCTGGCGCGTGGACGACCGATTCGGTTGCGATATTGCTGCCCGCGCCCGGTCGGTTTTCGACGACGAACTGCTGCCCGAGGCGCTGTGACAGCCATTGTGCGATGAGACGGGCCGAAATGTCATTCGGGCCGCCCGCGGCAAATCCGACGACGATACGAACGGGGCGCGACGGATACGTTTGCATTGCCAACGCCCGGCCGAGCGGCACGAGCAGCGTTGCCGCACCGAACTGGAGAAGTTTGCGGCGCGAGGGCCCACTCGGGTGCCTGGGGCTCGCAGCGACCGGAACGTCATTCCTGCAAGACTTTGACATGGCTAAGCTCCTCGTTCATTCGGGTGATTGAACTGGCTTATGGGCTGTCGCGAAAGTGAGATAGCGCTCGAGGCGAATACCGTCGGGGCCGCGCTTGACCTCGAGCAGCCGCGCCAGCGTCTCGACGACGCGGTCGCGGTCCGCATTCGAGATACCGCTCAGGAAATTGCCAAACGTGCTGCTGCTCGCCCAACCGACGACGGCCTCCACGTCCGGAAACGTGTCGACAAAGGTCCGCTGCTCACTGAGCGCTCCAACAAATCCCGCAGCGCTTATTTGCACCATCAATTCTGTTTCCGAGACGCCCAGCGACGGATATCCGAGTTCCGGCGCCAGTTCGGTTTGCGCTGCGGCCATTGCATAGCGGACCAGAAGCCGCACTTCATGCGGGCGGCCAGGATCATGGCAGTTCACACCGAAGCGGCCGCCGGGCCGCAGGACGCGATAAATTTCTCCCAGCGCGCGCGGCTTGTCTTCGATCCAATGATAGACGCTGTTCAAATAGACGACGTCGAAGCTGCCGTCGTCGAACGCGGAGAGATCCTCGGCGCGGCCGATCTTTGTTTCGAAGTGTCTGTCTGCCCTGGCCCTCGCCATATCGAGGCGCAGCGGCAGTGGATCGATGGCCACCACGCGGCCGGCTTCGCCCACGATCTCGGCGACATAAGCGGCCAAGCGCCCCGTGCCGGCGCCGATATCGAGGACGCTTTCTCCCGGCGCGATATGCAGCAGCGCCACCAGCTCTTTGCCATGTTCGAATTGCAAGACGCCGAAACGGTCGTAAGCCGCCGCAAGCTCCGGCGAATCGAAGCTGGCGCTGATCAGCGGCCCGGTTTGGCCGCGCCGGGCGGCCGAAGCTGAATGTGTCATTGCGCAACCTGAGGGTCTGAAATTCCGCTCAACAAGTGCATCGTCAGGTTGTGCGCATTGACATATAATCGCAATCCTAATTTATTGATGATCACATAAACAGTGAGTTATGTCTCATGGACACCGGGCGGCGCATCGCGGATTGGGAAAACTGGGTCGGGCATCATTTACGGTTGCGCGATCTCCACGTTTTCGCGACCGTCGCCAAGGAAGGCAGCATGGCGCGCGCGGCGCAGCGGTTGGGTATCACGCAGCCCGCCGTTTCCAAGGTCGTCGCCGATCTCGAGCACACGCTCAAAGTCCGTCTGCTCGACCGCGGCCGGCGCGGCGTCGAACTCACGACGTACGGCCGCGCCTTGCTCCGACGCGGCACCGCTGCGTTCGACGAGCTCAAACAGAGCGTGTTGGACATTGAATCGCTGGCCGACCCCGCAAGCGGCGAGCTGCGCATCGGCTGTTCGGAAGCAATCGCGGTTGCCAATCTGCCGCCGATCCTGCTCGACTTTTCGCAGCGTTATCCGCGCGTGTCGCTGTCCGTGATCGAGGTGCCGCCCCCGGTGCGCAACCTGACGGCGCTGTACGAGCGCAGCTGCGACATCATCTTGGTGCGATTGGAGACGAGCGCGTCCGATCATTCCTTGGGCGACGACGCCAATGTCGAAGAACTGTTCGAAGACCGCATCGTCGTGGCGGTGAACAAGACCAGCCGCTGGGCGCGCCGCCGCAAGATCGATCTCGCCGATCTCGCCGACACGCCCTGGATCCTGACGATGAATAACACATTCAATCGCGTCTGCGTCATGGAGGCCTTCCAGTCGCGCGGGCTCGCCCTGCCGCCGGTCGTCCTGATGTCGCAGGTGGTGCCGCTACGGGCGTATTTTCTTGCCCACGGGAACTACGTCGCGACGTTTGCGACATCGATCCTGCGGTTCAATGCCGAGCTTTATGACCTGAAGGAATTGCCCATCCACTTGAGCGACCGGCGGTCGATTATCGCCATGGTCACGCTGAAGAACCGGATGCTGAGCCCGATCGCCGAGCGTTTCATCGCGCACATTCGCGAATTTACGAAATCCATGCGGGCGACGCGCGGCCGCGACTGAATCGCGGCGCGTCTTCGGCCAAGTTGGCCCACTAGCGGCGGCCTTTCCGAAATCGTCTGCCTGCGCTAAGCCATTCGCCTCCATCCAAGACAGGGCGTGAATGCAATGAAAATCGTTGGTTTTTCAGCGGACAATGGTCTGCATCTGGGCGTGGTCGAAGGCGATGCCGTCATCGATCTGCAGGCGGTGGACGCCCGCCTGCCGGGCGACCTCGGTGAGGTCCTTGCCCGCAACAACGGCGACTTAAGTCCGCTCGCCGATCTCGCCAAGCGCGCGCCGGCCTCGGCGCGGCGTCCGCTCGCCGGGTTGAAATTCGGCCTGCCGGTGGCGCGGCCCGGCAAGATCATCTGCCTTGGCCTCAATTACCTCGACCACGTCAAGGAAGGCCCGCAGAAAGACAACATTCCGAAATTCCAGTCGATCTTTTTCCGCATGCTGACCTCGCTGACGCCGCACCTGACGCCGCTGATGCGCCCGAAAAAATCCGTCCAGCTCGACTACGAAGGTGAGATGATCGTCGTCATCGGCAAACGCGCCAAGCATTTGACCCTAGCCAACGCGACCGACTGCGTTGCCGGCTATACGGTCGGCAATGAAGGCTCGGTGCGGGAATATCAGCGCCATACCACGCAGTGGGGTATGGGCAAGAATTTCGACCGCACCGGCAGCATCGGCCCCTGGATGGTATCGGCCGACGAGCTGCCGCGAGGCGGTAAGGGGCTCAAGATCGAGACGCGGTTGAACGGCAAGGTCATGCAGTCGTCCAACACCGATCTGCTGATGTTTCCGGTCGCGGAGTCGCTGGTCTATCTGACCGAGGGCATCACGCTGGAGCCGGGCGACATCCTGTTCACCGGCACGCCGTCCGGCGTCGGTCATGCGCGCAAGCCTGAGCCGGTGTGGATGAAGCCGGGCGACACCTGCGAGGTCGAGGTCGAGGGCATCGGCGTCCTGCGCAATCCGATCGAGGACGAGAAGTAATTCTGCCAAAGGGAGCATCCATGAAACGCACCTGGATCGTGGCCGCAGCGGCGGCGAGCCTACTGATGACGATGGCGACGCCAGCCGCGGCTGAATGGCCGGCGGACCAGCCCATCCATGTGCTCGTAGGTTTTAACGCCGGCGGCGGCACCGACATTGTCAGCCGCATTATCGCGCCGGCGTTGTCCGAGGTGCTACACCAGTCGGTCATTGTGGAAAACAAGGTTGGCGCCGGCGGCACGATCGCGGCCGAAACGGTCGCGCGCGCGAACAAAGACGGTTATACCGCCCTGATGACCAGTCCCGCCCACACGGTGGCGGCGGCGATGCTCAAGTCGATCCGCTACGACGTGGTCAAGGATTTTGCCGACGTCTCGCTGGTCGCCGACTCGTCCTTCGTTATCGTCGCAAAGAATGATTTTCCCGCAAACGACATCAAAGGTTTGGTGGCGTTGGCCAAGGCTTCGCCCGGTAAATTCAATTTTGCCGATGTCGGCGTTGGTTCGACGCAGAACTTTGCCGGAGAGTTGTTCCGTCAGATGACCGATATCGACGTGAAGCACATTCCCTATAGCAGCACGCCGGGCGTGGTCACGGCTTTGCTCCAGGGCCAGGTCGGCTACGGCGTCGAGCTTGCGCACGCGGTGCAGGGCCAGGTCCAGGCCGGGAAATTGAAACTGCTGGCAGTCGGCGGGCCGACGCGCTGGCCGACGCTGCCGGATGTGCCGACGGTCGCGGAATCCGGGGTGCCCGGCTACGCGGTGACCGGCTGGTACGGCTGGATGTATCCGGCCGGCACGCCGCAGGCGATCGTCGACAAGACCAATGCGGCGCTTAAGAAGGTGCTGGAGATGCCGGCGATCAAGGAGCAGCTTTTGAAGGTTGGCGCCGTTGTGCATGTTTCGACACCGGCGGAGTTCACCAAATTTGTCGAGGACGAGGTCGTCAAATGGAAGACGGTGCGCGAAAAAGCCGGCATCGAACAAAGATAGCGGCGGAACGTTGACGGCGGAACAGTTCAAGAGGACGACATGGCCAAACAGTTGAATGTGCTGACGATCTGCGGCTCGCTACGCAAGGGTTCCTACAACGCGGCGCTGACGCGCGCGCTGCCGGCGCTGGCGCCGCCGGAGATGAAGCTCATCGCCGCCCCGACGATCGGCGGTTTCCCGCTATACAATGCCGACGTGCAGGATTCCTCCGGCTTTCCGGCGTCGGCGGAAGAACTGGCAGCCGCGATCCGCGCCGCCGATGCCGTGCTGTTCGTGACGCCGGAATACAACTGGTCGATGCCGGGCGTGCTCAAGAACGCGATCGACTGGGTGTCGCGCATGAAGGAGCAACCGTTCGAGGGCAAGCCGGTGGCGATCCAATCGGCGAGCCAGGGGCCGCTCGGCGGCGCCCGCATG
>DASUGZ010000179.1:0-5110 GCA_036273755.1 Pseudolabrys sp.
GACAGCGCCTCGCGGACGGCGCAAAGCCCGCTTGCCTTCGCCGCCTTGTCCCGCCAGAATATTCGCACTCAGTTGGGGGGCATCGGGATGAACCACATCAAATTTGCCGCCGTTTTGGCGGTCGGGCTGTTGAGCGCCGCGCCGGCTTTGGCCTACGACATACCCGAGCGCGGCATCAGCCGCGAGCAGATGGCCGAAATCATGACCAAGCACGGGATGTCAGCCCGTATCGCCAAGGACGACAACAACAACGAGATCGTGCGCAGCCGCGTCGCCGGCATCAATTTCGACGTTTATTTCTTCCATTGCGTCGACGGCAAGTGCCGCGAGATCCAGTTCGCCGCCGGCTGGTCGAACAGCAACGCGTCGCCCGGCATGGTCAACGAATGGAACACGACCAAGCGTTACCTGCGCGTCTATTGGAAGCCCAACAAAGTGGTCTGGGCCGAGCAGGACGCCATCGTCGGCCGCGGCACCTCGGAGAACATCGACGACTATCTCACCACCTGGGAAGACGTCATCACCGAGTTCAAGCGATTCATGAAGCTCTAAATGAACCGCGCCTATTTCATCCTTCGCCGCTTTGCTTGAGAACGTGCGCCGTTCCCGCGGCCTGGATAATTGCAGAACTGTCGGCTAGCCAGCTTCCCGGTTTCCGCGCAGATTGGGCGGGACCTGGTGTGAGCGCTCCTGTCGTTTGCCTCCAAACTTGCGCGCGAATTCGCGCACGAAATCCTCGAAGCGGCGGCTAGCCGCGGTCAGCTCGCGCAGCGCGAACCAGGCCAGCGCCGAGGCCGAGGTCGCCCACAGGAACAGCGCGAGATGTGCGAGGTCGCCGCGCTCGCTGAAGATGCGGATGAGGTCGCTCATGGCGGCATTGCGCCCCGGCGCGGCTGCGAATACATAATGTTCATGGGCGACGCGACGAACGCACGGAGACGCCAATGCGCTGGCTCGCCGCGGCCCTCGCCCTCATCGCCGCGACAAATGCGGCAAGGGCCGACATCCGCATCAACGAATCGCGTTATGTCGACGGCAGTTTGATCGTCAACGGCGAGACCGCGCCCAACCGTGCGGTGACGCTCGACAACAAATACAAGACCAAGAGCGACGGCGGCGGCTTTTTCACGTTTACGGTGTCGTACAAGCCGTTCACCTGCATGACCGACATCCGTTCCGGCGACGACATCTACTCCGCCGTGATCGCTGGTTGCCTCGACGCCGGTGACGTCGACGCTCCCCTGCCGGCGAAACCGGACGCCAAGGCACCGAAGCAGTAACCGGCATGAAAAAGCCGCCGCAGAGTCACGCCCTGCGACGGCTTACGCTTGCAGCTCGACCGGCTTATTTGCTGCCGGTGGTCTGCGTCTGCTGTTGCGCGCTCTGCGCGATCCTCAGGTGCTCTTCGAGCGTCGGGATCGTCTCCTTGGCAAGCTGGCCGACCGGATCGGTCTTGGCCGCCTCCTTGCGATATTCCTCAATGTCCTTCTGGTGATCGGACACCATGTCCTTGGCGAAGGTGCGGTCGAATGATGCGCCCGATAGGACCTTGAGCTTCAGGTAGCCCGCCTTTTCCATCGTGCTGGCGCCGCCCGGATCCTTGACGCCGACCTGCGTCGCGACCTGCTTGGCCTTTGCCAGATGCGCGCTATGGTCCTGCACCAGCTTGGCGCCTAAATCCTTGACCGCCTGGCTGGTGCCCTTTTCCTGGGCCAGCTTGCCGACATCGATTTCGGCGTAGTCGCCCTCCATCGCGGTAGTCAGGAATTTCTGGCTTGCGCGATCGACTTTCTGCTGCGCCTGGACGAGGCCCGCGCTCGCAACGAGCGCGACGGCCGCGGTGGCGGCAAGCAATGATATCCGTTTCATAAGTTCCGTTCCTCTCTTGACGTCTCTTGGAACCCTCGCCGATGCGCGAGGGTATGTCACAAGGGAACGGCAAGCGCGCGCTCTTGTTCCGCCTTCAGGTTAGCAGCGCGGTCGGCGATTCCAGCCGGTCGCCGGCGGAGAGTCTCTCCAGAGGCCCGTGCGGCTTGTACTTGTCTACAATCGCGAAATCCCGCAGCCTTGCTTGCTCACACTGGGAGGACGACATGGCGGCATTCAATATCGTGCGGTTCCGGGTTAAGCCCGGACGTCAAGACCATTTCATCGCCGCGCACCGCAAGGCACGGCCGAATTTTAAAGGCTTCAAGGGCGGTACGCTGGTGAAGACTGGCGAGCAGACATTCTGCATCGTCGGCGAATGGGCGAGCTTCAAGTTGCTCGCTGCGGCGCGGCCGCAGATGATCGGCCTCCTCGACTCATTCCGAAGCGATCTCGAGGATCTCGGCGGGGGCCTCGGCGTCACCGATCCGGTGTCGGGCGAAGGTGTTGTCAGGCTTCCGGCGTCAAAGCCGGGGAAGAAGAAAACGAAGGCCAAGCGGAAGAAGCGGCTGTAGCGCCGACGCGGCTTGGTTGCATTCGTGCGAATAAAAGCCCTGTCTTTTGGACTATCGTAACGACGATTGGCGCCCGCCAAAGGTCGTCGGCCAAGCGGGCGCGACCACACGGATTGGCGGCGGTCATCAGTGCAGCGTCAGCGTCGCGATGACGATCATGGCCAGGATGGCGGCGACCAGCAGCGCCACCAGCACGCGGCGCGGCTTCTGCCAAACAACGCTCGGTTGGCCATCGATCGGATTGCGGTCGTTGTCGCCATCGGGCATTCATGCTCCCTCGCGACACCTTATCGGGCATCCACGGCAGCGTTTCCGCCCCTGCGGCGGGGCCCGCCGAACGCAACTGTGGAGCATGCCCAATTGATAGCAAAGCAGCGTGCCGCCGTCAAGACAATTTTCCTAGGTTTTTTATCAAAGGAACTGCTGGCCTATGGATAACTCCGCGCCGGCGACCAAAAGGCGTACGCCAGCAACGGTTTACGCCGGACTTACCGCCGCCAGGTGCCCGCTCAGGATTGCCGATGGAACTTCGCCGGCGCGTGTCGCGCGCGGCGTGCATTTTCTGCGCAGCATGCCTATTGTCACGGACAAGGGCGGCGACCGCAGAGAGGTCGCTCATGAATCACCAAGTAAGAAACGCCTTCGCGCACCGGACCCGCAATTTCAGCCGCCGAACCTTGTTCTTGGGTGCTGCTTGTCTTGCCGCGTTCGTCGTCGCCAGCTTTATCGATCTCGATGCCGTACTGAGCTACTTCAAGGTCATCGGCCACGGCTCGCCGCTGACGACTCTGGAGACCGGCGCGATCGTCTCCATCGCCTGCGCCGTGCCGTTTCTGGCGACGGGCATGTCGATTTCGGCCGACGCGTATGCGGCGCAACGGCACCGCGAGTAGCCGGCCGGCGCGCGCTAGGCGGCGGTGAGGCCGCGGTCCCACGGCGGCACCGGACCGAAGCGCTCGAGCAGAAAGTCGATGAAGACGCGCACCTTCGCCGCGGGATTTCGCTCGGGCGGGTAGACCGCGTAGATGCCGCCCAATTCCATCGTCGGCTCCGTAAGCCTGATCTCAACGAGCGTCCCAGCCCTCACATCGTCGGCGACGACGAAAGTCGGCTCATAGATGATGCCTTGCCCGGCGACGGCGGCGGCGCGCAGCGCGTCGCCATTGTTGGCGACCAGATTGCCGGGGACTTCGATCTTGATTTCGCGTTCGGCGCCGAAGGTCCAATAGCGGGCGCCGGCGAGACGCGACAGCGTGTAGCCGAGACAATTATGCCTGGCGAGATCGGCGGCGACGCGCGGACGGCCGTGCGTTTCGACATAGGCCGGCGCAGCCGCCAGCATCAGGCGGCACGGCGCGATACGCCTCGCGATCAGGCTGGAGATGTCGAGCGTGCCGATGCGCACCGCCACGTCCCAGCCCTCCTCGGCCAGATCGACCAGCCGGTCGCTGAGCCCAAGCTCGACCTTCAGGCTTGGATAGCGGCGGCCGAATTCGAACAGCAGCGGCGCAATCTGCCGCGCGCCAAACGACACCGGCGCGTTGAGCCGCAACAGGCCGCGCGGTTCGTAGCGCTCGGCGGCGACCGCGGCGTCGGCGGCGTCGAACTCGGCCAGGATGCGCTCGGCCGATTCCAGATAGTTGCGCCCGGCCTCCGTGATCGACAGCCGCCGCGTGCTGCGGTGAAACAGTCTGGTGCCGAGCCGCGCTTCCAGCGCGGCGATGTGCTTGGTCACCATGGTCTGCGACAGGCCCAGCACGCGCGCCGCCGCCGACAAGCTCCCGGCAGAAGCAACCTTCGTGAACACTTCCAGGCTTTTGAAGCGGTCCAGCATCACCAACTCATACTGGTAGTGTGATCTCTAATTCAATTTTTCATACTAATCACACCTATAGGAATAGGCCATACGCGGGGCCGCAACCCATGGAGCGCATGCGGACAGCCGCTGCCCGCGGCCCGTGGGCCAGCTTGCCGAAAAGGATCATGATGCCTCTTCCCAGCCTGTTTCTGTCGCATGGCGCGCCGACGCTCCCATTGATCGAGACGCCCGCCCGCGCCTTTCTCAGTCACCTTGCGCGGCAGATCGAGCGGCCAAAGGCGATCCTGGTCGTCTCGGCGCATTGGGAAACGCCGCGCCCTGCGGTCAACGCCGTCGCATGGAACGATACCATCCACGATTTCTATGGTTTCCCCCGCCCGCTTTACGACATGCGCTATCCGGCGCCGGGCGCGCCCACGGTCGCCGCGCGCGTCGCTGCCCTGATGGCCGAAGCCGAACTCGGGTGCGACATCGACCTCGTACGCGGACTGGATCACGGCGCCTGGGTGCCGCTGTCATTGATCTATCCCGCCGCCGACATCCCGGTTCTGCAGGTCTCGGTGCAGCCGCAACTCGGCCCCGCGCATCACCTGCGGCTCGGCCGCGCGCTGGCGCCGCTGCGTAAGGAGGGTGTGCTGATCGTCGGCAGCGGCAGCTTCACCCACGATCTATCCGAATTCCGCGGCCACGCTCCGAACGATCGGGCGCCAACCTGGGTCAACGATTTCGCCGACTGGTTTGAGGCGGCGCTGAGCGAACGGCGCGAGGCCGATCTATTGAACTACCGGCTCCTTGCGCCCTACGCGACGCGTAACCATCCGACCGAGGAACATCTGTTGCCGCTTTATGT
>DASUGZ010000180.1:0-15183 GCA_036273755.1 Pseudolabrys sp.
CGCAAACCAAATACGCCGACGTGCCGGCCGGCCTGCTGCCGCCGGGCTTCGTCGCCATTGATCTCGCTAAGGCGCTCGCGTTGCCGCTTGCCGATCCCGACGACAAGAATGCCCCGGTCGCTGCCGGTACCTATCCCAAGCGAGGCAACGGAGTGATCGGTGCCGACGCCGCCAAGCCGGACGTGGTCGTTGCCTCCAATGGCGGCTCCGATCTCGTCTATGTGCCCGGCAAGAGCCGCACCCTCACCGAAAAGGTGGTCGCCGCCCTGCTCCGCCAGGATTATGTCAGCGGCCTGTTTGTCGACGACGATCTCGGCGCCATTCCCGGCACGCTGCCGCTGTCGGTCATCAATCTGAAAGGCTCATCCGTCACGCCGCGGCCGTCGGTCGTCATCAACTTCCGCTCCTATGCCGAAGGCTGCGACAGACCGGTCATGTGCGCGGTCAATATTGCCGACACCGGACTGCAGCAGGGCCAGGGCATGCACGGCAGCTTCAACCGCGCCGACACCATGAATTTCATGGCGGCGATCGGGCCCGACTTCAAAGCCGGCTTCGTCAGCGAGACGCCTGTCAGCAACGCCGACATGGGCAAGACCATGGCCCACATCCTCGGCCTGAAGATCCCGTTCAAGGGTGCGCTGATGGGCCGTGTCGCCGCGGAAGCGCTGCCGGGCGGCGCGAAGCCGACGGTGGAGAGCTTCACCGAGCGCTCCAAGCCGGGTCATGATGGGCTCACCACTATCCTGGTCGGCCAGCGCGTCGGCGCCAACCGCTATTTCGACGCTGCGGGATTCCCTGGCCGCACCGTCGGCCTGGACGAGCGCAAGGCGGCAAGCCGCTAAGATATCTCAGCGGCCGGCGGAATAGGGTTTCATTACGGCCGCGCGGCAACGCAGATTTATGCTGCGCCGCGCGGCCGGCGCCGTATGACTATTCTCTTTGGTCCCCGCCCTATTCCGCCACTGTGTGGACGCCTATATTAAGCGCGGGACGCGATTACCCGTATTTTGAGGAGGATTCTCATGGCATTGACGATTGGCGATACCGCTCCCGATTTCGAAGCGGAAACCACCGAAGGAAAAATCAAATTTCACGATTGGCTGGGCAATTCCTGGGGCGTGCTGTTCTCGCACCCGAAGGATTTCACGCCGATCTGCACCACCGAGCTCGGCACCATGGCGCGCATGAAGCCGGACTTCGACAAGCGCAACGCCAAGATCATCGGCCTGTCGGTCGACCCGGTCGACAACCACAAGAAATGGTCCACCGATATCAAGGACGTGGTCGGTACCGCGCCGAACTATCCGATGATCGGCGACACCGATCTGAAGATTTCCAAGGCCTACGGCATGCTGCCGGCCTCGACCTCCGGCACCTCGGAGGGCCGCACGCCGGCCGACAATCAGACCGTGCGCAACGTCTTCATCATCGGTCCGGACAAGAAGATCAAGCTGATCCTGGTCTATCCGATGACCACCGGGCGCAATTTCGACGAGATCCTGCGCGTGCTCGACTCGCTGCAGCTCACCGCCAAGCATCGCTTGTCGACGCCGGCGAACTGGAAACAGGGTGAGGACGTGCTGATGACCGGCGCCATCACCGAGGACGAAGCCAAGAAGCTTTACCCGCAGGGCTGGAAGACGCCGAAACCATATATCCGCATCGTACCGGCGCCGAAGTGACAGCCGCGGGCTGATCGCGATATATCTGACCGGATAAGGGCGCGGGTCGCGTTTCCCCGCGCCTTTTTCGTGTCCGTTCGGAGCCATTGCCATGAGCGACGTCAACGCGCCGGCGAATTCGCAGCCGGCTTTCGCCCAATTCCTCGGCCTCAAAATTACGCAGGTGACGCGCGAGCGGATCACCGCGGAGCTCGCCGCGCGCGACGAGCTCAACAATCGCCACGGCATCATGCATGGCGGCGCCATCATGGCGCTCGCCGACAATCTCGGCGGCACCGGCGCCACTGCCAACCTCAAGCCCGGGCAGCGCACCGCCACGATCGAGAGCAAAACCAATTTCTTTGCCTCAATCCCGATCGGCGACGTGGCTTACGCCGAATGCACGCCGTTGCACCGCGGCCGCACCACCATGGTCTGGCAGACCCGCGTCACCCGCGGTGACGGCAAGCTCTGCGCGCTGGTCACGCAGACGCAGATCGTGATGGATCCGGAGAAGTAGTCGATAGAGTTAGCCTTCCGCGGCGGCCGAGGCCTCCGCACCGGACCCCGGACGCGCCGCCGCGCCGCGATTGGCCAGCACGACGCCGACCGCGCAGACCAGAATCCCCACAATCGAGATCGCGTCGAGCTTTTCCCCGAACAGTAGGAACGCAAATAAAGCGGTCACCGCCGGCACCAGATAGAACAGGCTGGCGAAGCTCGTCGCCGCCGAGCGGCGGATCAGCCAATACATCAGGCCGACCGCGGCGATCGACAGCACCAATACCAACCAGGCGATGGCGAAGATCAATTCGCCAGTCCAGTGAATCACGCGCGTCTCGAAGGCGAAGGCGGCAAGGGCAAACAGCACCAGCGCGCCGGCATATTGCACGGTGTTGCCGGCGCGCCAGTCGATGCGTCCGCAGTAGCGCTTCTGATACAGCGTGCCGAGCGTAATGCCGATCAGCGAGCCGAAGCTCGCCACCCAGCCGAGCGGCGAACCGGCAAGCACGATGCTGCGGTCGTGCAGCACCAGAAGCACGCCGATCAAGCCGAGCACCAGGCCGAGCCATTGCGCGCGCGAGACGCGCTCGCCCATGAAGCGGTTGGCGATGGTCGAGGTGAGGATTGGCTGCAGGCCGGGGATCAGCGCCGAAATGCCGGCCGGCACACCTTGACTGATCGCGGTGAACACGCCGCCGAGGTAGAGCCCGTGCACCAGCGCGCCGACCACCAGACTGTGGCCGATCTCGGTGCCGCGCGGCCAGTGTGCCTGCACCGCGAACGCGATCCCCGTCATGATGGCAACGACAAAAACCATACGCACGGCCAGAAACGTCATCGGCTCGATATAGGGCAAGCCGAAACGCGCGCCGATGAAGCCGGTGCTCCATAGCAACACGAACAGCACCGGCGCTATGGCGGTCGCGAATCTGGTCAAGGGCATGAGGCTGGCTGGCGACAAGGGAATTTTGCGGAATCGAAATGTTCCATAGCATTTCCGTGCGCATTTTGGTGGAAATCGCCAGAAATTCTCCACGCTGTCTTTTTTCGGAACCGCCCGCGCCGGCAAAGGGTTTCTTAACTGAGACGACCAAGCGCGTCTGGAACCGAAGGAGGATTGCCATGAGTGATCCGCGTTATACCGATCCGCGGTTGAGCGACCCGGTGCTGCGTCGTGATGAAGCCGTCGGCGGGCCATGGAGTTGGCTGGCCGGCATTGCCGTGATCGCTTTGATCGCGTTCCTTGTGATCGCCGGCTGGAACAGCAGCGACCACTCAGCCAGCAACAATTCGCCGCCGGCCACAACCGGCACTGCCATGCGGCCGGCGACTCCGCCGGCGACAACCGGCTCCGGCGCAGGTTCGCCGCAGCCGCTGACGCCGGCCCCCGCGCAACCGCGCACGCCGCCGGCTGGCGCTCAGTAGCTCATTCCGGCGAAATTTCTGTTCGTCCCATCCTCGGCGTCATTCGCGTCGAGGATGGATTTTTTGCGTGTCAGCCGACGATCGCCGAGAGGCCGAAGCCGATGGTGGCGCTGATAACGGCCTCGAACGCCTGGAATTGCGTGCCGCTCAGGACGTTGCTGACGTAAGGGAACAGCACGTGGCCGAACGGCAACATCACCGCCGCGACCAGCGCGACGCAAAGCAGCCTAATTGTCAATCGCTTGTCGATCATCGTTTTGTCCCCCCGCCCCGCTGATGCTTTTTTCTTTGATCTTGCCACGGATGCCCCGCATGGGGCAATTGCGTCAAGACTGGAATGCCGGGTCGATCGGAACCCGGTAGCCGTTGGCAAGACGGTTGGTCTCGTTGGCCATGCCGGTGACCGCTATCAACTCGCCGAACATGGCCTCAGTCATGCCGGCTTTGCGCGCGGCTGCGGTATGGCTGGCGATGCAATAGGCGCAGCCATTGCTGACTGAGACCGCGAGATACACCATCTCCTTGGTCAGCGGGTCGAGCGCGCCCGGCGCCATGATTTCCTTGATGCTCTCCCAGGTGCGCTTGAGCGTCGCCGGATCGCGCGCCAGATATTTCCAGAAATTGTTCACGTCCGGCACATTGCGGGTCTGCTTGATGTCGTCATAGACGGCGCGCACCTGCGGCGAAGCGTCGGCATATTCGATCATGATCACCCTCTCAGAAGTCGAGTCTGTCGCGGATGGCGGCGATGCCGGCTTTGGCACAGGCTTCGTCGTTGTCGCCGCCCGGCGCGCCGGAAACGCCGATGGCGCCAACCAGCGTGCCAGCCGCTTCCACCAAGACGCCGCCGGCAGATACCGTTGCGCCGGGAAGCGCGCGCACGCCGGTGCCGGGAGGCGTGATAGCCACGATGTCGCCGGTGTTGTTGCGAAAATTGACCGCGGTCCAGGCTTTGCCGGTGGCGGTCGTAACGGCAAAGGCCCCGGCGTAGCGATCGCGCAGCACGACCTGCGTGACGCCAAAACGATCGACCACCGCGACCGCCACTTGATAGCCCCGCTTGCGGCAATCGGCGAGCGCGCCGCGGGCCAGGTCGAGCGCGACCTCGACGGTCATGGATTTGAATGTGACCAGGCTTTCCTCCGCCCGCACCGGCGCGCCGAGCGTCGCCAGCAAGATCAGAAGCCATAGACGCCGCATATTGCCTCTCCCCCATTGTCCTTCGCGGCTATTTTCCCACCGCCCGGTCTATCAAGCGAGCGGTGAATTTAATACACCGGGATATAGGCGCGCACGCGTGCCGGGACTATATTCTCAAGCCAAGGGCACGACGTCCGGAGATTTCGATCCCGTGGGACAGATTTACGACCGCGCGGCGCAAGTGGTCCGCGCCATCTACGACAGCCGCATCGCGACGCCGGCGACGCTCAAGGCCGACCGCTATTTCCCCAACGCCAGGCTGTTCGATGAGCGCTGGACCGCGATCCGCGACGAGGCCTTCGCCGTCGCCTCCGGCAAGATCCCCCGTTTCCACGACATCATGCCGGCGCAGGCCGATATTTCCGCGAACGACGGCCGCGACTGGCGTGTGTTCATCATGAAAGCTTATGGCGTCGCGATCGAGGACAACCTGCGCCGGGCGCCGACGGTCGCCGCGATCCTGAAGCAGGCGCCCGAAGTAATGTCGGCGACATTCTCGTTCCTGGCGCCCGGCAAACATATTCCGGAGCACCGCGGCCCGTTCCGCGCCATCCTGCGCTACCACCTGATGCTCTCGATGCCGAATGACGAGGCCGGCCGACCGGCTTGCGTCATGAACATCGACGGCGTGCCGCATCGCCTCGGCGACGGCGAAAGCCTGTTGTGGGACGACACCTTTCGGCACGAGGTGTGGAATCGCAGCGACCAGGTGCGCATCGCGCTTCTGCTCGATGTCTGGCGCAAGGACATGCCGATGGACGTCGCGCTGTTGTCGCGCGCCATCCTTTTCGGCACACAGACCGCCATCCGCATGGGTGGACTGGAATACAACCCCTGATTCGTCATTGCCGGACTTGATCTGGCAATCCATGATGACTTTGCCGTTTCTCACACCATGATGGATGCCGCGGGCCAAGCCCGCGCCCACGACAAGGGACCGACCATGCCAAAAACGCCGGACTACTTTCGCGGCAAGACCATCCTCATCACCGGCGCGGCGAGCGGCATCGGGCGGGCGACCGCGCTGATCTTCGCGCGCGAGGGCGCCAACGTGGTCTGCGCCGACATCAACGAGAAAGGCGTCGAGGAGACCAGCGAGCAGATCAACGCCAAATACAGCAATACCGGCTCGCAGGCGCTGGCGCTCACCATCGACGTCACCAAGCGCGCGGCGGTCGAGGACATGGTACAGCTCGCGCTCGACGACTTCGGCAGCATCCATTTTCTGTTCAACTCCGCCGGCGCGGCGCTGCGCCGCTCCAAATTTCTCGCCATCGATGACGATCTGTTCGAGCGGACCTTCGATCTCAACGTCAAGGGTACGTTCTACGCCATGCAGGCGGTCCTGCCGCATATGCTGGAGAACAAATTCGGCGTCATCGTCAACATGGGCAGCATGTCGCACAGGCGCGGCGGCCCGGGCTCGTCGGTGCACTACGCGTCGGCGAAGGGCGCCGTGGTGACGATGACCATGGGCGTGGCGCGCGAGTTCGCCACCCAAGGCATCCGCGCGTTGTCGATTTCGCCCGGGCCGGTGAAGACGCCGTTTCAAGACGCGGCTTCGTCGTCGCCCGAGCTGGTCCAGAAATTCCTCGAGGACGTGCCGATGGGTCGCTTCGCCGCGGCCGAGGAAATCGGCGAACTGGTGCTGTTCATGTGCTCGGATGCTTGCGGGTTCATGACCGCCGACACGGTTTACGTGAACGGCGGCGGCGGCTGGCGATAGCAAACGTGGAATGGAAAGCAAGGGCGAGCAATGACAACGTGGTGCCGATTCAGCAAAGATAACGTGGCCGGTTACGGGATCGTGGAAGGCGAGCAAGTGATCGCTGTCGACGGCATTCCGTGGGGCGAGCATAAACGCAGCGCCCGCTCCTTCCCGCTCAACGGCGTCAAACTGCTGGTGCCGACTGTGCCGGCAAATTTCTTTTGCGTCGGCATCAACTACGCCGATCACATCCGTAAAATGGCGGCCAAGCGCAAGACCGAACCGGTCATCCCGGAAAAGCCCGACATCGGCTACCGCTCCAACAACGCGCTTATTGCCCACGAAGAAGCGATCATCAAGCCGGCCGACGCCGGCGAGGCGTTCCAGTACGAGGGCGAACTGGTCGCGGTGTTCGGCAAACGCTGCCGCAACGCCTCGCGCGAGACCGCTCTCGATTATGTGTTCGGCTGGACCATCGGCAACGACGTCTCCGAACGCAACTGGCAGAAAATCGACCGCACGCTGTGGCGCGCCAAGAATTCCGACACCTTCAAGCCAATGGGGCCGTGGATCGTCACCGGCCTCGACCCCGCCAAGATGACGACGACCATCCGCGTCAACGGCCGCGAGACCGACCGCTTCGCCACCAACAACATGATTTTCGATACCGCGACCTACATCGCCGAAGTGTCGAAATACTGCACCATCGAGCCCGGCGACGTGATGTGGATGGGCACCGACGGCGTGCCGGAGAACATCAAGCCTGGCGACACCGTGGAGATCGAGATCAGCGGCATCGGCGTGCTGCGCAATAAAGTCGTGCAGGGTCGCTAGCACACTCCTCGCCCCCAACCGCAGCAATCGGCGCGGCGGCCGGGGCGCGGGAGGCCGTACTACTGCTTATAGCAATCCATGTTGCTGTCGCGCAGCGTGTATTTGTCGCCGCCGGTCGATTTCACGCAGATTTCCTGATTGGTGGCGCTGGCGAGCACCGTCTTCGAGCAACTGGTGCTGGCCATGCCGCCTGGAAACTTGAAGTGGCAGTTGAGGCTGCACGAGATGTTGAAATCGTGCGGATTGGTGACGGCCATGATGACCTTGCCATCGGCCGTGACCTTGCACTGGTAGGTGGCGTCGACCTTTTCGGCAAAGGCCGGCTGCGCGGCGGCGGCCGCGAGCGCGGCGGCGAACAAAGCGGGCTTGAGCATGGCGAGCCTCGTGAATTGCGGCAGACTTGCGCGCCGCCCTCGTGGCCGGCCGCGCCTGCGGAAGCTTGGTCATCGCGGGGCCGCGGAAGGTTCAATGGGCCGGCGGAAAAACCACGCCCTCCCGCGCCTCAGGCCTCCCGCTCCTCGGCAAGCGTGACGATGTCGCGGGTGCGGCTGACGCCCTCGGGCCAGGACGCGTTGAAATCGGCGACCATCGCCTTGAAGCCGTCGGAGGCAAGCGCGGCGTCGCAGGCGGCGCGATCGGCGAAGCGGTAGACCGCGTAATGCACGCCCGGCTCGGTCTCGCTCCAGAAGCGCCAGGCCTTGTCGCATTTGAACACGTCGAAGGCCCAGGGCAGATGGTCGGACGAATACCAGTGGTCGAATGTGTCGCGCAGGCGCGGCGCGACGACGGCGCGGACGATGAGGCAGGTGGCGGGCATGGCGTTTCCCTTTGCAGACTATAGCCGACCGCAAGGTTCGTGTCCGGCCATGCCCGCCCCGTCAGGTTTCGGATCTCTCGCCGGCATGCGCCATTGCCGAAGACCCTGTCTCGCGCCGGACCGCGGCAAGCTCCTTGAGGATTTTATCCGTTTCGTCGATCTCCTCGGAGCCGGTGTTCAGGTCGTCCATGAGTTCGACATTTCCATTGCGGGCCAGCCGCGCGTTCGCGAGCAGTTGGCCGAGCGGCGCGCCGACGGCCCGGCTTGTCGCGTAGGCAACGGCCAGAGAGAACAAGGTGGAAAATGCCAAGGCGCCGATCAGGAACAGGTTGCTCTCCGCGCCGACTTCCAGCTGCCTGGTTCTCGGCACCATGACGACGAGTTGCCACGGCCAGTTGATGCTGGACATCTTGCCGACCGCGACAAAATAGTGCCGGCCGTCGGCCTGCGCCTCCCAGACCGCGGTCGCCCGCGGCGCCGCGGGCTTTGACAGCTGCTCGCGAACCCTGTCGACCAGTTTTCCTTCGGCGCCGGGCAGCTCGGAAATGTCCCGGAACCGCAAGGCGTCGCGGCCCGCGGCGCTGTCCGGCATGACAACGCTGGCGCCGCTATGGGCGATCACTTTGCCGTCCGCTGTCGAGATATAAACCGTCTTCTCGTTGAGCAGGCTCGTCTGCGCCAGAAGACGCGAAATCGCGTCCATCTCGATATCGACGCCAAGCACGGCTTCGACCGCGCCGTCTTTTCCGACGATAGGCGCGGCAAGCGTGATTCCGGGCTTGCGCGCGGTGAAGAAGATATAGGGTTCGGTCCAGACGCGGCCGCGCTTTTCGACGGCCGAGCGATACCAGCCGCGTGTGCGCGGATCGTAGGTGTCGGCAGGGTCGGGTTCATTTTTGATCGCGGCGCCGTCGGGCCCGCGCCACGTCAGCGCGACCTCGCGGCCCTGGGCGGCGCTGCGGATGACCTTGGTGCGCGTGCCGCCCTCGGCCTTTTCATTGCTACGCATCACGTAGAAGAAGTCGCCGGCGGGGGTGCCGACATAGAGGCCTTGCACGCGCGGCTGTGCGCGAAGCTGGTTGATGAAATACCGCTCGAGCTGGTCGGGCTTGTCCAGGCCGAGGACATGGTCCGCAAGCAGGAGCCGGTCCGTGTCCAGCGCCGTTTCGGCCGGGATGAAAAAGTCTTCGGCCGCCGCGATCGACTGCAGCACGGCCTCTTCGGCCCGGTGCGCGATCAGGGGACCGAATTCGGGCCGCAGCACGTAGAAATTCCACGACAGGATCAGGCCAATGGTGACGAGCTGGCTGAGAACAAAGGCGAGAAAGATTTTTCGACCGGCCGACATGACAGCCCCCTTATCCCCATGCCGCGTGACGTCCCGCTGCGCTATCCTGTCATTGCCGGGCGCAGGTAGGCAATGGATGCGGCGACGGCGCGGGCGATGAGGCAGGTTGCGGGCATGGCTCAGCCGCCCGTCTTTGCCAGCCGCGCCGCGAGGCCGGCGTCGAGCGCGGGCAAGAGCACGATGCCGTCCTGGTCGCTGCCGGAGGAATGCACCACCAGCCAGGTGCACGGCCTGCCGCTTTCATTGCACGGCGCGTGCGGCACGTCGGCCGGGCAGAACACGTGGTCGCCGGCGTGCGCGACGAGGCGCCGCTCGAGGCCGTCGCCGTAATAGACCGCGCATTCGCCCTCGAGCATGTAGGCGATGGTCTCGATCTTGTCGTGATAGTGCGCCTTGGCGCGCGCGCCGGGCGGCATCGGCATCACGTTCATGCAGATCTTTTCGGCGCCGACGGTTTCCTTGGAGGCGCCGGCGCCGTAAGTGATGCCCTGCTTGCCCTGATAGGTCTTGCCCGGCGAGACCACGCGGACGCGCTCGCTTGCTGAAGCCATTGCCGTTTGTCCTTTCGCCTTGCCCGCTTGGGACGTTATCGCGGCGCGGCCATCTGCGCCAATCGCAGGCATGCATCATCGCCCGTGTTGTTTACGGCCCCGGGTGAGCCGGCCTTCCCTTTCCTTCCCCTCGTGACCGAGGGAGCGGAGCGCCGAGCGGCGCACCAGTCTTTCCGTCTTGCCGCGCTCCCCTCGCGGAGAACGCGGGCGCCTCTCGGCGCTCCACTGGCGACATTTTTGGCATCCCGGGTCCGTACTTCCGGGCGCGGACAGGCGTTAGCCACTGATCCAGGCGGCTCTCGCCGCCCTTCGTCCGTGCCCGTCCAGCCATTCAAGGCAGCCGGGCGTAGTGCCGGCGGACGGCGGGCCGGGGCCCCCGGGTGCGCGGCTTGCGAAACCACGCGCGCGGGCGCCGCATCCGGTCCCGCTTGCATGACGCCTCATGAAGCGCCCTCGGCGGACCGGACATTGATAGGAATATATAGGTTGGGAATAAAGTCAAGAGGCTATTTGCGGTCGTGCTTCAGTTTGATTGTGGAGAACGTCGGCGGCAGCAAGAGCAAAAAGCCGATCGGCACGCCAGTGCCGCGTCACCCCTTCGGCCGCTGCGAGCGGCGGATGGTCCCATACCTGATCGCGATGACGAGCACCGCCATGCCGAGCATGAAGAGCCCGCCGTAAAGCGAGATTTTTCCCAGCTCGCAGGCGCTGCGGCCCCGCGGACTAAAGCAGTCGTTGTAATGCCAGAGGTAGGAGCCGATCCCCCAGAATCCGAACAGCAGGAGAATGATACCCCGGTAGAACTGCCAGATATTCTTCCTGAAGGTAGCCCAAAAGATAGTCATGAGACGCCCTCGCCGTGAGCGGCTCGCATTGTGTCCCTGCTCACGAAGCTTGCCAAGCTGGCCGCGACCGCTCGTCCACCTCCCCGCCGACGCGGGAATGACCGGCGCGGGCGCCCGGAGCGAATATTGATTCAGAATTTTTGGCGCTCTACTCTTCGACGGCCGACCACGACGGCGCGTCCATGAGCTCATAGCGATGATGTTGCCGCTCCTGACATCCGACCTGTACAAATATCTGGCGCTCGCCGCGTTGCTGCTGGCGATCGCGTTCGGCTATCTCAAGGGACGCGGCGCGGCGTCTGCCGGCGGCCGGCCGCTGACCTGGACCCGCACGCCTCTTATCGCCTTTGCGATCGCATCGCTCGGTCCCAGTGCCTTCGCGATCCTGATCTATCTTGGCTACACGGCCGGTCTCATGCAGCCGCCGGCCTCAGGCTATCGATTTTCGAGTTACATCGCGGACCTGCCGCTCGATTTCGCGGTGATCAACTGGGGATTTGTCGCTTTGTATGTCACGTGCCGCCTGCGGCCGAACCTCGCCGGGGCGCGGTTGGCGATGTGGCTGTCGGTGATCGCGATGGCGCTGCCGAATATTCTGCTGTTCAGCCTGGCCTGGACCATGGTTTCTACTGCTTTCGACGCCGGGCAAGGCATCGGCATTATCGAGGCCGTGCTCAGCGTGCCAATGTTCATGCTTTTTTGGTCCGGGCCCTTTCCCGATATTTTCAATCCCGAATCCGGCGTCGGTTTTGTAACCTCCACGCTGTTGGCGCCCATCCCCGTTCTCGGCTTGACCGGCTGGCTTGCCGGACGTCTCATGGGCCGAGCGGCAGCCAAAGCAACTGTGCGGTCCTAAGCCATGTCACGATCCAAGTCCCCGTCCATGTCCCGCGCGCGCGCTTTGACACTAGCCGCTCTGCCGCTGCTGATGGCGCAGCCGGCCATGGCCCAGTTCAATCCGTTCCAGTTGCTCACGCCGCAGCCGGCGAAACCCGCGCCGGCAAAACCCGCGACGTCCGCCCAGCAGAAGAAACCCGCGGCCGACTCCTGGCACCCCGCGCCTGCCGCAGCGGCGGCGCCGAAGAAGCCCGAAGCGAAAACACTGGAAGCCAAAAAGCCCGAAGCCAAAACACCCGACGCAAAGAAACCGGAAGCCAAGAAACTGGAAACAAAGAAACTGGAAACAAAGAAACCTGAGGCCAAGACGGCCGGAGCGAAGAAACCTGCGTCGCCGAAATACGCGCTGTCGGATTATTACAAAGTCTGGGACGTCACAGCCGAGACGACGCGGGCCGACATCGTCAAGCGCTTCGGCGAGCCGAGGCAGCCCGCCGACCCCCGCGTCTCCTATTATTTCAACGAGACCCTGGTGTTCTACTTCAACAGCGACGACACCGTGCGCACCATGGTGGTCGGCAATTCGTTCGAGGCGATGCCGCCCGACAGCATCCCGCGCGAGGTCCTCGACAAGGCCTTCATCGGGCGGAGCCGCGACGACGTGCTCAAGACGTTCGGGCCGGCGACGGACCTGTCCGACAACTACCGCTATTTGCCGACGTCAGGCCCCTACAAGGTGCAATTCCAGTGCTACGACATCGAGCGCTACGTGTGCCGGCAGATGCTGGTGCAGTTTTAGAGGGGTGTGGGCGCGGACGCATCGCGCCGGTTTTTGCAGACGCGACGGACTACGCTGCGCCAATCCGCTCCATGACTTTTGCGAAAACATGGATATCGCAAATTCGCACGATTTATCTTCCTAACGCACCGTAATCTTATAGTTATACCGGCTGACGGTACCTGTCTTAAAATCGACGTCGATCACGACATTGTCTGGCCCGGTATAACCGGCCTTGGATTTATAATAGACGCCAACCGCCTTCACCGGTTTTCCGTTGCAGCCAAAGCGAGAGTTATCTTTTGCACGGTCGACCGGCACCGTGATTTCTTCCATGCGAAGTTCGCCATTCTTCGGAGCTGTGGAGATTCGCAAGTCTGGAACGGGGCCCGACGAGCAATCGGTGTTCACCCAGTTAGGGTAGGCAATACGCGACTCGTTGCCAGTGAAGACCTCGCGATAAATTACAGTTTCTTTCATGGGGCGGCTGATCGTGGCTTTCGATCCAGCTTTTTTATCTTGCGCGGCGGCGCTCAACGAAACAAGAGCGATAGCAAGAGAGACACCCAGTCGCAGCGACATTGTGTTCTGCATGCACGACCTCTCAAAAAGATAAACGCGCGGATCAACGAACGTCGACCGTGAACGCGTAGCGCTTTACGAAACCGAGCTTGGTATCGACATCGAGCACAAAGCGGTCTCTACCGGTAAAATTGTCCTTCGACTTATAAAACAAGCGAACGACCTTGCCCGATTTCCCATGGCATAGCCTCTGAACGTCGGTTTTTTCACCAGCGACGACCGAAGTCGCCTCCTCAAACCGAATGTCGCCACTCTCTGGCGGTCTGACGATCCAAACGTCGGCGAACTCCGTCGAGCAGTCCGGCTTCAGCCAGCCAAAATCATAGAGGCCTGATTCACTTCCGCCGAATAGGCTCCGGTTGACGACTATCGGCTCCGGCGCGAGCGTGGCCTTGCGGTCTTTCGCTGATGTAATGGCCGGCAGCGCGAGCGCGCATACCGATAGCACCAACAACACGTTTTTCATTGTCCTGTCCCCGGCCCGTTTAGCCAGTCTGATTATAGGTTGCGGGCGGACTTGGCTTCAACCCCACATATTTGTTGTGGCGACTACACCGGCAAATTGTCGTGCTTCCTGCTTGGCATCTCGACGTGCTTGTTCTTCAGCATCGCCAGCGCCCGCGCGATGCGCCGCCGCGTCGCGTGCGGCATGATGACGTCGTCGATATAGCCGCGCTCGGCGGCGACGAAGGGCGACAGAAAGCGCTCCTCGTATTCCTTGGTGCGCGCGGCGATCTCCTCGGCCGTGCCGCCGCGGAAGATGATCTCGACCGCGCCCTTGGCGCCCATCACCGCAATCTGCGCCGTCGGCCAGGCGTAGTTGAGGTCGCCGCCGACGTGCTTTGACGCCATCACGTCATAGGCGCCGCCGAAGGCCTTGCGCGTGATCACCGTGACCAGCGGCACCGTGCACTGCGAATAGGCGAACAGCAGCTTGGCGCCGTGCTTGATAAGCCCGTTGTATTCCTGCGCGGTGCCGGGCAGGAAGCCGGGCACGTCGACGAAGGTGACGATCGGAATGGCGAAGGCGTCGCAGAAGCGCACGAATCGCGCGGCCTTGCGCGAGGCGTCCGAGTCGAGCACGCCAGCGAGCACCATCGGCTGGTTGGCGACAAAGCCGACCGTTGAGCCCGCGATGCGGCCGAAGCCGGTGACGATGTTCTTGGCGTAAGCCGCCGACAGCTCGAAGAAGTCGCCCTCGTCCGCGACCTTCAGGATCAGCTCCTTGATGTCGTAGGGCTTGTTCGGGTTGTCGGGGATCAGCGTGTCGAGCGATTCATCGATGCGGTCGGGGTCGTCCTTGGTCGGCCAATCCGGCACGCCGGCCTCGTTGTTGGCGGGCAGGAAGTCGACCAGCCGGCGCATCTGCAGCAGGCATTCGACGTCGTTCTCGAAGGCGCCGTCGGAGACGCCGGACTTGGTGGTGTGCACCGAGGCGCCGCCGAGTTCTTCGGCGGTGACGACTTCGTTGGTCACGGTTTTCACCACGTCCGGGCCGGTGACGAACATGTAGCTGGTGTCGCGCACCATGAAGATGAAGTCGGTCATGGCCGGCGAATAGACGTCGCCGCCGGCGCAGGGCCCCATGATGACGCTGATCTGCGGAATGACGCCGGAGGCGATGACGTTGCGCTTGAATACCTCGCCGTAGCCGCCCAGCGCCGCCACGCCCTCCTGGATGCGCGCGCCGCCGGCGTCGAACAGGCCGATGATCGGCGCCCGCGCCTTCATCGCCATGTCCTGCACCTTGATGATCTTCTGCGCATGAGTTTCGGAAAGAGAACCGCCAAACACGGTGAAGTCCTTGGAGAACAGATAGACCGTGCGGCCATTGACCGTGCCCCAGCCGGTGACGACGCCGTCGCCGGGGATTTTGGTCTTGTCCATGCCGAATTCGCTGGAGCGGTGCTCGACGAACATGTCGAGCTCCTCGAACGAGCCCTTGTCGAGCAGCAGCTCGATGCGCTCGCGCGCGGTCAATTTGCCGCGCTTGTGCTGGGCCTCGATGCGCTTCTTGCCGCCACCGAGCCGGGCGTCATCCCGGCGCTTCTCCAGTTTGTCGAGGATGTCCTTCATGCCCTGCCCTCACG
>DASUGZ010000181.1:0-2222 GCA_036273755.1 Pseudolabrys sp.
CGTGCTGCCGCGGTGCGTCGGCGGCCTGTGCCGCCACCGTGGCATTAACGATCAAGGCAAAAATGACCGATCGGGTACGCATCGCCACACCCCCATTGCCCTGTCCGCCCCGGCTCCAGCAAGGTAAACTGGCGCGCTGAAAGTCCGGGAGATCGAAGCCGGATGCAACCTTAACGTCGCTTGGCGAGGTCGGGAAGTGGCATTTTTCGGAAATCGCGAAATCCGCGAGGACGAGAAGCAAGGGCTGGTGGACGACGTCTTCCATTCGGTGGCGCGCCGCTACGACCTGATGAACGACCTGATGTCGGGCGGTCTGCACCGCGCCTGGAAGAACGCGCTGGTCACTTCGGTCAACCCGCCCAGAGGCGACAGCGATTTTCACCTGCTCGACCTCGCCGGCGGCACCGGCGACATTGCCTTTCGCACGGTCGAGGCCGGCGGGCCAAACGTGCGCGTCACCGTCTGCGATATCAATGCCGACATGCTCGCCGTCGGCCGTGAACGCGCCGAGCAGCGCGGCCATGATCTCCGCGTCGCCTTCGAGCAGGGCAATGCCGAAGAGCTGACTTACGCCGACCGCAGCTTCGATTGCGTCACCATCGCGTTCGGCATCCGCAACGTGCCGCGCATCGAGCGTGCTCTGGCCGAGGCCTACCGCGTGCTCAAGACCGGCGGTCGCTTTCTGTGCCTCGAGTTTTCCGCGGTGACGATGCCCGGCCTCGATGCGCTCTACGAGCTTTATTCCTTCCAGGTCATCCCCCGCGTCGGCGCCGCGGTGACCGGGGACCGTGAGGCCTACCAATATCTCGTCGAGTCGATCCGCAAGTTTCCGCGGCCCGAGCGCTTTGCCGACATGATGCGCGGCGCCGGCTTCCGCCGCGTCTCGTTCACGCCGATGACCGCCGGCGTGGTTGCGCTGCACTCGGGCTGGAAGTTGTGATCGCTGGCGTTTCCCATCTCGCCCGCCTGACGCGCGCCGGATTTGTGTTCGCGCGCGAAGGCGTCTTTGCGCTGGTCGACACGCGGACCTTGCCGCTGCCGGCGCGAAGCGCGGTGGCGCTGGCGCGCCTGATCGAGCGGCCGAGCGCCAAAAGCGGCAAAAGCCGGCTCGCCGCAGCCCTCACCCGGCTCGGACCGACTTACGTCAAGCTCGGTCAGTTCCTCGCCACGCGCCCCGACGTCGTGGGCACGGCGATCGCGCGCGATCTGGAAAGTCTGCAGGACAAGATGGCGCCGTTTCCGCAAACCCAAGCGGAAGCCGTCGTTGCCGCCGCCTTCGAAAAGCCGGTGGCCGAGGTCTATATCAGCTTTGGCCCCGCGGTTGCCGCGGCATCGATTGCGCAAGTGCATCGCGCCGAGGTCGAAGCCGGTGGCGCGCGCAAAGCGGTGGCGGTGAAAATCCTGCGTCCCGGCATCGAGCGCCGCTTCAGGTCGGACCTCGATGCCTTCTTCTACGTCGCGCGCAAGGCGGAAAACGTCTCATTGGAGGCGCAGCGGCTGCGTCCGGTCGAGGCGGTGGCGACGCTGGCGCGCTCGGTGGCGATGGAGATGGATTTCCGTCTCGAAGCCGCGGCGCTCTCCGAGATGGCGGAGAACACGCGCGAGGACGAGGATTTTCGCGTGCCGGCCGTCGACTGGGACCGCACCGCGCGCGAAGTGCTGACGCTGGAATGGATCGACGGCACGCCGCTCAACGACCGCTCAGCGCTTGAAGCCAAAGGCTTCGACCTGCCGGCGCTCGGCCGCGGCGTGATCCAGAGCTTCCTGCGCCATGCGCTGCGCGACGGCTTCTTTCACGCCGACATGCATCCCGGCAATCTCTTCGTCGATGCCGACGGTAAATTGGTCGCGGTCGATTTCGGTATCATGGGACGGCTCGGACCTAAGGAACGCCGCTTCCTCGCTGAAATCCTGTATGGCTTCATCACCCGAGATTACCAGCGCACCGCGCAGGTGCATTTCGACGCCGGCTACGTGCCGCGTCAGCATTCGGTGGAAAGTTTCGCCCAGGCGATTCGCGCCATTGGCGAGCCTATTCACAACCGCACCGCCGAAGACATCTCGATGGCCAAGCTGCTGATGCTGCTGTTCGAGGTCACCGGCCTGTTCGACATGCGCACGCGGCCCGAGTTGCTGCTGCTGCAGAAGACCATGGTGGTGGTCGAAGGCGTCGGCCGCACGCTCGATCCCAAGCTCGACATGTGGAAGACCGCCGAGCCGGT
>DASUGZ010000182.1:0-7231 GCA_036273755.1 Pseudolabrys sp.
GCCACCATCACCCGCATCGAGGAAACCTACGGCGCGTGCTACCCGCTCACGCAGATTTTCCCCGAATTCAACGACGCGCACATGGCCGAGCATAAAAGCTGGCTGGCGCCGCACCACTACGATCCGGCGAGCGGTCTGATCAAGCTGTCGGTGCACAGCTGGCTCTTGAAGGTCGGCGGCAAGACCATCCTGATCGACAGCTGCTGCGGCAACAACAAGATCAAGCCGGGGCGGCCATGGTGGAACCTGCTCAACGTCAACTATCTCGAGCGTCTCGCCGCCGCCGGCGCCAAGCCCGAGGACATCGATCTGGTGATGTGCACCCATTTGCATCACGACCACGTCGGCTGGAACACGCAGCAGAAGGACGGCAAATGGGTGCCGACCTTCCCCAACGCGCGCTACGTTTTCAACAAACCGGACGTCGACTACTTCTCCAAGATCGACGCCGATCCCAAGGAGGGTCCGGCGGAGCTCGGCACTTTCCGCGAATGCGTGGTGCCGATCCTGGAATACGGCAAGGCCGACGTGATCGAAGGCCAGCATCGCATCAACGATTTCATCGAGATCGACACCGCGCCCGGCCATTCGCCCGGCCACGTCTTCTTCAAGCTGGAGAGCAAGGGCCAGCGCGCCGCCTTCATCGGCGACGTCTGGCATCATCTGCTGCAGGTCTATTATCCCGACTGGAATTTCCCGAAGAACTCCGACGCCGCGCAGGCCAAGGTCAGCCGCCGCAAGGTGCTCGAGTATTGCGCGTCATCGGGTGCGCTGGTGATGCCCGGCCACGTCGGCCTGCCGTTCGCCGGCCGCGTCGAAAAGACCGCGGGCGGCTATCGCCCGGATTTCAAGGCTTGATCGCCACGCGCCCGGCTCTAGCGGCGAAACGCGTCGCTGAGCGCGCGCAGGCGTGCTGTCTGATCTTCGGCTTCTTTCGCGACCCTGCTAGGCTTGTCCAGCCCGCATTTGCGGTACCCGCCTTCGCTCAGATTGCCGGTGCGGTTGTCCAACGTGACCGTCCAACAAAGACCGCCTTGGCTCGAGGGAAAGACGATTGAGCCGCGAAAGTGGCTTTCATCGTCACCTTTGGCGGGCTGGGCAAGTGCTGTGACCATGGGCGGCCGCGGACTGGACCGATTGATGTTGACGGCAATAGTCGCGGCGCCGGCTACGGCGATCGCAATCACGATGTAGCTGCGCGGAAGATCGCGAAGGAACCAGCGGGACTTCGATTTGCGCGTGGCCATGGTTCTGTCCTCAAATGACGCATGTAATGCGAAACCTTGGACGTCGGCCGATGTTCCAGCCTACGATACGGCGAGGTTAAAGGAGGTATTATTTGGCTCGGTGGCCGGCGCGGTTCGTTCGATTTCGCGAATTGGCGTTACACAAAAGCTGCGCCGACGCGGACCATTTGAATCGATATGTTTAAAACCGCGGCTGACCGGCGCTGGTTTGTCAGCTAGAAGCCGTAAAGCTGCGCCGGATTGTCGACCAACGCTTTCCTGCGCGCCGCCTCGTCGGGAATCCAATCGAGCAACATGTCGAGCATCCAGGCGTCGTCCGGCACCGAGACGCCGGGTGTCGGATGCGGCCAGTTGCTCGCCCACAGCATCCGCTCCGGCGCCGCCTTGGCCAGCGCTTTGGCGAGCCTACCGACATCGTCATAGAACGGCGGGCCGACTTTCGATGTCTCGTAGGGCGCCGACAGCTTGGCCCAAGTGCGGCCTCTCTCAAGCAGCCGCAGGATCGTGAGAAAGCCGGGATGGTCGGGCGCGACCGGCTCCAGAAATTTCCCGGTGTGGTCGATTATAAGCGTGCTGGTCAGCCGGCCGAGCAGCGCCTCGTGTTCGGCGAGATGCCGGCCGTCCATCTGAAACACCACGTGCCAGCCGAACGGCGCCACCCGCGCCGACATGGTTTCGAGAATCTCCAATGGCAACGGCGCGCCGGGCAGCATGAAGAAGCGGATGCCGCGAATGCCCAGCTTGGTCAGCCGGTCGAGTTCGGCGTCGGTCACCGTCTCGTCGACCACCGCGATGCCGCGCGCGCTCGGCCCGATCGCGGCCATCGCTTCGAGCGTGCAGCGGTTGTCCTTGCCGTAGGCCGAGGGCTGCACCACCACCGTGCGCGCAATGCCGAGCCGCGCGCGCATCTTGAGATAGTCGTCGACGGACGCATCGGGCGCCAGGATTTTGGCGGTCGCCGCTTTCGGAAAGCGGTGATTGTAAATGTGCATGTGCGTGTCGCAGGCGCCGGCAGGCGCCTTGAGCTTCGGCTGAAATTCGGTTTTGGCGGGCGGCATGGCGCTTCCGTTCGCTCGTCATCAGGGGCAGATTAGCCCGGCTCCAGTGGGGCTTTTGAAGCAGCCGACCGAGGCCGGCAGCACGTGCTTGGGTATCCACAGCACGACTTCCGGAAAGTAGATGCAGAACGCGATGGTGGCCAAGAAGACGACATAGATCGGCAGCGCCGCCCGCAATGCTTGCGAAAATCTGACCCCGACGAATTTCGACGCCATCAAGAGGACCAGCCCGTAAGGCGGCGTGATCAATCCGAATGCGAGCGTCGCGATCAGCACCACGCCCATGTGCACCGAATTGATATGACCCGCGGTGGAAAGCGCGTTCACCAGCGGCATGAAGATGATGATGGTCGGCACCGGCTCGATGAAATCGCCGACGATTGTGAACAGCAGCACCATCAGCAGCATGATGAGATGCGGGTCGGTGCCGGCGATGGAAATAATAAAATCAGAAATGACAATCGCGCCGCGCAAATACGCGAGCAGATAGCCGAAAGCGTTGGCGGCGCCGATGGTGATCAGCGGCAGGGAGAAAATCAGCCCGGCCAGGCAGAAGTCATAAGGCAGGTTCCAGATGTGCCTGGGATTTAGCGCGGGAATGATGACGACCAGAATCCAGACCGCCGCCACTACGCCGGCTTCGGTCGGCGTGAAAAACCCGGTCAGGATGCCGCCGAGCAGGATCACCGGGATCATCAGTGGCAGCGCGGCATCGCCGGCCGCGCGCGCCACCGTGAAGAACGAGGCGCGCGGCCGCCGAAAACCGATAGGCCCGAAGAAATAGCAATATCCCATCAGGCCGAAGCCGATCATCATGCCCGGCACGAACCCCGCCATGAACAGGCCGGCGATCGACACGTTGCCGGTCGCGCCGTAGACGACGGCGGTGATGCTCGGCGGCACCAGCGCCGCGATGGTCGACGCCGAGGCGATGATTGCTGCGATGAACGGCCCTTCGTAGCCCTCCTTCTTCATCGGCCCGCCGAGCGCGCGGCTTATCACCGCGACGTCGGCGGTTGTCGATCCCGACATTTCGGAAAAGAACATGCTGAACACCGTGACGACCTGCGACAGGCCGCCACGCACGTGACCGACCAACGCCATCGACAAATTGGCGATGCGCGCGACGACGTTTGCCGAACTCATCAACTCGCCGACCAGAAGAAAAAACGGGATCGCAAGCAGCGCCTCGTTGTCGACGCCGTCGAAGACCTTTTGGATGATCGAGGCGAGCGAGACGTCAGCCAGCGTCGCGCCGACAAAAACGCCGCCCATCAGGGCGAACGGGACCGGAACGCCGAGATAGCCGAAGGATAGGAAACATGCCGACATCAACGCGAGGATAACCGGCGCGCTCACGGCGCAACCCCGGGATGCGGGGCCGCCGGCTCATGTCCGACGATTCCGATTGAACCGGGATCTTCCGGATGATCGAACCCGTGGCGAATTCCGTTGACGATTTGCTCGACGGTGAACAGCGTGACCAGAACGCCGCAGATCGGGATCGCGGCATAGAGCGACGCAATCGGCGTATTCGACGGCAGGCGGAAACTGCCGAAGCCGCGGAGGTAATTGAGATAGCCGTAATAGACCATGCACAGGGCGACGGCGAGAACGATCGCGCGAATAAGGAGCTCGACCGCCGTGCGCTTACGGCCGTGCAGCGCTTCAGCGAATGCGGTCAGGTAGAGATGATCGTTGCGGCGCGTTGCGGTCGCCGCGCCGATGAAGATTGCGTAGATGAAAAGTGTCGAGGTGACTTCCTGTAGCCATAGCCAGGGCGAGCCGATGGTGCGGGTGACGATATCGGCGCAAACGGAGAGTGAAAAGCCGAATAGCAGGATGCCGCCGATGATCATCAGAATCAGTTCGAGGCCGTCGAGCGCCTTCCACTTGAGATGACGCTGGCGCTGCAACACCAATCTGTCGGCAATGCGCATGCTGCTGTCCACTGAACAGACCGGAGAGGCCGGTCGCCCGGCCTCTCCGTGTTTCGACCCTCAAAACGATCGAGTTATTGGATCGCCTTGATAAGCGTCTTGACCTTATCGGCGTGTGGACCGAGCTCCTTGGCTAGCTTGTCGAGCATCGGGCCGGAGACTTTCTGGAACCCGGATTTGTCGACGCCCGTGACGATCTTGATGCCGATGGCTTTGAGCTTCGCCGCGGCCTGGTCCTCGAGTTCGAACGCCTTCTTGGGCTCTTGCGTGCTGACGTCGCGGCCGGCCTCCAGCAGCCACTTCTTCTGCTGATCGTTGAGGCTCGACCACAGCTTGTCGCTGACATAGAGGATCGCGTTGTTCGCCTCGTGCTCGGTCATCGAGAGCACGGGCGCGACCTCGTAGTGTTTGTTGATGAGGTAAACGTTGACCGAGTTCTCGCCGACGTCGACGACGCCGGTTTGCAGCGAGGTGTACACGCTGCCGAAGGGCATGTGCACGGTTTGCGCGCCGTAAGCGGCAAACGTTGCGTCTTCGGTCGCGGTCGCCTGCACGCGAATCTTCAGGCCCTTGATGTCCTCGACTTTGTGGATCTCTTTCTTGCTGTACATGTTGCGCAGGCCCTGCGTGCCGAGGCCGATGGCGTGGATGCCCTGCGACGTGGAATCGATCATGTCGCGGATCGCGTCGAAGACCTTCGGATCGCCCAGCGCCTTGACCATGTGGTCCGGTCCGCTGAACAGGAAGTGCAACGACATTACGCCGGTCTGCGGCGAGATGGTCGCGCTGTTGGCCGACGAGACGATGGCGAAGTCGATGTCGCCGGACTTCACCAATTGCAGGAGTTGCGGCTCCTGGCCGAGCTGCGCGCCGGGATACTGGTCGACGATCATCTTGCCGCCGCTCAGCGCCTTGAGCTTCGCCGAGAAGATGTCATACGCAACGCTGTAGCCGGAATTGAGCTGCTGGTCGTGCGCGAAGCGGTAGTGCTTTTCCTGCGCCTGCGCGTTGCTGGACGACAGTGCCAGGATCGCGGCGAGCAGGCCGCCGCAGACCAATAAAGATCGACGCCGAACGGACATAAAACCCTCCCCGAGGCAGGCTCTACGCCTGACGCGGCAGGATTGCCGCGTGACGCTGTTCTGATGATGACGAGCCCCTGCAGGCAAGCGTGTTCGCCGGGACCGGCCTTGTCAATGGCGGTGGCTGGCCTGGTCCGCTCAGGTCCGATGAGGGCAGTGGCCGCCGTTTCGGCCCTCATGCGACGTCATCGGAAACTGAAAAATCGGAAATTTCCTGGCGGCTCTATCTGGCGGCCAGCAGCGCCTTGAGCCGCTGCGGCGTCACCGGCAGGCGCGTCACCGCGCCGGGGTGCTGCAACGCGTCGTCGATTGCCGAAGCGATCGCCGCGCCGACCGGATTGGCGCCGCCTTCGCCGGCGCCTTTGAGGCCGAGCGTATTGAGGGGGCTGGGCGCGTCTTCGGTGACGAGGATCGACAATTCGGGCACCTCGCGCGCGGTCGGCATCAGATAGTCGGCGAAGCTCACCGACAGAGGCTCGCCGGCTTCGTCGTACAGGAACTCCTCGAACAGCGCGCCGCCGATGCCCTGCGCCAGGCCGCCGGCGATCTGGCCTTCGACCAGCCGCGGGTTGACGGCGCGGCCGACGTCGTAGGCAATCGTGTAGCGCTCGATGGCGACACCGCCGGTCTCGGCGTCGACGCGCACGGCGGCGATGTGAACCCCATAGGGGTAGACCATGTGCGAGGATTCAAATGTCGCTTCGGCCGTGAGCGGGCGCTGACGCGCCAGCTCGGCAAGAAGAATAGACGGACCCGAGGAACTGTCGGAGCGCTGAATTCTTCCCTGCGAGATGGTGAGGAACTTCACGCTTGTTTGCATGAGTTCGGCGGCGAGAAGAAGAATATGTTCGCGCAGTTTGGCGGCCGCCATGCGGGTCGCTTCGCCGCACATCACCGTGACGCGCGAGGCGAAGGCGCCCATGCCGCGTTCGATGCGATCGGTCTGCCCGTGGATGACATTGATATCGCTGTAATTTACGCCGAGCCCGTCGGCGCAGATCTGCGCCATCGCCGTTTCCACGCCTTGGCCAATGGACGCGACGCCGGTGACGACCTCGATCGAACCGTCTAATTTGACTTCGATTTTGACTGTGTCGAAGGGACCCAGGCCGCTTTTTTCGACGAACATGGCGAGCCCGGCGCCGACCTTTTCGCCAGCAGCGCGGCGCTTTTTCAAATCGCCTTGCAACGCATCCCAATTGGCCAATTGCAGCGCTTTATCAAGGAGAAGCGCGTAGTCGCCGGAGTCGTAGACAATGTTGGTGCCGAGCGTATCGAGCCCGAGCACATAAGGCATCGCGCTTTGGCCGATCAGATTGCGGCGGCGGATTTCCACCTTGTCGACGCCGATTTTTGAGGCGATGGCGTCCAGTAACCGCTCGCGAACAAAGGAGGATTCGTAACGGCCCGGCGCTCGATAGGTGCCGCACGGCGTCTTGTTGGTGAGGCGGATGTGACCCATGGCGCAATAGGCCGGCACGCGATACGGCCCCGGCAGCATCGCAGCGGCGAGATCGGGCACGGTCGCCGCGTGCGTGCGCATATAGGCGCCGTTGTCGTGGAAAAATTCGTCATCGATGCCAAGGATGCGACCGTGCGCATCGATCGCGGCGCGCACGCGATGCGTTTGCTCGCGTGAATGATTGGCGGCGATGAGGTGCTCGCGCCGGTCCTCGATCCATTTGATGGGGCGACGGAATTTCAACGCGGCGGCGCAGACCAAGACATCTTCTGGGTAAATTTCTCCGCGAATGCCGAAGCCGCCGCCGACGTGACCTTCGTAAAGCTGCACGGATTCGCGTTTGCGACCCAGCATTTGCGCCAGCGCGTCGCGGTTCCAATGCGGCACTTTGGCCACACCGTGCAGTTCGAGCACATCGCGCGCTTCGTCGTAGCGCGCGATG
>DASUGZ010000183.1:0-3821 GCA_036273755.1 Pseudolabrys sp.
CGGCCAGATCACGCTGACTCGCTTCATCAACCAAGCCGGCCTCTTGCCGATCGGCGACAACATGTACACCGAGACGCCGGCTTCGGGCACGCCGCTAGACGGTCTGCCCGCCACCGACGGCGCCGGCGACCTGCTGCAAGCCAGCCTCGAGCAATCCAACGTCGACTCGGTCACCGAGATCACCAATTTGATCGCCGCCCAGCGCGCCTACGAAATGAACGGCAAGGTGATCACCGCCGCCGACCAGATGCTGCAATCCGACGCCAACCTGATCCGCTAAGGGCACGACCATGATCCGCAACCTCGTCATCGTCGCCGTCGCCTTCGCCGCGCTCTGCGCGCCGGCCGCTGCGCAGCAGCGGCCAAAACTCAAGGCGGAGGTTACCGTCACCAGCGGCGTCGTCCGCATCGGCGACCTCGTCGAAAACGCCGGCATCATCGCCCGCGTGCCGATCTTCCGCGCGCCCGATCTCGGCGTGACCGGCACGGTGCCGGCCGAGGCGGTTGTCGAGGCGGTCAGCCACCATCAACTCATCGGTCTCGACACCGGCGACATCGGCGAAGTCACCGTGACGCGCGCGAGCCGGACCATTCCGGCCAAAGCCATCGAAGAGCGCGTTGCCCAGGCGCTCGCCGCGCAATACGCGCTCGGGCCGGCCCAGGACGTGACCGTGACCTTCGATCGCGAACTCACCGCGATCCAGGTCGAGCCGGCCGCCAAAGGCGACCCGCGCGTCGCGCTCCTCAACTACGATAGCCGCACCGGCCGCTTCGACGTCACCCTCGATATGCCGACCGGTGCCACCTCACGCGGCGCGCTGCGCCTTTCCGGCCACGCGGCGGCCACTGCCGAAGTCGTCACGCTGACGCACTCCGTCGACCGCGGCGAAGTGATCAAGACGTCCGACGTGGCGATCGAGCGGCGCCCGCGCGCCGACATCGGCCGTGACATCCTGCGCACCACTGAACAGGTGGTCGGCCTTGCCGCCCGCGCGGCCTTGCGCCCCGGCCAGCCGCTGCGCGGCGCCGAGCTGATGAAGCCGGAATTGGTTCAGCAAAATCAGATGGTGACCCTGATCTATCAGATGCCTGGCATGCGCCTCACATCGCGTGGCAAAGCGGTCGAAGGCGGCGCCGAAGGCGACACCATCGGCGTGCTCAACGAACAATCAAAGCGCACGGTACAAGGCGTCGTGGTCGGGGCCGGCCGAGTGCTGGTGAGCCCCGTCGCGCCGCAGCTCGCCGCCAATCTGCCTGTGGGCCGGTGAGCCGAGAGTTTTGTCGAGCGTAACAGTCACGTTGCAAGCCTAAGCGTCAAGTTGAAATGAAAGCGGTGCAGTCATGTCGCGTTGCCGGTCCATGTCAAAACGTAACGGCGCCGTCGCGCCTTTTGTGAAAGTGATGTCAATGAAAGCCCTTCACCTGACGCGCCACGCGGTGCTCGCCGCGCTCACAGCGTCACTGTTGTCGAGTTGCGCGGCCTTCGACAGCCTGAAGAATATCGGCCAGCCGCCGCCGCTGACGGCGGTCGACAACCCGACCACGCGGCCGGGCTACAAGCCGATACAGATGCCAATGCCGGCGGCGCAGCCTGCCTCGTACAATCCCAATTCGCTTTGGCGCAACGGCTCGCGCGCCTTCTTCAAGGACCAGCGCGCGCACCAAATCGGCGACATTCTCACCGTACAGGTCAACATCACCGACAAAGCCAACCTGTCCAACGAAACGCAACGCCAGCGTACGACCTCAGAAGATTCCGGCATCACCAATTTCTTCGGCAAGACCAAGGTGCCGATCCTCAACACCACCGTGCCGACGCGCATTCTGACCACCGACTCGAATATGGCCGCCGACGGCAAAGGCAGCATCAACCGCTCGGAAGCGTTGCAGACCAACGTCGCCGCGGTGGTGACGCAAGTGTTGCCCAACGGCAACCTAGTGGTCGAGGGCAAGCAGGAGATCCGCGTCAACTTCGAGATCCGCGAACTGATCGTCGCCGGCATCGTGCGGCCCGAGGACATCCAGAGCGACAACACGATCGATTCCAGCAAGATCGCGCAGGCGCGCATCGCCTATGGCGGGCGCGGCCAGGTCACCGATATCCAGCAAGACCCGTACGGCCAACAGCTGATGCAGATCCTGCTGCCGTTCTAGTGCGTTGAGTTAGCGGGTAACGGTTTTCAGTGAGCACGCGCCCGTTGCGTTTTGTGGCGTAGCCAGCGAGCTCCCCCGCCGTTTGCGTTTCGCGAGCGCACGACGGCGTCAACGACGCGGCCTCCGGATGCTCCCCAGCCGGAGGCCGCGTGCGTTTGCCAACCGCCGGTTCACAAGCGCGATAAGTCTGCCTTGACCTTTTCGAACGGCACCGTCCAATCGCGGTCGCGAATTTGCCGATACAGTTTGACAGAGGCGTACCAAGGGCTGTCGTCGCGATCCACTTGCCAGCGCCATTCGGCCACGACCGGCAGCAGCACGCGCGTATCCTGGCCCAAGGCGCCGGCCAGATGCACCGTCGTGTTGTCGACGGAGACTACCACGTCGCACGCCTTGATCAGAGATGCGAGGCCGTCGATGTCCTTGAAATTGTCAACGTCCTTGTGGGACAGCACCGAGAGGCCCAACCCCGATTTGACGCGCTCGATTTCGTCCGCCGTGTCGCCGTACTGCAGGCTGACGAATTGCAACCGGTCCGATGGCAGCATTTCGACAAACGCCTTGAGGTCCAGACTCCGGTCGGCCCCGGTTTTTGCATTGGTACTGCGCCAACTGATGCCGCATAGTTTCTTGCCGGCGGCGCGCGCCGCGAGCGCTTTGCGGATAGCCTCGGTCTTCACCTTGTCGTCGACCAGATAGCCGCCGCGCGTGTTGCCGAAACTTGCTTCGCTCGTGCGCAAGTACCTGCACAGGCCACCCAACGCGACGTGCTCGTCATAGTCGTTTTCATCGACCGCGCCGGGATTGGCGATGAAGACGATGTCTTTTGGCATCGACCGCGCGAACAGCGGAATCAGACGGGCATCGATCTTGGCAATGACCTTCGATGAAACCTGCCGCAATTCGGGCAGCAACGCGCCGAACATGATCTCGTCGCCGACGCCCTGCTCGGCCCAAGCCAGGACTCTCTTATGCGGAGCCCCACACCACGGCATCTTGCTTGTCATCAGCGGCACGGTGGTGGCGACCCTGCCCGTCCACCGCCAATCGTAGAGTGTCCAGCCGTCTTCGAAGTCGCCGATGGCCAACAGCGTCACGCATTTGTTCCAGAGCGCGGCCGCAAGATCTGGCTTGATCCGAATGGCACGGTCGTAGCTGGCCAACGCCTCGTCGAAGCGGTTGAGATCGTGCAGCGCCAGCCCGCGATTGAAGTGCGCGTCGGCAAGGTCCGGCTTGAGTTCGATGGCGCGTTCGTGCCCGGCAACGGCATCGTCGAAACGCCGCAGCTCTTTGAAGACCGAGCCGCGGTTGGTGTAGGCCTCGGCGTAGTTCGGATTGATGGCGATGGCACGGTTGTAGCTGGCCAACGCCTCGTCGAAACGCTTCATCTCTTTGAACGCCGAGCCGCGATTGGAGTAGGCTTCGGCAAAATCGCGCCTGAGGGCAATGGCGCGGTCGTAGCTCGCAAGCGCCTCCGCAAAGCGCGAGAGTTCATTCAAGGCGTTGCCGCGATTGTAGTGCGCTTCCACATAGTCGGGGCTCAGCGCGATCGCATGATCGAAGCTCGCCACGGCCTCGTCCAGACGCGTGAGCTGCTGCAGCGTCGAGCCGCGGGCGGAATGTGCCTCGGCGAAATTGGGGCTAAGTGCGATCGCTCGGTCGCAGCT
>DASUGZ010000184.1:0-35965 GCA_036273755.1 Pseudolabrys sp.
TAGGCGGAATTGAAGTCGCCGCTGACGACCGCATGCGACGTGCTGGTGGCGCCGCCGAACGAACAGACCGAGTCGATGACGATCGCGTTGCCGCTGCGGCTGAAGTCTTGCTTCTGGCAATTGTGCTCGGCGGCGCCGCCGAAATTGTAGGTCATCAATTTGTCGGACGAGGCGTCGGTGCATTGCTTCATCGTCTGCATCGGCAGCCGGCTGTGGCCCTGGAATTCCATCTTGATTTCCCACAAGCCGGCCTTGCGCGTCGGCAATTCGGCCGCCCAGGCGCGCGTCGCAAGGATCAAAACAGCGGCAATCACGGCAAGACGTCGCATGGCATGCACTCCATCGCAAAATGCGAGCGCGATTGTAGCACTGCAATGAAACGGGGAAAGTACGGCCGCTAGACGGCGATACAATCTGCCTGGCGCGAACGGCCGCCCTGCAGGTCGAGCGGACGCCCGAGCACCTGTTCGACGGCGTCGAAGCTGTCGAGCAACGACATATTTTCAATCACCTTGCCGTCGTAGAAGCGCATGAAATTGGCGACGCGGTAGCTGATGACCCGGCCATCGCTCGTGCGCTTCGAGGACTGGCGGCTGAGCATCGCGGCGTGATCGCCGTCCACCACGATCGAATCCGGCACAAAACTGAAGACGCGCAAGACCGCCGGCACCTGACGCTTGATCAAATCGAGCACCGCCACTTTGCCGCGATGCGTGCCGCAGAAGCGGAGGTAGTCGACCGGACCGCTGATCGTCCATTCCACGTCGTCGTGGAGAAACTCCGCGATCTTGTCGACGTCACGGGCGGCATAAACCTCGTAAAAGGCGTCGACGACGGCGCGCGCTACCGGCTGTGTCATGGCTCAGTCCCCCACCGCCCCAGTGAACGCCGGTTGCGTTTAAATTGTCTTACTCGCTCCGATACTTAGCCCGTGGCTCACCTGTGAATTTCAGGGCCGCGGGCCGGCGTCGGCCGCTAAATTCGTTAACGACACCAAGCATTTGCGGACCGGCACCGTTAAGGCCAAGGGTGAAACGGCGTCGAATCCTTAAAACTATCGTGCTAAAGGGCCGCCTCCTGACCGGCGAAATTGCGATGCAGATGAGCGTCCCTACCAAGGCGAAAGGACCCGACACGCGGGCGGAAGCGCTGGTCGCTTCCTATGAGCGTGCCGGCTACGCCCGCATTGCGCCCGCCATCCTGCAGCCGGCCGAGCCGTTCCTCGACCTGTCCGGCGAGGACATCCGCAAACGCATGTATCTGACCACGGCGCCAGGCGGCGGCGAATTCTGCCTGCGCCCCGATCTGACCATTCCGGTGTCGCGCGACTACCTCGCCTCAGCCGTCGCCGGCCAGCCGGCGGGTTACTGCTATCTCGGGCCGGTGTTCCGTCACCGCGATGACGGGCCCGCCGAATTCCTGCAAGGCGGCATCGAGAGCTTCGGCCGCACCGACAAGGCCGCTGCCGACGCCGAGATGCTGGCGCTCGGGCTCGAAGCCACCGCGCATTACGGGCTTGCCGCGCCCGACATCCAGATCGGCGACGTCGCGCTGTTTGCCGCCCTGGTTGCAGGGCTCGATCTGCCGGGCGCGTGGAAGCGGCGGCTGATCAAGGATTTCAACCGCAAGAGCAACCTGGCGCAGGACCTCGACCGCCTGGTGCTCGGCGGCAACAATTCGCGTCCCGAATATCAGGGCGTGCTCGCCGCGCTGTCGAATACCGATCCGAAGGGCGCGCATGCGCTGGTCACCGACCTGTTGTCGATTGCCGGCATCAGCGCGGTCGGCGGCCGCTCGGTCGCCGAAATCGCCGAGCGTTTCCTCGAGCAGTCGGCACTGGGCGCCGCGGCGAAATTGCCGCGCGACGTGCGCCCGCTGATCGAGCGCTTCCTCGCCATCGCCGGCGAGCCGGACGAAGCAGCGGCCGCGCTGCGCGCGCTCGCCAACGAAGGCAACATGAGCGAGGCGCTCGGGCCGGCGCTCGACCTGTTCGAGACCCGTACCGGTTTTCTCGCCGCGCGCGGCATCGACTTGCACCGCGTGCGCTTTTCGACCGCGTTCGGCCGCGGCTTCGACTACTATACCGGCTTCGTCTTCGAATTGACGGACTCCGCGCGCACCGGCGATCCGCTGGTCGCCGGCGGCCGCTATGACGGATTGTTCTCCCGCCTCGGCAGCGAAACGCCGATCGCGGCGGTCGGGCTCGCGGTGTGGATCGAGCGCCTCGCCGTCTACGGAGGCGCGGCATGAGCGCCCTTGTGCTGGCGGTGCCGGCGAAAGGCAGGCTGCAGGAAAATGCCGAAGCCTTTTTCGCGCGCTCGGGTCTCAATCTGATCAAGCCGCGCGGCGCGCGCGACTATCGCGGCGCCGTTGCCGGACTCGACGGCGTCGAGGTCGCTTACATCTCCGCCTCCGAAATCACCACGCAGCTTGCCGCCGGCGCCGTGCACTTTGGCGTCACCGGCGAGGATCTGGTGCGCGAAATGATTCCCGACGCCGACAGCAAAGTGGTGTTGATCGAAGGCCTCGGCTTCGGCTTTGCCACCGTCGTGGTGGCGGTGCCGCAAGCCTGGATCGACGTACGCACCATGGCCGACGTCGACGACGTCGGCACCTCGTTCCGCCACGCCCACGGCCGCAAGATGCGGGTCGCGACCAAATACATCAATCTGACGCGCGAGTTCTTCTCCGCGCACGGCATCGTGGATTACCGTATCGTCGAAAGCACCGGCGCGACCGAAGGCGCGCCAGCCGCCGGGACCGCCGAACTGATCGTCGACATCACGACGACCGGCGCGACACTCGCCGCCAATGGGCTCAAGATCATCGACGATGGCGTCATCCTGCGCTCGCAGGCGAACCTCGTCGCCGCGCGCGCAGCGGCCTGGGGCGCGGCCGAGCGCGAGACCGCGCGGGTGATTCTGGATCGCATCGCGGCGCAGCAGCGCGCCCACGCCTTCCGCGAGGTGCGCGCGCGCTTCGCCGCCTGCGATGCCTCACTGGTCGAACGCGCCAAGGAGCAATTTGCCGTGGTCACGCCATTCGGCGGCCCGACCTCGTCGGGCATGCTGACGCTGCACTGCCCGCCGGACAAGGTCTACGCGTTGACCAGCTTCCTGCGCGAGAACGGTGCGGAGGCAGTGGCAGTGGCCGATCTCGATTACGTGTTCTCGCGCGACAATCCGCTTTACGCCAAGCTCGAAGCGGCGCTCTGACGCGCGAACGGCCCTTGCCGCCGCGTCAGCGCTGCCGATTGCTCCATTTTTAATGATTGTTAAAATTTATTTATACAACCAATAGCTACTACTCTTAACGGTTGTTAAACGGCATCAATACCACCTTCGGCTTCGATGCCGTGGTCGCCGAGTTCTTTTTCCGACACGACACTGCCGTCGCGCACCAGCCCAATTTCACTGAGCGCGGCCGTGTGCACATGCGCGCTTGCGGTGATCGGACTTGGCATCTCGCTCGGGACACAGCTTACCTTCGCCGCCCTGCCGAATATCTGGCCGCTGATGCTCGGCGTCGTGGCATGGGAAATGCTCAGTCATTTCGCGCCGCAAAGCCGCGTGTCCCGTACCGGCCGTTTCATCGTTTACGGCTTCCTGTTTTTGGTCCTGACGTGCATCTTCGCCGTCATCGCCGCTTACGCGGTGCAGCGCCTCGTATTGCCTTTGCAAGACAAGCTCTTCACCGACGCCGACGCCGCGCTGGGCATGCACTGGTTCGCGATCGCGTATTGGGTCGACGCCCATCCGGCTATCGCCACAATCCTCTCCTGGGCTTACTTCAGCATGAGTTGGCAAATCGCACTGCCGCTGTTCGTGCTGGCAGCCGTCGATCGCTTGAGCGAGGTGCGTGTCTATCTGCTCGCCATTGCCATCGCGCTTGTCGTTACCACCATCGTGTCCGGACTGCTGCCGGCCGAAAGCCCGATCGCACTCGTCGAGAGGTCGATGTTCCGCGTGCTGCGGTTCACCGGTGCAACCCCGATCGAGCACCTCATGCGCCTGCGCACGGCCGCGCCACTGAGGCTGACCGAAGGGCTCGGCGGCATCGTCAGTTTCCCGTCGTTCCACGCCACGGTCGCTTGGCTGACGCCGTTGATGCTGCGCCGCTATCGCTACTTGCTGGGCCCGCTGATCGTTGTCGATGCGCTCATGCTCTGCGCCACGGTGACCGAAGGCGCCCATTATGGGACGGACGTGATCGCCGGCAGCCTTGTCGCATTTGTCGCTTACGCCTTGGCGAGACGTCTTCTCAAGGCGGAGGCGCGGCTGTTTCATATCCGGCGTCAGCAGACGAGCGGTCGCTGGACTGCGGCATCGCCTACGAGGCAAGCGGGCTCCGGCGCCGCAGCACCAACCTCGGCGGCCGCCTAGCACGCCGGCCGATTTCACCTCATCAAATCCGGGCGCCCTCGATATCGAGCGGCGTGCGGTTTACTTGAGCCGCGACAAACCCGTATCATCGGCGGCAAACGAAATTCGGGAGGAAACGTGTTCATCACGACGGGTAAGCGCCTGACCATGGACGGCGCCAGGAAAATGATGACGACGGCCGTGGCTGAGGCCAACAAGGCCGGCATCGCGGTATCGATCGCCATCACCGACGCCGGCGGCCATCTCATTTTGTTCGAGCGCATGGAAGGCGGCCGCTTTCACTCGGTGCACTCCTCGACCGTCAAGGCGGTCTGCGCGGCGTCGAACAAGCGCATGACATCGGCGCGTGGCGCGCAGGCGCAAGAGCTCGACACCACACACGCGCTCGGCCTTGCGCTCGCCGCCGGCCCTGAGCGCTGGACGGCGATGGAAGGCGGCTGCCCGGTCATCGCCGACGGCGAATGCATCGGCGGTATCGGCGTCGCCGGCGGCGACTGGCAGACCGACGAGCGCATCGCGCAGGCCGCGGTCGAAGCGATTGGTGCGAGCTGGAAATAGGCCATGGCTGATCCTGTACGCGTCGCCTGCATCGGCATGGGCTGGTGGTCGGATGTGCTCGCCGACGCCGTCATGCGTTCGAGCAAGCTCAAGATTGTCGCCTGCTTTTCGCGCTCGGAAGACAAGCGCAACGCGTTTGCCAAAAAATACGGCTGCACCCCCGTGCCGAGCTACGACGCCATTCTCGCGGACGAAGGCGTCGAGGCCATCATCAACACCACGCCGAATGACGTGCATCTGGAAACGACGCGCCAGGCTGCAGCCGCCGGCAAACACGTTTTCCTCGACAAGCCGATCGCCAATTCGGTCAGCGACGGCCGCAAGCTCACCGAGGCCTGCCGGGCCGGTGGCGTCGTCTTGGCGCTCGGCTATCAGCGCCGGCGCGAAAGTCATTTCCGCTGGATCAAGAACCAGATCGAAGCCGGCGTGTTCGGCAAAATGGTCAATGCCGAGGCCAATATCAGCCGCGACCGGCTCGGTCAGTTCGACATGACGTCATGGCGTTACACCGCCGCCGGCATGCCGGGCGGGGTGATGCTGCAGATCGGCGTGCATTACGCCGACGTGCTGGATTATCTGCTCGGGCCGATCAAGGCGGTGAGCGGACGCTTTGCACAACTGGTACTGCCAGGCGACAATCCGGATGTGGCGAGCCTCGTGTTCGAGCACGAGAGCGGCGCGCTGTCGACGCTCAACGCCAGCTACGCCTCGGCGTCCGAATATTATCTGATGAACATCTACGGCAAGGCGGCCACCGCCTATTACGACCTGCACCATGGCCTGAGCTGGCTCAAGCAGGGCGAGAAGAAACCGGTCGCCGTACCCTGCGAGAAGAACGACACCTTCGTCGAGGAGCTCGAGGAGTTCGCAGCGGCGGTGCGCGGCGGGCCGCCGCCGGAAGTCAGCGGCGACTACGCGACCAAGTCGCTGGCCGTGATCCGCGCCGGCATCACTTCGGCGCGCGAAGGCCGCCGCGTCGAAGTGGCCGAGATTCTGGCGAACGATTGATTGCCGTTACTTCGGCGGCGGCATCGCCGCCTTGAGGATCGGGTGCCACTTGGCAATGTCCGCCTTGAGCACCGCCGTAAGGTGCGCCGGCCCGCGCTCCGCCTTGGTCGGTACGCTGCCACCGAGATCGACGAGCCGCTTGGCAAGCGCCGGATCGTCGAGCGCCTTGTCGAGCGCGGCAGCGAGCTTGGCGACGACGTCCTTCGGCGTCCCCTTGGGCGCATACATCGCGCTCCAGATGCTGAGTGTGTAGTCGGCGATGCCCGCCTGCTTGGCCGACGGCACGCCCGGCAACGCCGGCGACGGCGTATCGCCCGACACCACATAGGCCAAGATCGATTTTCCCTTCACCGCCGGCGCGACGCTGACCACCTGGTCGCAATAGAAATCGACGTGATTGCCGATGAGGTCTGCAAGCGCCGGTCCGGTGCCGCGATAGGGGATCAATTTCGGCTTGAGGCCGAGTTCCGAGGTCAGCAGCAGGCAGGCCATGTGCGAAGACGAGCCGACGCCGCCATGCGCCTGCTTTACGTTGTCGCCGTTGGCCTTCACATAGGCGATGAACTCTTTGAAATCCTTGGCCGGAAAATCCTTGCGCGCCACCACGGCGACCGGCGCGTTGGCGATCAGCCCGATCGGCTCGAAATCCTTGACGGCATCGTAGCGGACATTCGGCGTGAGCACGGGCGCGGCGACGTGCGAGCCCATGCTGGCGGCGAGCAGCGTATAGCCGTCGGCTGTCGCGGCAGCAACGCGCGACGTGCCGATGGTGCCGCCGGCGCCGCCGACGTTCTCGATGATGACCGTCTGATTGAGCTGGCGGCTCAAGCCGTCGCCGATGATGCGCGCCACGACGTCGCTCGGCCCGCCCGGCGGGAACGGCACGATCAGTGTAATGGTGCGTGCCGGATAGTCTTCGGCGCGCGCCGCGCCGGCAACACTGGCGAGCCCGGCACATATGGCGAGCGCAAGCGCCCATTGAACACGTTTCATCTCCACCTCCCTCGTCTTCCGGTCCTGTCCGGCTCTGCGGCCGTTATTCGACCTTGATGTTGGCAGCCTTGATCATCGGCCACCATTTCTTTACTTCCGCTTGTTGATGCGCGGAGAGCGCTTCCGGCGTCAGCTTGTCACGCGGCGGAATTTGCAGGCCCATTTCGCCGAGCCGCTTTTTCACCGTTGGATCGGTCAGCGTCTTGACCGCCGCGGCGTTGAGCTTGGCGACGATCTCTTTCGGCGTGCCCTTCGGAACCCAAAGCCCAGACCACAGCTCGATATAGAAGCCTTTGAGGCCGGCCTCATCCACGGTCGGTATATCGGGCGCCGCCGCAAGGCGCGTGGGCGCGGTGATGGCATAGGCGCGGATCTTGCCGGCCTTCACCTGCGCCAACGAGTTGGAAGCCTGGTCGACGATCAGATCGATGTGCCCCGACACCAGATCGAGCAACGCCGGCCCAGTGCCGCGATAGGGCACGAATTGGAGCTTAACGCCGGCCGCCTGCTCGAAATAGACTCCGGAAAAATGCGCGCCGGAACCGACGCCGGCGGTGCCGGCCGTCACCTTGCCGCTGTTCGCCTTGATCCATGCGACGAGCTCGTTGAGGTTTTTTGCCGGGATGTCGTTCTTGGAGACGACCATCATCGGATTGCTGGCGAGCAGCGATATCGGCTCGAAGTCATTCACCAGATCGAAGTTCAAGGGGTAGATCGCGCCGTTGATCACGTGCGTGCCGAGGTGGCCGATGCTCAGCGTGTAACCGTCCGGCGCGGCGTGCACCGCCCGCGCAACTCCGAGCGTACCGCCGGCGCCGGTGACATCCTCGACGATGATCGGTTGCCCGAGCGCCTTGCCCATGCCGTCGCCGATGACACGCGCCAGGGCGTCTGTCGGGCCGCCGGCTGCGAAGGGCACGATCATCGTGATCGGACGCGACGGATAGTCTTCAGCGCCCGCTGGCGCCGCCAGCGCCAGCACCACCGCCGCAGCGGCAAAAAGCTGCTTATTCATGCGTTCTCCCGACGCGGCCGTTTGCGCGCTTCATTTCCCGAAATCATCCACTCACAGCGCCGCGAAATCAATCGGCTTGTGGCGGTCGAGCTTGCGCTCGATCTTCGGCAGCGGATATTTCAGGCCGCTGGCGCAGTTGAACAATACTACCTGATCGCTTTTCTTCACGCGGCCGTCGGCCAGACTCTGCTTGTAAGCGGCGTAGGTCGCCGCGCCCTCCGGGCACAACAGCAGGCCCTCCTCGCGCGCCGCTTCGTCGAGAGCGGCGGTAATCGCCGGATCGTCGACGGCGACGGCAAAGCCGCCACTCTCGCGTACCGCCCGTAAAATAAGAAAATCGCCGACCGCCTGCGGCACGCGAATACCCGACGCAATCGTGTGCGCGTTTTCCCAGCGCGGCGCGTGCTCCTTGCCCTCCTCGAAAGCCTTCACCATCGGCGCGCAGCCGGCCGCCTGCACCGCCACCATGCGCGGGCGCTTCGTGCCGATGAAACCGATCGCCTCGAGTTCGGCAAAGGCTTTCCACATGCCGATCAGGCCGGTGCCGCCGCCGGTCGGATAAAAGATCGCGTCCGGCACGGTCCAGTTCAATTGCTCGGCCAATTCAAGGCCCATCGTCTTCTTGCCCTCGATGCGGTAGGGCTCCTTCAGCGTCGACGTGTCGAACCAGCCGACTTTGGCTTTGCCCTCGCCGACAATTTTTCCGCAGTCATCAATAAGTCCGTTGACGCGATAGACCGTCGCGCCCTGCAGCGCGATCTCGCTGACGTTCACCTCCGGCGTGTCCTCCGGGCAGAAGATTGTGGTTTTGATACCGGCATGCGAAGCGTAAGCGGCGAGCGCGGCGCCGGCATTGCCGTTGGTCGGCATCGCCATGTGTTTGATGCCGAGCGCTTTCGCCATCGACACCGCCATGACCAGGCCGCGCGCCTTGAACGAGCCGGTCGGCAGGCGGCCCTCGTCCTTGACCAGGATCTCACCGCCGCCAAGCTTGGCCGAAAGCTTGGGCATGGGGATCAGCGGCGTCATCGCCTCGCCGAGGCTGACGATGTTTTTCGGATCGCGCACCGGCAACAGTTCTCGATAACGCCAAAGATCCGGCGCGCGCGCGGCGAGCTTGTCCTTGCTCAGCGCCTTGGCGACGCCGGCGAGATCGTAACGCACCAGCAGCGGCTTGCCCGCGCGCGACAGATTGTGAACTTGATCGGCCTCGTGCCGCTCGCCGGTCATGGCGCATTCCAGATGCGTGACGAAACTCGGCCAGCGGGCGGTCAGATTGCCGTCATGTTGCATGGACGCTCCACTCAACGTCCGCCGCGCGAATCGCGCGTGCGGAACACCAGAAAATGCGACAGCGAGAAATTGACCGCGAAGCTCACCGCGATCGCCGCCACCTTGGCGGCCCAGGCCGGCACGTGCGCCAATTCGACCAGACACCAGACCGTGCCGGTATTGGCGAAGAATCCGGCGAGTTGCGACAGCGCAAAGCTGAAGTAGCTTTTGGCGGTGAGTTTGCGTCCGGATTCGTGCGCGAAGGTGATGGTCGAGTTCAGGATGTAGGAGCCGGTGACAGCGATCACCCAGGCCAGCGCGTTGGCGGCGACAATCGGAAGCCCGGCGTAGTAGTAGGCAAAGGAAAAAACGCTGAAGTCGACGACCGAATTGACCAGGCCGACCACGGCGAAGCTGATCGCCTTGAGGGCGAGCGTGCGCCCGCGCCAGGCCTCGGTCAGACGGTCGCGGAGGTTTCGCAGGGACGCCGGAATCATGGGTCGTTCATAGCACTTTGACGCAGGCGCGACAGGCCGCGCTGCATGCGCTATAGATCGCCCCGCAAGCGACAGGTCAACGACAAATGCCCGTCAAAACGAGCAAATCCAGCGCGTCCCCGCCGCGCTCGGCGGCCGCGGCAGGCCTCTCGATCGTGGTGCCGCTGTACAACGAGGCGCGCGGCCTCGCCGCGCTGCACGACCGCATCGCCGCCGTGGCGCGCGCGCTCAAGGCCAAACACGGGCTGAACTGCGAAGTGGTCTATGTCGACGACGGCAGTGTCGATGGCACCGGCCAGATCGCCCAATCGCTCAAGGCCGACCCGCTTGACGTCCAGGTTGTCACGCTGTCGCGAAATTTCGGCAAGGAGGCGGCTTTGCTCGCCGGGCTTGATCACGCCCGGCTAGGTGCTCTGCTGTTCATGGACGGCGATGGCCAGCATCCGCCTGATTTGGTCGAGACGCTGGTCGCGCGCTGGCTCGACGACGGCTATGACGTGGTCTACACCGCCAAGGCCCACCGCGGGAACGAGTCCTGGCTGCGCCGCACCAGCGTGCATTGGTTCTACGCGCTGATCAACATGGGCGCGCGGCAGAAAATCCCCGAAGACGCCGGCGACTTCCGTCTGCTGTCGCCGCGTGCGGCGGCGGCGCTGCGGCAGATGCCCGAGCGCAGCCGCTTCTTCAAGGGTCTGTCGAGTTGGATCGGCTTCAAGCAAGTGCGGGTCGACTATGAGCCGGCGCGGCGCGCGCACGGCATGACGACGTGGAGCGTGTGGACGCTGATTGGCCTGTCGATCGAAGGCCTCACCTCGTTCTCGGTGGCGCCGTTGCGCGTTGCGAGCCTGCTGGGCTTGCTGCTCGCCGCCATCGCGCTGTTGTTCGGCATCGAGATCCTGATCGAGACCATCATCTACGGCAAAGACGTGCCGGGCTATCCGTCGCTGGTGATCGGCATGATGGTGATCGGCGGCGCGCAATTGATGATGATCGGTGTGCTCGGCGAATACATCGGCAAGCTGCTGTCGGAGATCAAGGCACGGCCGGTCTATTTCGTCGCCGAACACAACATCATGAGCGCCGACGAAAGCACCAAGGGCGACGCCAAAAACGACGCCAAGCCGCGGCCAGCGGCTACGCGCGCGGCGGAGTGAGCGTGGCGGCAGCACACCGGCACATCTGGCTGTGCGCGGATGACTACGGTATTTCCCGCTCGGTGAACCGCGCCATTCGCGAATTGATCCTGCGGGGGCGGCTCAACGCTACTTCGGTGATGACCGGGGCGCCGCATTTCGACGCCACGGAAGCCGCCGTGCTTGACGAACTCAACTCCGGCGTCACGCGCGCCGCGATCGGCCTGCACATAGCGCTGACCGGACCGTTCAAGCCGTTGAGCGAGGATTTCACACCGCTCGGCCACGGTCATTTCCTGCCGCTCAACAAGATGATGCGCGCGGCAATGATGCGGCGGCTCAATTTAGAACGGCTGACGATCGAGGTCGCGATGCAAGTCGAGGCCTTCGTCACCGCCTTCGGCCGTCCGCCCGACTTCATCGACGGCCATCAGCACGTACACCTGTTCCCGCAGGTGCGCGACGCCGTGCTCAAGGTGGCGGCGGTGGCCGCGCCCGGCGCCTGGATAAGGCAATGCGGCCGCCCGCGCATGGCGGGACGCCGCAAGAGCCGCAAGGAACTGGTGCTCGACGTGCTGAGCCTGGGCTTCCGCCGCAAGGCGCGGCGGCTCGGCATCGCGTTCAATCCGGCGTTCGCCGGCGCCTACGATTTCCATCACGAGCCGGACTTCGCCAAGGTGTTTCCGCGCTTTCTTGCCGGACAGCCGGACGGTGGGCTGGTCATGTGCCACCCCGGCTTCGTCGATGCCGAACTCAAGCGTCTCGATGATCTGACCGATCAGCGCGAGCGCGAATTCGCTTATTTCAATTCGGATGAATTCCCGCGCCTGCTCGGCGAGCACGGCGTCGCGCTGACGACGCCCTAAAGGATCTCAGAGCACGACGACCTTGGTGCCGATCTTGACGCGGCCGTAGAGGTCGATCACGTCGACGTTGCGCAGGCGGATGCAGCCGGACGAGACGTTGTGGCCGATGGTCCATGGCTCGTTCGAGCCGTGGATGCGGTACAGCGTCGAGCCGAGATACATCGCTCGCGCGCCGAGGGGATTGTTCGGACCGCCGGCCATGAAATGCGGCAGACCAGGCTGGCGCTCAAGCATCTCATCGGGCGGCACCCAATCAGGCCATTCTTTCTTGGCCGAGATGGTGTGCACGCCCGCCCAGGTGAAGCCGGGACGGCCGACGCCGACGCCGTAGCGCATCGCCATGCCATTCGGCTCGACCAGATAAAGAAACTTGTTCGGCGTATCGATGACGATGGTGCCGGGCGCTTCCTTGCCGCTATAGGCGACCTCCTGGCGCTCATAGCGCGGGTCGATGTCGCGGCTCGCCTGCGGCTCGTATTGCTGCGCGGCAGCGGGCGCATTGGCATAGGAGCGGGGCTGCAGTTCGCCATGACGCGAGGTGCCGCCGCTGAACAGGAACTCGATGAAGCCGCCGCCGCCGAAACCCTGTTGCGGCGCCTGAGCCGCCGCCAGGATCGGCCGCTCTTCCGGCGCAAGTGTCAGCGGCTCGGCGAAGGAGGCGCCGGAGATGGAAGCGGCAATGATGACAGCGGAGAAAAGCGATCGTTGCATCGACGTACCCTTGCACTCATCGTCGGATGACCAGCAGTACAAGCGTAAAGCGAAACCGAATGGTAAATGAAAACTGCGGCGGCCCCGATTATGGTGAATGCGCGCGCGCTTCGTCGCGTTAGAGTTTATTTTGCGTAAAACGCGAAGCATCATGGTAAACGCAAGGTGTCGATTTCGGACGTTGCCCGCTCTGCCGATCCTGCAACCGGGCGTTAATCGGCGCCCTGCTAGAAAACGGCATTGGGGACGCCAGGGGGACGCCAGGTGCAGCGCAAGGTGTTTCGCGTCGAGCGGCTGATCGATAGCCACGCGACGGCACGGCCGGCAAAAGGCGCGGTGCCGGACAGGGGCGTCGATCCGAGAGCCTCGGTGCGCAGCGAGCGACCCGACGACGGCGCGGTGGCCTCGCTCGAGCGCGAACTCGCCGACCTCAACGCCGCCGTCGCCCACACCATGCGCGAACTCGCCGCACTCGTCGGCGAGGGGCACGAACGTCACATGGCCCACGCTGCCGGCAAGCTCGGCGCCGCCGTCGAAGGCATGGAAAAGGCCACTGTAAAGATCCTGAAGTCGGCCGAGGTGATCGACGACAGCGCCAAGGCACTCGCGGCCGCGATGAAGACCGATTACGAGCGCGGCCTCGCGCAGGAAATCCAGGACCGCGTTGTGCAGATCTACGAAGCCTGCAATTTCCAGGACCTGAGCGGCCAGCGCATCGGCAATGTCATCGGGACGCTCACCACGATCGAAGGCCAGGTCGAAGGCATGCTCGACCGCTATCAGGCACGCCCCGCGGGCGCGCGGCCTGCGAAACCGCCGGCCAGCTCGACACTGCTGAACGGCCCGCGCCTCGACGGCGATTCCGGCCACACCAGCCAGCAGGAGATCGACGTCCTGTTCGACTAGCGCGGGCGTCTAATCAGGATAAAGCAGATCAACGCTGCGGCGCCGAAGCCGGCGGCAAGCCCCAGCGCCGCCGGATCGCTGGCGCGGTCAACGACGAAGGCCATCACCAGCGGCGCCGCCGCTTGCACCAAAAGAAACGGCCCCGCCAGCCGGCCGATCAGCTGCCCGTAGCCGGAGGCGCCGAACAGCGCCAGCGGCACCGCGCCGCGCGTGATCGTGACGAGACCGTTGGCACCGCCGAACATCAGCGCGAAGGCCGCCGCCACCGGCACGGAAAATCCGAGCAGCGCCAGCATCGCAAAAGCGCAGAGCAGTACCGACAGCGCGAAGCGCGCCGCCCATAGCGGGTGCAGGTTGCGGCCGAAGGCGAATTCGATCAGCCGGGCGCCGACCTGCGCCGGCCCGAACAACGCGCCGATCCACACCACCGTGCCAGCGTCGATGCCGGAGCGCGCGAAGATTGCCAAGAGATGCGCCGACAGGCCGGAGGGCACGAAGGCGTAGGTTGCGAACGCGGTCGCCACCAGAATGAACGGCCATCCATGAGGCGGCAGTACGACCGCCGGCTGCGGTGCGTCGCTCGCCCGCGTTGTCTCCGGCGCGAAACGCGTGCGCGGCAAAGCGAGCGCATGCAGCGGCGCAGAGACACAAGCGAGCAGCGCGGCGTAGACCAAGTAGGTGCCGCGCCAGCCGATCGCCTCGTTCAGGAAATGAGTCGCCGGCCAGCTCACGGTCGACGCGAAGCCGCCCGCGAGCGTCAGCGCGGTGATTGGCGCGCGCGCGCCGGACCCGAAGATTCGGCCGAGCGTGGCGAAGGCGGAATCGTAAAGATTGGCCGCCATGGCGATGCCGAGGACGACCCAGACCGCGAGGTAGCTCAACCGGTCGGCCGCTTGGGTGATGAGCACCAGCCCTAGCGCGCCGATCAGCGAGCCGATCGTCATCACCACGTGGCCGCCGAAGCGGTCGATCGATCGCCCGACGTAAGGCGCACTCAGACCGGCGGCCAGCAGGCCGACCGAAAATCCGCCCATGGCGAACGACATCGACCAGCCGCGCTCCTGGGCGATGAGCGGTACTATCAGCACCGGCGTGTAGAAGATCGTGCCCCAGGACAGGATCTGGGTGACGCCGAGCACAAGCACGGCGCGCCAGGGGCCGTCGATGAAGTCGCGGGCAGCGGGCATGGCCCGGCAATCTCTACAGCATCATCGATTCGAGTCGAATGCCGGCCCAGTTTGGGCGGCGGCGGCCCTCATCGCGCCGGAGGCGGCGGGGCGCTCTGAATCGGCGGCTGAACCGGTTTGGGCGCTGCCTTCGGTTTCGGCTTTGCCTTCGGCTTGGCTGGCCGTTTGGCGCCTTCGGCGCCGCAACGGACATAGACCATGGTGCCGTAGCGGCCCTGCACTTCCGGATCCATCCAGCGCAGGATCAGCAGACGCCCGTCGAAGGCCAGCACTTCGCGATCCTGCGCGCTGCCCGGCGGGTCTTCCGGCGGGCCGATAAAAGTCTTGCCGCCCGGCGCGCCTTTCAGCCGCAGTTCGGTGGGCGTCGCCTGGTCGGCGAGATGCATCATGACGCCGCCGGTCGGCCCAAGGGTGATGACGTAGGGCTGCTTGCATTGCTGCGCGGCGGCGGCCTCGATGCGCGGGCGGTCTTCGTCCTTGTGGTAGGCCGCAAGCCCCCAGCGGCCGACGATGTCTTGCGGCGGGAAGCCTGGCGGTAGCGTCGGCACCGCTTCGGGCTGCGGTGCCGGCTGCTCCTGCGAGGTGCCGAAGATCGACGGCATTTGCGGACCGCCGGTCGAACAGGCGGCAAGCCCAAGCGCCAGCAACGCCAATACCAAGGCTGTCGATCGGGGCAGTCGATAGTGGCTCATCCGGACTCCTACGCGCCGTCAGGCGACTTTGCGGGGCATTGGCCGGCAGTGCAAGCGGGTTCCAGCCCATCCCGTATAAAAGGCCGTCCCATTGCGCCGGTTCCAAGTCGATCGATATACGGCCCGGCAGGCGAGCGGTTGCGAGCCCGCCCTGCCCCGCAAGCAGGACGGCCGCCTGCTTGACACTCCCGCGCTAACCTCATATCTCCCGGGCAGCTTTTTGGCACTCTCCGTTACTGAGTGCTAATAGCTTAGAAAATCTAGAGTTTCCGGTAAACGCACGCGCTTAAGCGCCGACGAGGAGCCCATGGCCAAGACCAAATTTCGTCCCCTGCACGACCGCATCGTCGTGCGCCGCATCACCGCCGACGAGAAGACCAAAGGCGGCATCATCATTCCCGACACCGCCCAGGAAAAACCCTCGCAAGGCGAAGTCATCGCCGTCGGTCCGGGTGGCCGCGACGAAAACGGCAAACTGATCCCGATCGACCTGAAGACCGGCGACAAGGTGCTGTTCGGCAAGTGGTCGGGCACCGAGGTCAAGCTGGACGGCGAGGAGCTCCTGATCATGAAGGAGTCCGACATCATGGGCGTGATCGCCTGATCCCGAATTAAAACCCATTGGAGTGAACTGAAATGGCTGCCAAGGAAGTCAAATTCGCCGTCGACGCGCGCGATCGCATGCTGCGCGGCGTCAAAATTCTCGCCGACGCGGTGAAGGTCACCCTCGGCCCGAAGGGCCGCAACGTCGTGCTCGACAAATCGTTTGGCGCGCCTCGTATCACCAAGGACGGCGTCACCGTCGCCAAGGAAATCGAGCTCGAAGACAAATTCGAAAACATGGGCGCGCAGATGGTGCGCGAGGTCGCCCAGAAGACCAACGATCTCGCCGGCGACGGCACCACCACTGCGACCGTGCTGGCCGCCGCGATCGTGACCGAAGGCGCCAAGTCCGTTGCCGCCGGCATGAACCCGATGGACCTGAAGCGCGGCATCGACATCGCGGTCGCCGCCGTCATCAAGGACATCGAGAAGCGCGCCAAGAAAGTCGGTTCTTCGGCAGAGGTCGCCCAGGTCGGCACCATCTCTTCGAACGGCGACGCCACCATCGGCAAGATGATCGCGCAAGCGATGCAGAAGGTCGGCAATGAGGGCGTCATCACCGTCGAGGAAGCCAAATCGCTCGACACCGACGTCGAGATCGTCGAGGGCATGCAGTTCGATCGCGGCTACATCTCGCCCTACTTCATCACCAACGCCGAGAAGATGATCGCCGAGCTCGAGGATGCCTACATCCTCCTCCACGAGAAGAAGCTCTCCGGCCTGCAGGCCATGCTGCCGCTGCTCGAGGCGGTGGTGCAGACCGGCAAGCCGCTGCTGATCCTGTCGGAGGACGTCGAAGGCGAAGCCATCGCCACGCTTGTCGTCAACAAGCTGCGCGGCGGCCTGAAAGTGGCCGCGGTGAAGGCCCCGGGCTTCGGCGACCGCCGCAAGGCGATGCTGGAAGACATCGCCATTCTGACCGGCGGCCAGCTGATCTCGGAAGACCTCGGCATCAAGCTCGAGAACGTCACCACGGCCATGCTCGGCCGCGCCAAGAAGATCGTGATCGAGAAGGAGAAGACCACGATCGTCAACGGCGCCGGCAAGAAGGCCGACATCGAGGCGCGCGTGCAGCAGATCAAGGCGCAGATCGAGGAGACCACCTCTGACTACGACCGCGAGAAGCTGCAGGAGCGCCTCGCCAAGCTGGCCGGCGGCGTCGCCGTGATCAAGGTCGGCGGTGCGACCGAAATCGAGGTCAAGGAAAAGAAGGACCGCGTCGAGGACGCGCTCAACGCCACCCGCGCCGCGGTCGAGGAAGGCATCGTGCCAGGCGGCGGCGTCGCGCTGCTGCGCGCCAAGAAGGCGGTCGGCAAGCTGTCGAACGAGAATTCCGACGTACAGGCCGGAATCAACATCGTGCTCAAGGCGCTGGAGTCTCCGATCCGCCAGATCGCCGAGAATGCCGGCGTCGAAGGCTCGATCGTGGTCGGCAAGATCGTCGACGAGAACTCGGAAAGCTTCGGTTTCGACGCCCAGACCGAGAAATATGTCGACATGATCAAGGAAGGCATCATCGACCCGGCCAAGGTCGTGCGCACGGCGCTGCAAGACGCGGCCTCGGTCTCCGGCCTCCTCATCACCACAGAGGCGATGGTTGCGGAACTGCCGAAGGAGCCGGCCCCGGCGATGCCGCCGGGCGGCGGCATGGGCGGCATGTACTGATCGTCCTCCGACCAATACGAATGCAAAGGGCGGCCCTCGAGGCCGCCCTTTTTCTTTTCGTCACCGCCGGCTTAAGCAAGCCTGCCAATCAGCCAGTTCGCAGTACGCAGCAGCCGCGCATCGTCGCCGGCCGCGCCGACGAGCTGCACGCCGATCGGCATGCCACCTTCGCCGGACAACAGCGGCAGCGTCACCGCCGGCAATCCGGTCAGCGACCACAGCGTGTTGAACACCGGATTTCCGGTGGCCATGCCCCGCGGCGCGATGCCGGGCGCCGACGGCGTCAGGATGGCGTCGAACCGCTTGAAGATCTCGTTGAGGCCGGCGGTATAGACCGGAGCGTTGTCGCGCGCGGCGAGATAGCGCAGCGCGTTGGTCCGGCTGCCCTCGGCGACGAGATCGCGCAGCCGCTGGCTCGAAGCCTCGCCGCCGCGCGCGACCAGCGCGCCGAAATTGTGCGCCATGTCGGTGGACATGATGACGCGCTGGTCGTCCCAGGCCGCGGCGTAGGCGTCGGGCAGATCGACGGCCGCGACGCAATCCTCCAGCCGCTTCGCCAGCGCTTCGAACGCTTCGCGCGTCTCTGCATCCGCCTTGTCCCACATCGGCGTGCGCACGAATGCGAGCCGCGGCGGCTGCGGCGGCGCTTCCTGAAGTATCTCAAGATATTTCGGCGTAGCCAGCGGGCGACTGTCGCTGTCGTTTTCGTCATAGCCGGCGAGCGCCGCGAGGATCAACGCGGCGTCGGGGAGAGTGCGGGCGAATACACCGACGTGATCGAGCGCTTTGGACAGAATGAGCGCACCGTGCCGCGAGATCGTGCCGTGCGTCGGCTTGATGCCGTAGACGCCGCAGAACGAGGCCGGCCGGATCACCGAGCCGTTGGTCTGCGAACCGACCGCGAGCGGCACCATGCCGGCAGCAACTGCTGCCGCCGAACCAGATGACGAGCCGCCGGGGGTGCGCTCGAGATCGTGCGGGTTGCGCGTCGGCCCGGGGTGGAAATAGGCGCACTCGGTGGTCACCGTCTTGCCGATGATCACCGCGCCGGCTTCGCGCAGGCGCGCCACCGCCGTGCAATCGCGCGCCGGCTGGCGGCCCTTGAACAGCGCCGAGCCGCACTCGGTCGGATAATTCGCGGTGTCGAAGATGTCCTTGATCGCGACAGGGACCCCGTGCAGCGGTCCGAGCGGCTTGCCGGCGTGACGATGCTCGTCGCGCGCCCGCGCCTGGCGCAACGCGTCCTGCGGGTCGAGGTGCACGAACGCCCGCACCTTGTCGTCGCTCGCCGCGATCCGCGCGAGACACGCGCCGACATAGTCTTCCGCGCTGACGTCACCGGCGGCGATGCGCGCGGCGGCTTCGATGGCGGCCAGTCCTGCGAGTTGCGTGTCCGGCATCGTCGATCAACCTTATTGAACGGCCAAAGTAATATATCGCGATTGAACCCGATCAGGCCGGCGCGCCGTGGTCTTCCCAGTTCTCGGCGCTGGCGCCGGCCAGAGCGCGGACGCGCTCCTCGTCCTTGCCGAATTCGGCGGCCGAACCCGAATACACCACCTTGCCGTCGTCGAGCACATAGGCGCGGTCGGCGATCTCGACCGCCGCGCGCACGTTCTGCTCGACCAGCAGCACCGAGATGCCTTGCTGGCGTGCCGCAACTACCGTCTTGAACACTTCCTGCACGATCAATGGCGCCAATCCCTGGCTCGGTTCGTCAAGCAGCAAGAGTTTGGGATTGAGCAGCAGTGCCCGGCCGATCGCCAGCATTTCCTGCTCGCCGCCGGACAGCTGCCGCCCCTTGTTACTCTTGCGCTGGGCCAGCCGCGGGAAAAGCTCGTAGATACGCTCGACGGTCCAGGGACCGGCGCGCTCCAGCGGGACTTTCAGGTTTTCTTCGACCGAGAGATTCGCAAATATCCGGCGTCCTTCCGGAACATAGCCGACACCCAGCGCCGCGATCCGAAACGGCGTCCAGCTGGAGGTCGTATGGCCGAAAATGCGGACCACGCCCTGGCGCGCCGGGCTCAGCCCCATCAGGCTGCGCAGCGTCGTGGTCTTGCCGGCGCCATTGCGTCCCAGCAGAGTGACGATCTCGCCCTCGCGCACTTCGAGGCCGACGCCGTGCAAGATGTGGCTCTTGCCGTAAAATGTGTGAAGGCCGTCGGCCTCAAGCGCGAGCCCGCTCATGCCGCCGCCTTTCCGAGGTAAGCCGCCTGCACCGCCTCGTTGGCGGCAATCTCTTTCGGCGTTCCCTCGGCCAGCATCTTGCCTTCGGCCAGCACCATGATGCGATCGGCGAGATGGAAGACGACGCGCATGTCATGCTCGATCAAGACGATCGACAGCTTCTGGTCGCGGTGCAGCTTCCGGATCAATTGCGTGATGTCGTAGGTCTCCTGGTCGCCCATGCCGGCGGTCGGCTCGTCGAGCAGCAACAGCCGCGGCTTGAGCGCCAGCGCCATCATGATCTCGGTGGCACGCTGGTCGCCATGCGCGAGTTCGCCGACCAGGCGGTCGGCCTTGCTCGCCAGATTGCCCATTTGCAGCAACTCGGCGACGCGTTTGCCGATGTCGCCCTGCTCGGAGGCGTTGATCCAGGGACGCAGACAATAACCGGCCGCGACCTCGACCGCGGTCCGCAGATTCTCGAATACGGTGAGTTCGGGGAATATTTCCGTGATCTGGAACGTCCGCGCCATGCCAAGCTCGACGCGTTTGTGCGCCGCAAGCCGCGTGACATCGCGGCCTTCGAAAACGATGGCGCCGGACGTGGGCGCGAAGAAACCGCTGATCAGATTGAAGAACGTCGTCTTGCCGGCGCCATTCGGGCCGATGATGGCGCGCAGCTCGCCCGCATTGACGGTCAGCGACACGTCCTGCACCGCGACCAGACTGCCGAAACGCTTGCTGGCGTTTTTGACTTCGAGCACGGTCATGGCACGCCTGTCATGCCTCGCGTTTGCGGCGAATGAAGCCGAGCAGCCCGCGCGGGAAGAACAACACGACCAGCACGAACAGCAGACCCACGAACGACATCCAGTTGATGGTGACGCTCGACAGGTAATCCTGCAGCACCACGAAAACGGTGGCGCCGAGCAACGGCCCCCAGAAGCTGCGCATGCCGCCCATCACCGCCATCATGACGAAATCGCCGGACTGGCTGTAATGCAGGCCTTTCGGGTCGGCGAAATTATTGACCAGCGCGTAGAGCGCGCCGGCAAAGCCGATGAAGAAACAGGACAGGGTGAACGCCATCCAGATGTGACGTTCGACCGGAATGCCGAGAAAACGCGCGCGGCGTTCGTTCTCGCGGATGGCGATCATGGCGCGGCCGAACGGCGAGCGCAGCAGAATGCCCATGACGGCGACCGCGAGCGCGAAACAGACGAGTACGAAATAGTAGAAGGAGTTGGTGTTCGACAGAATATCGATCTTGAAGAAGCCGAGATCGAGCGGCTGGCGCGAGAAGCCGCGCAGACCATCGTCGCCGCCGGTGAGCGAACTCCACTGGAACGCGATGTAATAGAACACCTGGCCGAACGCGATCGTCACCATGGCGAAGTAGACGCCGCGCCGACGCACGATCAGCGCGCCCAACAGCCCGCCGACGACCCCGCCGAGCAGCGTGCCCAGGACGAGCGACAGCGGCGTGCTGGCGGTCATGAATTTGAGCGCCAGCCCGGTGCCGTAAGCGCCCAGGCCGAAATAGGCGGCGTGGCCGAACGACAGCACGCCGGTGAAGCCGAGCAGAAAATTCACCGACATCGCCGCAAGCCCAAGCACGAGCACGCGCGTCGCCAACGCGGTGTAACCGCCAAGCGGCACGATCCAGTACGGCGCCAGGATCAGCGCCGCCCAGATCGCCACCAGCACGACGGCCTTGCGGGTTTGCTCGCCGCTCATGTCATCATGCCTTCTTCGCCGAGCAGCCCGCGCGGGCGGATCAAGAGCACGACCGCCATCAGCACGTACATGACCGCTTCGCTGGCCGCCGGAAAGAACATCGCTGTCAGGCCGGAAGCGACGCCGATCAGGAGGCCGCCGAGCAGCGTCCCGGTGAGCGAGCCGACGCCGCCGACGATGATGGCGATGAAGCTCGGCATCAGCAGACCCGTGCCCATCGTCGGCTCAAGCCCAAGCTGGCCCGCGGCGAGGACGCCGCTCAATCCCGCAAGGAAGATGCCGGCGGCGAAATTGAGCGAACGCAGCACGCGGACATTGATGCCAAGCGCCGACACCGTTTCGAGATCGAGGGTTCCGGCGCGGATGCGTACGCCGATCCGCGTATAACGCAGGAAAATGAACAGCGCGGCCACCGTCACCGCCACCATGGCGACCATGAACAGCCGGTAGCCGGTGATGAAAAAGAAATCGAGGCTCAGCGGCTTCGCCAGGAACGCCGGAACGGTCACGGGTTTGCCCTGCGCGCCCCAGATGAACCTGGTGCCGTCCTCGATAATGAAGGCGAGCCCGAAAGTCAGCAGCAGACTGTAGAGCGGGTCGCGGCCGTACAGCGGCCGGATCAGAATCCGCTCGACCGTGATGCCGATGAGCGCGGTCAGCGGCGGCGCGATCAGCAGGCCGCCCCAAAATCCGACATAGGGCGTCAACGTGTAGGCAATGTAGCCGCCGAGGACGAGAAAGCCGCCATGGGCGAAGTTGATCACGTTGCTCAAATTCAGGATCAGCGACAGGCCGAGCGCCATGAGCACGTAGAACGCGCCGATGATCAGCCCGTTCGTGATGTTGAAGAGCAGGAGTTGAGTCATGACTTGCTTTGCGGACTGAAAACTCCCGCCGGCGCGCGCTGCTTTTGCATACGTGCCGGCGGGAGCATCTGACTTACGATCAGGCCGGCCACTTCACCGTGCAGCCGGTGTCGGCCACCGGCGGCGCCGTCTTGTCGCCAGGCACGACGGTATCGACGTGGAACAGATCTTCCGGATCGTCCTTGCCCTTGCTGACCGCTTCACCGATGAAAGACGACGTCATCAACTGGTGATCGCCCTTGCGGTAATAGACTTTGTTGGGCTGCAGCTTGACCTCCGGCGGCAACTCGAAGTCGCTCAGCGCCTGCGCCAGCTTCACCGCGTCGAGCGATTTTTGCTGGTTGGCGACAAGGGCGAAGGTCATCACCGAGGTGTAGCCGAACCAGTGGCGCGCCGTCGGCACCTTGCCGCCGTTGCGCTTGCGGATGTCGGCGACGAACTCGGCGACGTGGGGGACGCCCGGCTGCTTCCAGTACCATTCGAACATCCAGATGCCGATGCGCGCCTCGGGCGGCAGGCCGGCAAGCGACTCCAGCTCCTGTTGCGTGCCGGCGACATGGATTTGCTTGTCGAGACCGAACTGCACGATCTGCTTGAGGCAGTTGATCATGTCGGAACCCTGCACGAGCAGCAGCAGCACGTCCGGGTTTGCCGCTTTCGCCTTGATCAGGTAGGCCGAGAAGTCGGTGGTGCCGAGCGGCGTGAGCTCGTTGCCGGTGACGGTGCCGCCAAGCTTTTTCAGGTTGGCGGCGCAGGCGTCATAAAGCGTGTGGCCGAAGGCGTAGTCCGGCGTGATGAAATGCCATTTCTTACCGTACTTGTTGTAAAGCAGGTCCGACACCGAATTGGCTTCCATCCGCGTCGTGTTGCAGACGCGATAGACGTTCCAGTGGCAGTCCTTGCCGGTGATCGAATCGGTGTGTCCGCCGGAGACGACGTGCAGAACCTTTTTTTCGGCGGTGACCTGCGCGATCGCCGCGGCGATGCCCGAGTTCACGTCGCCGATGATGAAATTGACGTTGTCGCGCTCGATCAGCTTGCGCGCCTTTTGCACGCCGGTGCCGACGTCGTTCGCCGAATCTTCGACCAACAACTCGATTTGCCGCCCCATGACGCCGCCTTTGGCGTTGATCTGTTCGACGGCGAGCTTGGCGCCCATGACTTCGTTGCCAGCCGGCGCGGCATAGACGCCGGTCAGCGGATCCACCATGCCGATTTTGATGGCGTCGGCGGCGCGCACGGGGATGACGAAGGGCGAGGCGATTTGCGCGACGCCGGCGAGCGCCGCGGTCTTGATGACCGTACGCCGGTCAAGCTTTATCGAATGGAAGTCGTTCTTCATCTTTCAACCCTCCCGTGATTTTTTGGCTGAGCCGCAAGCGTTTAGGCATTTGTCTGCCTTGGCGGCCACACTAATGTGTGATCCCGAAAATACGCAAGACCGCCACGTTTCATCCGAGAAAAATGTTGGCTCAGGCGCGACGTCAGGTTTGGCGCAGGCCCATGGTCGCAATCATCTTTCGTCTATAAAAGAGGCATAACATCAAGGATTTGAATGGCAATTCGACGCTCGACGGACCCGGCCCACCGTGAAGATCGGAATACCTCGCCGCAGCAACGCCACGAGCGAGTGCACATAAACGGCCAATGCGGCGCTTGAGGCGCAAGCCGGCAACAGCAGGAGACCCCCGTGAGAGGTATTTTCTCGACGCTCGCCATTATTTGGCGACTTGCCAGCCCCTATTTCCGCTCCGAGGACCGTTGGCCCGGCCGCATCCTGCTGGCGGCGGTGATCGCCATCGAACTTTCGATCGTCGGCATCACCGTGCTGATCAACGAATGGAACAACCGCTTCTATAACGCGCTGCAGGAACGCAACTGGGATACGTTCGTCCACCAGCTCGGCTATTTCTCCATCCTCGCCGGCGTCTATATCGTGCTTGCGGTTTACCAGCTCTATCTCAATCAATGGCTGCAGATCCGCTGGCGGCGGTGGATGACCGCCGCCTATCTCGATCATTGGATGGAGGGCGCCAATCACTACCGGATGCAGCTACTCGGCGACGCCGCAGACAACCCGGACCAGCGTATCTCGGAAGACATTACGCAATTCGTCGCCTTGACGCTGTCGATCGGCCTTCAATTGCTCAATTCTTGCGTCACGCTATTCTCATTCATGATCATTTTATGGTCACTTTCGGCGGCGGCGCCGCTGCATGTATTCGGATTTGGCTTCGACATTCCCGGCTACCTGTTGTGGGCAGCGTTGATCTACGCCTGTCTCGGCACGGCGCTGACGCATTGGATCGGCCATCCCCTGATCGCACTGAATTTCCTACAGCAGCGCTACGAAGCCAATTTCCGGTTCAACCTGGTGCGGGTGCGCGAGAACTCCGAACAGATCGCCCTGCTTACCGGCGAACCGGCGGAGCGGGACCACCTTCTGGCAAGGTTCGGCAATGTCGTAGCCAATTGGCTCGCGATCATGTCGCGGCAGAAGAAGCTCACCTTTTTTACCGCCGGGTACGCCCAAGCATCGGTGGTGTTCCCCTTCGTCATGGTGAGCCCAGCCTACTTCGCGAACGTGATCCAACTCGGCGGCCTCATGCAGACGGCGAATGCTTTTGGCCGTGTACAGGAGGCACTATCGGTTTTCGTGAGCCTGTATCGCAATCTTGCCGAATGGCGCGCGGTGATCGAACGCCTCAATGGCTTTGACCAATCGATCGCCGCCGCCCGCGCGGTCGCGGTGACGCCGCCGGTGATCGACGTCGCCGCGGGCGATGCGGCGGCGCTGACGATCAAGGATCTGGCGGTGCGGCTTCCCAACGGCGTGCCCCTGGTCAACGCCAGCGATCTCGCGATCGCTCCCGGCGAGCGCGTGCTGGTGGGCGGTCCCTCGGGCTCAGGCAAGTCGACGCTGTTGCGGGCGCTCGCCGGCATCTGGCCGTTCGGCGCCGGCACCGTGACGGTGCCGAAAGGCGCCCGCGTCATGATGCTGCCGCAGCGGCCATACTTCCCGATCGCGCCACTGGCCGCCGCGGTCGCCTATCCGGCCGAGCCCGGGAGCTTCGATACGGCCAAAGTTGCCGACCTCATCGCAGCGGTCGGCCTGCCGGCCTTGACCCCGCGCATCGACGAGGAGGCGCACTGGAACCGCATGCTGTCGCTCGGCGAGCAGCAGCGGCTCGGCATCGCCCGCGCGCTGCTGCACGCGCCGGACTACCTATTTCTCGATGAAGCCACCGCCTCGCTCGACGAGCCGTCGGAGGCCGCGCTCTACAACCTGCTGCAGCAACAGTTGCCGAAGACGACCATCGTATCGATTGGCCACCGTTCGACTCTGGCCGCGTTCCACCGCCGGCGGCTGGCCTTCACGCGCGACGGCGACCACTACAAGGTCGGCGAAGGGAGCCTGACGCCGGCCGCATAGCGGCGGCATCCACCGGCAGCCGACAAAGAAGAGCGGCGGCTCTTTTGGAGCCGCCGCCTGTTCAAGCCAATGAGGCAGCGATTGGCTTATTTCAGAGCCGAAAGAGTCGTGTCGAACTTCAAAGTCGCTACAAAGCGATCGCCGCAGAGGTTGGAGCTGCCGCCCGAGCCAACCGCGGTATTGCACTGGTTGGCACTTGCGGTTCCCGCGATGCCGGGCTTCGCGTTCGTACCCCAATAGCGCAGATCGAGTGTAACGGCCTTGTAGACGATATCGAGACCGACATCCCAGTAGGTGTCAGAGATAAAGCCCATATTGGCGGTCACGCCGGAGCTGTACCATTCGTAACCGATCTCCGGATTGATGGAGAGCGTGACGTCGGCCACCGGGTGCCATGGCAGGGTAATAACCGCATTGCCAGCGGCGAAGTAGTGGCCGGCATCGCCGACCCAAACCAGTCCGGGCGCCACGGCTTTGTTGTTGTAGTTGTTGAAACCTGTTTCGAACACGCCGCCGACAGTCAGCCAATCGTTGAACTTGTACGAGGGCTTGGCATAGGCCTCAACATAGCTGCCGTTGGAAAGAGGCGGGACGACGGACGAGTTAATGCCGCCGGGATAGTAATAGTAGATGACTCCGAGATCGAGGCCGAAGTTGCCGAAGGTGAGACGCGCGCCGCCGGTAAAATCGAACTCCGCATCGGCAAACCCGGTCCACAGGCTCGATCCCCAAACGCCGGCATAGAGCTTGAGCCAATCGGTCGCGGTATAGTCGACTTCGAAGTAGCCCTGCCCCGCGGGTTTGTGGTTCGACTGCGACACGCCGCGCAGCACGTAGTCGCTGGTGAACGCGGCCCCAAAGGCGACATCCCATGGCGACGGCGCGGCGGCCGGCACGACCGGCTTGGCCTTCACTGGCATGTCGGCGGCGAGCGCCGGCGCGGCGGCGGTTATCGCGAGCGCCGCGACGACCGACAGAACAACTTTTTTCATAGACCCTGCCCCTTTTTTCGATCGGCTCTCGGCCGACTACCTCTCGCGTCGTCTCGCTAGCCCCAACCCCGGCGGTAATCCGCCAAACGCAAAACGACGCGAAATCACGCATAAATCTCATCTGTGACGGGCTTCAACGGCAAGGCGAAAACAACGGCAATTGCTGCCTTTTTAGGCGATTCGACGGTGTTATGACAAAAAGCTGTGGACTGTTGCGGCAAAGCCACTATTGCAGAACGCGAAACTGGCGCCTGCCGATCGCGGCAGGCGCCAGTATAACGTCGGCCTCCAATTGCCGGGCGGACGCTCAGGCTGCGGCGGCTTTTTTCCGGTTGGCTTCGAGCCGCGAGTCAACCAAAGCGACCGTCGCATCGAGCGTCGGATGGCTGAGGCCCTTTTGCCGCGCGATCAACTGCACCAGCTTGTCGGCGCGTTCGATATTCGGCGCGCCGTTGTTGAGGGCGCGCGCGGCCGAGGCCGGGCGCGTCAGCGATTGGGCGGCCGCGGCGTATTTCTCGAACGGCACCAGATCGTCCGGCGAGGCGCCGATCTTCACGCAGACGTCGTTGACGAAGTTATAGACCGAGCGTGATTCCTCGAGATTGGAATGCACCGCCTCCTGCGCGGTGCGCATGCCGTCGGCGGTGATGCAGCGGTAATTGCCGGCGCACAGCATCGCCCATTTGGCGAGCGGCACGAAGATCGAGTCATAGACCCTGAGCTTCACCGGCAATTCGATCTTGCCTTCCGGCGCATCGAAGCGCGCGGCCTCGACGTCCTTCTCGAGCTTGCGCACGATCGCGGTGTCCTTGTCGCTGTCGAAGCGCGCACATTTGAAGTTGGTCGGCAACGTCACCAGCAACTCGTTGGCCTTGCCGTCCGGCGGGCGGATCGCCTGCGGGTCCGGGCTGTTGAGGGTGATCTTCTTCGGATCGCAGGAATCCCACACCCGCGGATCGGTGTAGGCGGCTTCCAGCGCCTTGTAGTCGAGACCGGGGATGCGCTTGATATAGGCGAGCGGCGGCATGTTCATGATCGACATGCAGGGCACGCGCGATTTGCCGACGGCGTCGAGCAATTGTCGAACCCCCTCGGAGCGGTACTGCGGCTCCTGCATGCACAAGCCGACAAGGTCGTAGTCCGACGGATTGACGCCGGCCGCCGGGCCGGCGGTCACCTTGCTGGGCAGCTTGCGCGATTCGAGCAGCACCGGTTCGGCGCGGCCGCGTACCGGCAGCTTCACCTTGAAACCCTCGGCATTGATCAGATCGGCCTCGGCCGGCAGGCAGACCAGATGGATCGAATGGCCGCCGAAGAGAAGCTTCGATGCCAGCAGCGAGCCGTAGGACGCCCCCATCAGCAGAATTTTGTAGGTCCCCGACTTCGCCGGCGCGCTCTTCTTGACCGCGGGCTTTTTCGCCTTCGCTTTTGCCGGCTTTGCCTTGCGCGCCGGCTTCCTGGCCGGGCGCCTGGTCTTGCTGGCTTTCGGCCTGCGCGCTGCCGCGCGTTTTTTCGTCTTCACCTTCGATTTCCGCTTTTTCGTCTTCTTCGCCATGACAATTCTCCCGACTGCGTGTGCGTTACTGGGCCACTTCGGCCATCAGCTCCGGAGCTTCGGCTCCGATCTCCTCTAAACCCTCAGGCATTGGACCGCCGGTCGCCCAATCGAGCAACTCGACCGTATGGACGACAGGAATGGCGGTGCCGGCCGCGATTTGCGTGATGCAGCCGATATTTCCGGCCGCAATGACATCCGGCCTCACGCTCTGGATATTGGCGATCTTGCGGTCGCGCAACCTTTCCGCCAGCACCGGCTGCAGGATGTTGTAGGTGCCGGCCGAGCCGCAGCACAAATGCCCTTCCGGCACATCTTTGACCACGAAGCCGCGCTTGGAAAGCAGTTCTTTCGGCATCTGCGTGACCTTCTGGCCGTGCTGGAGCGAACAGGCCGAATGATAGGCGACCGTGAGCGGGCGCGGCGCCTGCCCAGCCGGAAGATCGAGTGCAACGAGGTATTCGGTCACGTCCTTTGCAAGCGCGGAAACACGCGCCGCCTTGTCGGCGTAGGCAGGGTCGGTGCGGAACATGAACCCGTAGTCCTTCACCGTGGTTCCACATCCGGACACCGTGACCAGGATGGCGTCGAGCCCTTCGCCGTCGATTTCGCGGGTCCAGGCGTCGATGTCGTTGCGCGCCAGCGTCAGAGCCTCGTCGTCACGGCCCATGTGATGGACCAATGAACCGCAACAGGCCTCGCCGGCGGCGACCACCACCTCGATGCCGTGCCGGTTGAGCAGGCGAATGGCGGCCGTGTTGGTCGACGGCGCCAGCACCGGACCGATGCAGCCGGCCAGCAGCGCCACCCGCCCGCGCCGGCGGCCTTCCGCGGCGTAAAGCTTGCCCGTTTCGGCGGGCGATGACGGAATGCGCGCCGGCGACAATCGCAGCATCGCCGCAAGCCGCGTCAAGCCAAGCACCTTCAACACCGGTGCAAACGGCTTGACGAGCAATCCCATCACCGCGCTCAGGCGAAACAGGCCCGGATTGGTCAGTACGTGTGCGAGCATCCCGCGCAGCATGCGGTCGGCCAACGGACGCTTGTAAGTCTTCTCGATGTGGTCGCGGGCGCCGTCGACCAGATGCATGTAATGCACGCCGGACGGACACGTGGTCATGCAGGACAGGCAGGACAGGCAGCGATCGATATGTTTGACCACCTCGCGGGTCGCCGGCCGGCTCTGCTCGAGCATCTCCTTGATCAGGTATATGCGTCCGCGCGGGCTATCGAGTTCGTCGCCGAGGAGCACGTAAGTCGGGCAAGTCGCGGTGCAGAAGCCGCAATGCACGCAGGCGCGCAGGATCTTGTCCGCTTCGGCGATTTGCGGGTCGATCAACTGCGCGAGGGTGAAATTGGTTTGCATTAAGTCAGCACTGCTGTTTCGTCATTATGACCAGGTTTGCATTAATTAGTCGCATTCGGACGGCGCCGCGACAATCGCGGCATTCCCGCAATTCTGACTCCTAGTCCGTATAAGCCGGAATTCTACGAAATTTTGGTCATAAAATCCTGGCGCGCAAAGACATCATAATCTGGATAATCGAAAAAATTGAGGAGGGAGAGATGGCGGTGAATGACATCGCCGGTGATCAAGGCCTCATAACCTTTGGCCTTTAATCGCCGGTAAAGCGCGCCATCAGCCGCGAAACCCACCTCGCCGATTGCGGCAGCGCGGAGCATCAGCAACCGCCCTGGCGGATTGTGCGGCTCTCCGAGCATCCCAGGCGCTACGTAGCTCTCCCGTTCAGGCGACTGCCCTTTCGCTAGATGGATCATCCGCTCGTCCAGTTCGTGACCGACTTGGCCGATGATCCAGTCCGTGGTGATAAAGTCAGCCTTGTCGACCTGCGAGCCCAGCATGGCGAGCTGAGGTCGGCTTTCCATGATGTCGATCATGGTCTTGGCCCAACACCTTTCGCCACGCTCAACCACCACATCCGACTCCACAAAACCGACATAACGGCCGAGACTGGGCCGCAACCGTCTCAACTGCTTTTCAATGATGCCGGGGTCGTTGCTTGGCGAGGCGATGACTTCGCTGAACATGCCGCGCCGATTAAAGCCACTGATGACTTCAGCAACCAGTGGGTCTTGCGAGTTGTTATCGAGCAGAATGAAATCGACGCTCGTTTTCGTGTTGCGATAAAAGCTATCCAACGACGCCCATAAGTACAACGGGCGCTCCCAACTCAGGATAAGCACCTTAATTGGACCAACTGCAGGCGAATTGTCCATGGCGGCGGAAACCTATCACGGATTCTTAAGCGCCGAACCAGCAGCGGTCGGCTGCGGGCCCGTATTTCGATCCATCAGATATCCAATAATATCGCAAACTCGGTGCGCCGATTCCTGACCAAGCGCACCATAAAACGGCAGACAAAGAACTTCCGCAGCTGCACAATTGGCATTCGGCAAATTCTTCGGCGCGCTGGATGGCATGTGTCGATAAAATGAAAATTCGCTGCACAGCGGATAGAAATACCGTCGCGCGAAAACATTGAAGGTCTTTAGACGCTCGTACAGTTCATCGCGCAATAGGCGCGAAACTCCATTGACGACCCGGATCACAAAATAATGATGGCTGTTGCGCACGTGCGACGGAAGCGTGAAAAACTCTAGGCCGTCGATACCGTAAAGACGCGACAGGTAGACCTCCGCGATCGCCGCTCTTGCGCTACGCTCGCTCTCAACGATCGCGAGATTTGCCAGGCCGAACGCCGCCTCCAGTTCATTCATGCGCGCATTGATGCCGGGTAGAGCGACCGTTACTTCGTCTTGAATTCCCAGCGTCTTCAGCAAATCGATGCGACGCTTGATCTCCGGATCCCCGGTTACGACCGCACCGCCTTCGGCCGTGTTGAACAGCTTGGTGGCGTGAAAGCTCAACGTCGTCGCATCGCCAAATTTCGACACCGACTCACCATCGATTTCCGTCCCGAATGCATGGGCGCCATCATAGATCAAACGCAAATTGTGCCGTTCCGCGACGGTTCGAAACGAATCCACCTGACATGGCATCCCGTAGAGGTGGACGCCGACGATTGCACTGGTGTGCGGGGTGATGGCACGTTCGACAGCCGCCGGATCCAGTGTCAATTCCTCGGGATCGACGTCGGCAAAAACGGGCGTCAGGCCACACCACGTTATCGAATTGACCGTCGCCGGAGATGTCAAAGGCGTGGTGATCACTTCACCGGACAGCTGCAGCGCACGGTAGCACAACATGAGGGCCATCGTGCCGTTGGCGACAAGGGACAGGTGCGAAACGCGCAAGTGCTCGCACAACGCCTGCTCCAAAGCGTCATGCAACTGGCCTTTGTTGGTAAGCCATGCCCGCTCCCATATTCCGGCCAGGGCCGCCGTATAGGCACGAAGGTCCGGGAACAGTGGCCGGGTTACGTAGATCGGACGCTCGAACGCGCGCGGTATCGCTGCGCTGGGCATTGGCAAGCTGCCATCCAGGTGTCTGTTGCGAAATGACCTTGGCCGGAGACCCTACGACAGTCACGTTGTCCGCAACGTGCCTCGTGACCACGGCACCGGCGCCGATCGTCGCCCAAGTTCCAATTTTGATGTCGGGGAGGATGACCGCTCCGGCTCCCACAAAAGTCCCCTCGCCGATAACAACCCGCCCCGACACGTTCGCCCCGGGGGCTATTGTCACAAAATCTCCGATGACGGTGTCATGGCCGATCGTGCAGCCCACATGCAACTGCACGAACCTGCCGACCGTTATATCCGTTGTTACCAACGCACCCGCGCAAACGATCGAGCCCAAGCCAATTTGGATGTTGTCGCCCACCCATGCCCGGGGGTGCTGAAGCAACAAGAACCGTTGTCCAAACTTGCGCTCGATATAGTCCGCAATACGGCGGCGCGGCGCCGTGGCTCCTATTGCCATCATGACACAAACGTTGGACGCCCCAGCGAGCCAATCGGCGTCGCCAAATACCGGCAAATCGTGAATCAGCGACTGTTCGCGGTACGTCTGTTCGACCAGAAATCCGGCACAAGCGACCCGCGTTCCGGCGGCAGCTAAATCCTTGATCAGTTGATGCACCTCGCGGCCGAACCCGCGCGTGCCGAAAATAACAATCTGCTGCAACGGCGTGTTGAGCGATAGGTGGTTTTCTTGATTCATATCGATAGCCACTCTCATGCCTCAGCCCGCAGGCGTGCGTGGGCGGCGAGCGTGGCACGATCCATGGCATGCAGCGCATCGCAGATTTCCGCCGGCAGGTGACCGGGACCGCGACAGCGTGCGGCAGCGATGCCGCCCGCCGCGCCGAACACGGCAAGCGCGGCAACGGCGGCTTCGCGCGGCGGGCGCACCGCGGCAAAAGCCGCGCTGACCGCGCTGAGCGAGCAGCCGAGCGCGGTCGACAGCGGCATCAGCGCATCGCCGGCGTGGACGGTCACGAGCGTCATACCGTCGCTGACATAGTCGGTCTCGCCGGTGACCGCCACGATGCTGCCGGTGCGCTGCGCCAGCGCAGTCGCTGCGGAGGTCGCGGCCTCTGCGCGCGCGGTCGAATCGACACCCTTGCCGCCGGCGCCAACCTGCCCGGCCAGACTCATGATCTCGCTGGCATTGCCGCGGATGATGCTCGGCTTCAGGCCCGCCAGTTCGGCGGCCACTCGCGTGCGATAGGGGGTCGCGCCGCAGCCGACCGGATCGAGCACCCAGGGTTTGCCGAGCGTGTTGGCGCGCGCAATCGCGACGCGCATGCCGTCGACCCATTGTGGCGACAGCGTGCCGATATTCACTGCCAGCGCGTCGGAAATCGCGACGAAATCCTCCACTTCCTCCACCGCATGCACCATCGCCGGCGACGCCCCGATCGCCAGCAGAACATTGGCGGAGACCGTCATCGCCACATAGTTGGTGATATTCTGCACCAGCGGACGCTTGGCGCGCAGCGCCTCGAGCGCGGCGTAGACGTCGTCGATGGTGATCGCGTTCGCCATATCAAACGCCCGCCCACATGCGGCCCGGATTGAGCACACCCTTGGGATCGAGGCTGTCTTTGACGCGCTTGCTCAAGGCACGCAGGGCCGGCTCCTGCGGCTCGAAAACGTCGACCGATGCGCGCACCGCGGCCGGCGCGCGCACCAGCGTGGCGTGGCCGCCAACGCTTGCCACGGCGGCGCGGACGGCGGCAGCGCCCGGCTCATCGGCGAACGGCATCGCCACCCAGAGCAGCCCGCCGGCCCAGTCGTAGAACATCTGCGCCGCCGGCGTGATCGCCGCGGCGATCTCGTGGCCGCGCGCGGGCGCGGTCGAAATGCGCCACAGGGGGCGTTCGCGCGCCGCATCTGTAGAGAAGGGCTTGACCTGCCGCACACTGGCCCACAGCGCCCGCGAGTCCTTTTCCTCGAGCAGCGTCACCTTCCCGAACGGCTTCATCAGCGCGGCCAGCGTATCCTTGCGATGCTTCACCGAGGGCGCGAAGCCTTCCAGCCGCAGCGCGGTCGTTGCTTCGGCGCCGGGCAGGCCGTCGAAATAAGACGTGACGTGGTCGGGCAGATGCGCCGCCGCGGAGACGTCGCAGGCCGAGCCCATGGCGGCGGCCATGGCGGCGCAAGCGCGCGCGTCGTCGAGGCCTTCGATCAACACCGTCGCCTCGGCCTCGGCCTTCGGCAATACCTTCACCGTGACGTCGGTCATCGCGGCCAGCGTGCCCCAGGAGCCGGCGAACAATTTGCACAGGTCGTAGCCGGTGACGTTTTTCACGACCCGGCCACCCGACTTGACGGTTTCGGCGCGGCCGGTGACCGCCGTGACGCCGAGGAAATGATCGCGCGCCGCCCCGGCCTTGACGCGGCGCGGGCCGGACAGGTTCGCCGCGATGGCGCCGCCGATGGTGCCCTGCCCGGCAGGCGCGCCGAGCAGCGGGCCGTAGTCCAGCGGCTCGAAGGCAAGCTGCTGGCCCTTTTCGTCGAGCAGTTTGTCGATCTCGGCGAGCGGCGTGCCGGCCTTGACCGAGAGCACCAACTCTTCCGGTTCGTACAACGTCACGCCGGAAAGTCCCGACAGATCGAGTGTGAAGTCGGTCTGGCTCGGCCGTCCCATCGCGCGCTTCGAGCCCTGCCCTACAAGTTCTAACGCCTTGTCGTCGCCGAGCGCCCAGCGCACGGCGTCTTCGACCTCCTTGGTGTCGCGGGGTTTGAGCGTATCGGTCATGTCATTCCGCCGCGCGCGTCACTGGCTCGCCGGAAAAAGCCGGCATGATGTCGCGCGCGAAAAGGCGCAACTGCTCCTTGCCGCCGGAGACGGTGAACAGGATGTAGCCAACGCCAACCTGCTGCAGCGCCTCCAGCATCGCCGCGATCTCGTCGGGCGTGCCGTACATCGCATTCTCTTCGGTGGCGCCGGCTTTGTCCGCATAGGCCAGCACGTGTGAGCCGCCTTTCGCATCCGGCGCGCGCGATACCGCGACGGTGCGCTGGGTATAGGCGGCCTGGCGCTCGAGCGCCGCGTCGCGGTCGGCGCGATCCTTGGCGATGTAGAGCTGCCGCGCGACGGTCACCTGCATCGGATCGAAAGAAAGCCCGTTCGCTTCGCGTTCGGCCCTGTAGACGGCGATGCGCTCGCCGAGCGTTGCGGGCGATGCGTATTGATCGAGGATCAGATTGAAGCCGCGTTGCGCGGCGCGCTTGATCGAGTGCGGATTGCCGGCGGCGACCCACAATGGCGGATGCGGGCTTTGCGCCGGCGGCGGCTCGACCACGATGTCATTGAAGTTCCAGAAGCGGCCGTGATGCGAAAACCGGGTGCGCGTCGCCCAGGCCTGGCGCATCAGCGCGAGCGCCTCCTCGAAACGGGCCTCGGCTTCTTCGGGCGCAATGTTGAAGCCCTTGAACTCGCTGTGGCGATAACCCTTGCCGATGCCAAAATCGACGCGGCCGTCCGAGACGAGGTCGAGCGTCGCCACCTGCTCGGCGAGCAGCACCGGATTGTGCCACGGCAGCACGATCACCGCGGTGCCGAGCCGAAGCCGCTTGGTGCGCATGGCGAGCGCCATGAGCAGCATCAGCGTTGCGGACACCTGGTTCCAGCCGGTGAAGTGATGCTCGACCGAAAAACTCGAATGAAAGCCGAGCGCCTCCGCCTCAACGTTGAAGTCGAGATAGTCGCGGAAGCCCTGGCCGGTCTCCGGGCCGAGGTTATTGCTGTCGGCTTTGGGCGAGCAAAACAAACCGAAACGCATCAACTAAAACCTTGGTATGTCCGGGAACGGCAGCTTGCCGCCGGAGATGTGCAGGCGGCCGAGTTCGGCGCAGCGGTGCAATTGCGGGAAGACCTTGCCGGGATTGAGCAGGCCCTTGGCGTCGAACGCGCATTTGACGCGCTGCTGCGCGTTGAAATCGATCTCGGAAAACATCAGCGGCATCAGGTCGCGCTTCTCGACGCCGACGCCGTGCTCACCGGTCAAGACGCCGCCGACCTCGACGCAGAGCTGCATGATCTCGGCGCCGAACGCTTCCGTCTTTTCCAACTCGCCCGGCTTGTTGGCGTCGTAGAGAATGAGTGGATGCAGGTTGCCGTCGCCGGCGTGGAAGACGTTGGCGCAGCGCAACCCGTATTTCTCCGACATCTCCTTCATGCGCTTGAGCACCAGCGGCAGCTTGCCGCGCGGGATGGTCGGATCGACGCAGTAATAGTCCGGCGAGATGCGGCCGGCGGCGGGAAACGCCGCCTTACGCCCGGCCCAGAACAGC
>DASUGZ010000185.1:0-14511 GCA_036273755.1 Pseudolabrys sp.
TCCAATCTCGTTGCGCTGATGCCGGCGACCATGCTCGCCGCGCTCACCGACCGCTCGCAACTGCCGCCGTTCAACCGCGCCTTTGTCGAATTGATCGTCGCCTCGGTCATCGGCGCGGGTATCGGCGCGATGGCGCTGCTGCTGACGCCGGGACGGCTATTCAACGGCATCGTGCCGCTGCTGCTCGGCTTTGCGACGCTTTTGTTCGCCTTCGCCGACAGGATCGGCGCGGCGATCCGCAAGCGCGCCGAGGGCAAAGGCCACGACGTCGCCTTCGACGTGTCGAGCCTGAAGGTGCTGCTGCCGGTATCGTTCTACGGCGGCTATTTCGGCGCCGGCGTCGGCATCCTCATGCTTGGCGTGTTCTCGATCGCGACCGGCGGCGAATATCGCTCGGCCAACGTGGCGAAGAACTTCGTCTCCAGCCTCAACGGCCTGGTCGCGTCCATCGTCTTCATCGCGCAGGGCGCGGTGGCCTGGCCGCAGACCTTTGCGCTGATGGCTGGAACGGTCGTCGGCGGCATTGCCGGTGCGCACATCGCGCGCATCATTCCGCGCCATGTGGTGCGCGTCCTGGTGGTCGCGGTCGGCGCCGCGCTGACCGTGAGCTTCGCAAGGCGCTATTGGTTCTAGAGCGAAGCGACCATCTCGGCGAGCTGCACGACGCGTTTCGTCATCGCGCTGCCGGGGTCGCTCAGCGGATCGACCACGGTGAAATGATCGGCGCCGGCGATCGCCTCATAGCGCGTCGCCACGCCGCGCGCGCCCCAGGTGTCGACGATGGTCCTGCTCTGCCGCAGAAACTCGCCCGACTCCTTGGCGCCGACGACGGCGTCGAGCGTGCGCCCGCTGGGCACGTTCCAGAACAACGGCGACACGCGCCGCGCCTCCTCGGCGTCGAGCTTGAGATCGGCGTTCTGCGACACATGCACCAGCGGCGCCAGATCGTAGACGCCGGAAATCGCGTAAGCCGCGGGCACGAGGTCGCCCGGCGCATCGGACGCGAACGCCTTCCAGTCCTGCGCCAGCAGGCAGGCGGCGAGATGTCCGCCGGCCGACCAGCCGTAGATGAAAATTCGCTTCTTCTCGCGCCGCCACAGCCACAAACATGCATTGCGCATCTGCGCGATGATGTCGGCGATGGAGCAGGCCGGGCACAGATCGTAGCGCGCAGAGGCAACCGAAATGCCGTGCGCGTTCGGCCCCGCCGCGAGCTGGCTGAACAGCGCCGGATCGAGCGAACGCCACCAGCCGCCGTGGATGAACATGGCGAGCGGCGCGTCCTTATCCTTCGCCGGAAAAAAATCGATGCTCTGCCGCGCGCCGGGGCCGTATTTGAGGCCGAATTCGCCATCAGGCGCCCCAGCGCGATAAGCCGCGGCGTCGCGCTCCCAGCGCGCGAAAATCTCCGGGTGCTCGGGCACCCGGCCGCGGTTGTCGTATTCGACTTCATAGTCGATCGTCATGGGCACAAAGTTACCCGGCTTTGCCTGCGGCGCAAACACGGATATCTGTTGACGCCATGAAAGTCGACGGCAAGCCGATGCGCACGATCTGGGTCGAGGCCGAGGCCAAAAGCGTCGGCATCATCGATCAGACGCAATTGCCGTTTCGCTTTGTGACATTGCCGCTCAACACGCTCGACGATGCAGTGCGCGCCATCAAGACCATGCAGGTGCGCGGCGCGCCGCTGATCGGCGCGACGGCGGCTTACGGTGTCTGGCTTGCACTGCGCAGTGACGCGTCGGATGAAAATCTCGAGCGCGCCACTGCGGCACTGCTGGCGGCGCGGCCGACCGCGATCAACCTGAAATGGGCGCTCGACCAGATGGTGGCGGCGGTTCGCAACCGGCCGCGCGCCGACCGCGTCGCCGCCGCTTTGCGGCGCGCCAACGAGATCGCCGAGGAGGATATCGCCATCAACCGGGCGATCGGCCGCCACGGCCTGAGGCTGATCGAGGACATCGCGGCGAAGAAAAAAGGCGAGCGCGTCAACGTGCTCACGCATTGCAACGCCGGCTGGCTGGCGACGGTCGACTGGGGCACGGCGACGGCGCCGATCTATATGGCGCACGACAAGGGTATGCCCGTCCACGTCTATGCCGACGAGACGCGGCCGCGCAACCAGGGCGCTTCTTTGACGGCGTGGGAACTCGGCCAGCATGGCGTGCCGCATATGGTGATCCCCGACAACACCGGCGGCCATCTGATGCAGCACGGCCAGGTCGATCTGGTGATCGTCGGCACCGACCGCGTCACCGCGCACGGCGACGTCTGCAACAAGATCGGAACGTATTTGAAGGCGCTGGCCGCGCACGACAACAAGGTGCCGTTCTATGTGGCGCTGCCGTCGCCGACCATCGATTTTTCCGTCAGCGACGGCGTCGCCGAAATTCCGATCGAGCAACGCGGGCCGGAGGAAGTCGCGACCATCACCGGCAAGACCAAAGACGGCCGCATCGAGACCGTTCAGGTCGTTCCCGACGGCTCGGCAGTCGCCAATTACGGTTTCGACGTCACGCCGGCGCGGCTCGTCACCGGGCTGATCACCGAGCGCGGTGTCATCGCGGCCAGCCGCGCGGCGCTTGCCGCCGCTTTTCCCGAACGCGCCGCAAATAATGTTAAGGTTGCCTCATGAGTCTCGCCGCCAAACAACCGCTGGAACTTCCGGTCGACGGCCGCCAGTCGGAGACCGCGCTTGCGGTGGCGCGCGGCACCGCGCGGCTTTTGCACGCGCACGGCTTTTGCGTGGTCAGCGAATTGCCGCTGCCGTCGGGCCGCAGAGCAGACCTTGTGGCGCTCGACCCCGGCGGCGAAATCTGGATCGTCGAGATCAAGTCGTCGGTCGCCGATTTCCGCGCCGACCAGAAATGGCAGGACTATCGCGCGCATTGCGACCGGCTATTTTTCGCCACCTGCATGGACGTGCCCTGCGACATCTTCCCCAAGGACACCGGATTGATCGTCGCCGACGCATTCGGCGCGCAGATGGTGTGCGAGGCGCCGGTGCACAAGCTGCCGGCGCCGACACGCAAGTCGATGATGCTCTTGTTCGCCCGCGCTGCCGCCCTGCGGCTGCAGTCTTTGGTCGACCCGACGGGCCCTTACGGGGACGTGGGCTAGCGTTCAGGGCTTGCGCCGGCCACGGCGGCGCGTCACATCTCCATTTACATGGACGCGCAGAACACGTCAGCCATCGCCGTCGAGCGCCTGGTCAAGCTCTACAAGGGCGTGGCGGCGGTCGACGGCATTTCGTTTCAGCTGGCGCCCGGCTCGATCACCGGGCTTTTGGGCGGCAACGGCGCCGGCAAGACAACGACCATCGCCATGATCATGGGCCTGGTGGCGCCGACCTCGGGCACGGTCTCGGTGCTCGGCGCGCAGATGCCGGCCGGGCGCTATCGCGTGCTGCACCGGATGAATTTCGAGAGCCCCTATGTGGCGCTGCCGATGCGGCTGACGGTGCGGCAGAATCTGTCGGTGTTCGCCCAGCTCTACGCGGTTGCCGATATCGACGCGCGCATCGCGCAGCTCGCCGCCGATCTCGATCTCGGCGAATTCCTCGACCGGCCGGCCGGCAAATTGTCGGCTGGGCAGAAGACCCGCGTCGCGCTGGCCAAGGCGCTGCTCAACAATCCCGAAATCCTGCTGCTCGACGAGCCGACCGCCTCGCTCGACCCCGACACCGCCGATTGGGTGCGCGCGCGGCTCGAGCATTTCCGCCGCGCGCAAGGCGCGACCGTGTTGCTCGCGTCCCACAACATGACCGAGGTCGAGCGGCTGTGCGAGCGCGTCATCATCATGAAGACGGGCCGCATCGAGGACGACGACACGCCGGCTCGTTTGCTTGACCGCTACGGCCGCGAAACGCTCGAAGAGGTGTTTCTCGACGTCGCCCGTGGGCGCCAGCGCGAGGCGGTGCGATGATCGTCAGCGACTCCGGTCTCGATTTTTCCGTCAACCGCGTCACCGCGATGGTGCGGCGCTATTGGTACCTGCTGCGCTCGTCGTGGCCGCGCGTGCTCGACCTGATCTATTGGCCGACGGTGCAGATGCTGATGTGGGGTTTCCTGCAGCTTTACGTGACGCAGAACGGCGGACCCTTCGTGCGCACCGCGGGCGTTTTCATCGGCGCGGTGCTGTTGTGGGACATCCTGTTCCGCGGCCAACTCGGCTTCTCCATCTCGTTCCTGGAGGAAATGTGGTCGCACAATCTCGGCAACCTGATGATGTCGCCGTTGCGACCGGTCGAGTTCATCGCCGCGCTGATGATCATGAGCATCGTGCGTCTGGCGATCGGCATGATCCCGGTGACGCTGCTCGCGTTCGCTTTCTTCGGCTTTAACCTGTGGTCGCTCGGTTTTGCGCTCGCCGCCTTCTTCGTCAATCTGATCCTGACCAGCTGGGCGATCGGAATTTTCGTCTCCGGCCTGCTGCTGCGTAACGGCATGGGCGCCGAGAGCATGGCCTGGACCATCATGTTCCTGTTCTTGCCGCTGACCTGCGTGTACTACCCGGTCACGGTGCTGCCTTGGTACCTGCAATACATTGCATGGGCGCTGCCGCCGACATACGTATTCGAAGGCATGCGCGCGCTCCTCATCGACCAGTCTTTCGCGCCGACCTGATGCTGGAAGCGCTGGCCTTTAATGTCGCCTTGTTTGCGGCTGCGTCGTTTGCCTTTCTCAAACTGCTGCAGAGCGCGCGCGTGCAGGGCTCGCTGCTGCAGGGCGGTGAATAAGTCAGAATCCTCAGCGTTTCCGGTGCCTTAGGGGCGGGTTTCCGGGCGTAAACCGGACGCGAAGAACTTATGGCTATGTTGACGCTATGACTGAAAAGCGACACGGTGCTGCAGTGCAGCAGGGGTCGGGGACTGAGCCTATGCCGATTGGCGAATTCGACGGGGCAGCGTCGCTGTCCGGCGACAGCGGCATTTTGCTGTCGACGCCGATGTATTGGCTCTACGAAATGGGGCATGCCGCGCTCAATCCATCGCGCGCCGTTGCCGACGCCACGCGGCTGTTCTTCAAGAATCCGGCCAATCCGTTCGCGCATACCACCTACGGCAAATCGATCGCCGCGGCGGCCGAATTGTTCGAGCGCTCGACGCGCCGTTATCGGCGTCCCGAATGGGGCATCGATCACGCCATCGTCGGCGGCGAGCGCGTGCCAGTGCACGTCGCCACCGTGTGGGAGCGCCCGTTCTGCCGGCTCTTACATTTCGAACGCGCCTTCAGCCATGCGCCGCGCCGGCCGCAGCCGAAGCTTCTGATCGTGGCGCCGATGTCGGGCCACTACGCGTCGCTGTTGCGCGGTACGGTCGAAACCTTCCTGACCAACCATGACGTCTACGTTACCGATTGGGCTGACGCGCGCATGGTGCCGCTGACGGAAGGCCGGTTCGATCTCGACGACTATATCGATTACATTGTCTCGATCCTGCACATGCTGGAAGGCGACGTGCACGTGATCGCCGTGTGCCAGCCGTCGGTGCCGGTGCTGGCGGCGGTCGCGCTGATGGAGGCCGATCAGGATCCTTGCGTGCCGCATTCCATGGTGCTGATGGGCGGGCCGATCGACACCCGCGTCAACGCCAACGCGGTCAACAGGCTCGCGGAAACGCGCGGTCTCGACTGGTTCCGTAATCACGTCATCACCAAGGTGCCGTTCCCGCATCCCGGCTTCATGCGCGACGTCTATCCGGGCTTCCTACAATTGCACGGCTTCATGAGCATGAACCTCGATCGCCATATCGAGGCGCATCGCAATCTGTTTACACACTTGGTCAAAGGCGACGGCGATTCGGCGCAGAAGCACCGCGAATTCTACGACGAATATCTGGCGGTCATGGATCTCGCCGCCGAGTTCTATCTGCAGACTGTCGACACCGTGTTCATCCGTCACGCGCTGCCGAAGGGGCAGATGACGCATCGCGGCCGCAGCATCGATCCGTCGCTGATCAAGCGCGTCGCGCTGCTCACCGTGGAAGGCGAGCACGATGACATTTCCTCGGTCGGCCAGACCGAGGCCGCCCATGCGCTATGCACCGGTCTCGCGGACGAGGACAAGGCGCACTACATGCAGCCGGGCGTCGGCCATTATGGCGTGTTCAACGGCTCGCGCTTCCGCGCCGAGATCGCCCCGCGCATCTCCGACTTCGTGCTGTCGCATAACGGCGCCGGCAAAGGCAGCAAGAGCGCCAACGGCGCGGCTCGGGCAGCGTCGTCCGGTCGCTGAGCGCCCGCGGCTTGGGCCGTAAGCCATTGGACCTGTAGGGCATTTTCGGCCACACAAAAGCGGTGGCGAAGCGCGGCGAATATGGCACACTTTCCGCGACGATTTGCCATGGGCGGACTTTGCCGATGTCCCTGCGCGCGCTGCTCTACCGCCGGCCGACCGAGCCGCCGGCGATCAGCATCACCTTCGAGCGCGAGATCTATCTGGTGCGCGTGCGCCGCCACCGGCAGGCGCGGCGCTACACGCTGCGCATCCATTCGGTCAGCCGCGAAGTCGTGCTCACCATGCCGCCGCGCGGCAGCCTCAAGCAGGCGCAGGAGTTCGCGCAAAAGCACGGCGGCTGGATCGCGGCGCGCCTCGGCCGGCTGCCGGCGCCGGCACCCTTCGCGCAAGGCGCGGTGATCCCGCTGCGTGGTGTCGACCACCGCATCGTGCATCGGCGCGGCGAGCGCGGCACGGTGTGGACCGAGACGGACGATGCCGGCGAGCCTCTGCTTTGTGTCGCCGGCGCCGAGCCCCATATCGCGCGCCGCGTCAGCGACTATCTCAAGCGCGAAGTGAAAGCCGATCTCGAAACGGCGAGCCGGCGCGCGGCGGCCGGCCTCGGCGTCACCTTCCGCCGCGTGTCGATCCGCGATCCGTCGAGCCGCTGGGGCTCGTGCTCGACCACCGGCGTGCTGTCCTATTCGTGGCGGCTGATTTTCGCGCCGCCTTTCGTGCTCGATTATCTTGCCGCGCACGAGACCGCGCACCTCGTCGAGATGAACCACAGCCGGGCGTTCTGGCGCGTGGTCGAGCGCATTTGCCCTAATGTCGCGCGCGCCAAAGCCTGGCTCGATGCGCACGGCGCCGACTTGCACCGCTACGGCATGCCTGACCCTCGCTAGCTCCGCTGCGACGCATGATGTAGGGACTTGGGGCGCGAGCCCGTCATCGATTTTCGGTATCCCAATCTTGCTGCGCCCCGGCACATTTGCGCTGACCGTCCTGCTCGCGGCCTTGACCGCGATCGGCCCGCTCACCACCGATATGTACCTGCCGTCGCTGCCGGATATCGCCCGGCTGCTCGGCGCTTCGACCGCGCAAACCCAGCTCACAATTTCGTCCTATCTGATCGGCTTTGCCGTCGGCCAGATATTCTACGGCCCGCTGTCCGACCGGCACGGCCGCAAGCCGGTGCTGCTCGGTGCGATGGCGCTCTATTGCGCGGCGAGCTTGGCTTGCGCGCTGTCCACTTCGATCGAGATGTTGATCGCGGCGCGCGCCTTTCAGGCGCTCGGCGGCGCCGGCGGCATCGTGCTGGCGCGCGCCATTGTGCGCGACCTCTATTCCGGCGCCCGCGCCGGCCGCGAATTGTCGCTGATCGGTGCGGTGATGGCGCTGGCGCCGGTGTTCGCGCCGTTGGTCGGCGGCGTCCTGCAAACCGCTTTCGGTTGGCGCTCGGTGTTTTTCACGCTCGTGGCCGCCGGGCTCGCCGGTGCCGCGATCATCTGGCCGTTGATGCCGGAAACGCTGCGCCAGCGCGCGGCCGAGCCGGTGTCGCCGGTGACGATGTTTCAGTCCTACCGCGTTGTGGTGCGTAACCCCGCCTATCTCGCCTATCTCGGCTTGGCGTCGACGAGCTTCGCCGGTCTGTTCGCCTGGATTTCCGGCTCTTCCTTCGTGTTGCAATATCTCTATGGCCTGACGCCGTTCGCGTTCGGCGTCGCCTTCGCCGTCGGCTCGGCCGGGTACCTGGCCGGTACGTCGCTCGCGGCGCGGCTGGTGATGCGACACGATCTCGACCGCACGCTCGGCTACGGCGCGGCGGCGATGGCGGCAGGCGGCATCGCCATGGTGCTTTCAGTCGCCCTCGGACTCACGTCGGCCGCCGCGCTGGTGTTGCCAATGGCGCTTTATCTTTCCGGTCTCGGCATGGTGCTGCCGCAGGCGATCGCCGGCGCCATGACGCCGTTTCCGGAACGCGCTGGCGCGGCATCGGCGTTGCTCGGCTTCGTGCAGCAGAGCGCCGCGGCGCTGTGCGGCGCATTGGTCGGAGCGTTGCTCGGTTCAAGCGCCTGGCCGCTGGCCGGCATGATCGCGGCGATGGGCTGCGCGACGTTGGCGCTCTGGCTGGTTACCCGGTCGATTCGCACCGCGTCATCGCATTAGCGCTTGGGCGCATCTTCAAATTCAAGCTAATATACGGACGCGACATCAGGGAGCTTTCACATGTCGTCGCCGGACACGTGCACGCTGAGGTTCATCCGTGGCACGCAATTCGCCGATCGGCTCAGATCGTACAAGATCTTCGTGAACGGCCAACAAGTCGGCATGCTCGCGCACAATTCATTGTTTGAAGTGCAGGCACCGAGCGGCCCGCTGACTGTCCAGGCGCGAATCGACTGGGGCAAGAGCAAGCCACTGACCGTCGAAGCTGCGGCCGGCCGGAGAATCGATATCGAAGTGTCCAACAATTGGGGCGCACTGTTGGCGCTGTGGGCTGCGACATTTGGCGCCGGCAGCTATTTGAAACTGCAATTGCTGCGCGGGGTCTGACCCGCACTAGTTCCGGCTGCGCCCGAACAGATTATCGAGCAGCCAGTCGTCGAGGCCGCGGCTGCGCGGCGGCGGCGCATTGTTGGCCGATTGGATCGGCGCCGGCGGCCGCATGCCTTGGGTCTCGCGCGGTTTCGTGTTGCCGCCGAACAATCCGGACATCAAGGCGCCGGATTGTTCGCCGGGCAGCGCGGCGACCGGCACGCCTTGGTGCGCGCCGCGCATGAAGCGGCTCCAGACTTCGACCGGCAGCGAGCCGCCGGTCACTTTCTTGGTCGGCGTGCCGTCATCATTGCCGAGCCAGACGCCGGTGACGAGATGCGCAGTGTAGCCGATGAACCAGGCGTCGCGGAAATCCTGCGACGTTCCGGTCTTGCCGGCGGCCGGCCACCCCGGCAGTGTAGCCTTGTGTGCGGTGCCGATGGTCAGCGTCTGCGCCATCATCTCATTCATCATGCCGACGTAGCGCGCGTCGATGATGCGGCCGAGCGGCTGTTCGTTGCGTGCGTAGAGTACCTTGCCGTTGGCCGCGGTGATGCGCTCGACCACATGGGGGATGACGGCGAGCCCGCCATTGGCGAAGGGCGCATAGGCGCTGACGAGTTCGAGCGGCGAGACCTCCGAGGTGCCGAGCGCAATCGAGGCGTTGGGCTCGAGTTTCGAGGTAATGCCGAGCCGATAGGCGGTGCGGATCACCGCGGCCGGCGTGAATTCCGTGGTTAGGCGCACCGACACGGTGTTGAGCGACAGCGCCAGCGCCTTGGTCAGCGTCACCGGCCCGTAATATTCGTGGCCGTAATTTTCCGGCTGCCAGCCGCCGATCTTGATCGGCGCATCCTGGCGCACGCTGTCCGGAGTGAGGCCGTTCTCCAACGCGGTGAGATAGACAAAGGGCTTGAAGGCCGAGCCCGGCTGCCTTCTGGCGGCGACCGCGCGGTTGAACTGGCTCTCGCCGTAATTGCGGCCGCCGATCATGGCGCGCACCGCGCCGGCGGGCGTCATCGCCACCAAGGCGCCTTGGCTCACCCCATTCTTCGTGCCTTTCTGCGCCAATTCCTCGTCGAGCGCCTGTTCGGCGTTCGCCTGCAGCGCCGGATCGATCGTGGTCTTGACCACGATGTCCTCGTCGACATGGCCGAGCACGTCGTTGATCGCGTCCATCACCCAGTCGGCAACGTAATTGATCGAGCCATTGCCGGCTTGCGGCGCAACGCGCGGCGGATGCGCCAGCGCGACCTTTTCATTTGAGGGCGAAATGAACCCGACGTCGGCCATGGCGGCGAGCACGACGCGCGCGCGGCGCTCGGCGCCGTCGAAGTTGCGCGTCGGCGCCAGCCGCGACGGCGATTTGACCAGCCCGGCGAGCAGGGCGGCTTCCGGCAGGCTCATCTGCTTGGCCGGCTTGCCGAAGTAGCGCTGCGATGCCTGCTCGATGCCGTAGGCGCCGGAGCCGAAATAGACGCGGTTGAGATAGAGTTCGAGAATCTGGGTCTTGGTGAACTTGCGCTCCAGCCACAGCGCCAGCAGCGCCTCCTGCAGCTTGCGGTGGATGGTGCGCTCTTGCGTGAGGAAAAGGTTCTTTGCCAGCTGCTGCGTGATGGTGGACGCGCCCTGCGCCACGCCGCGATGCAGGATGTTGGCGACAAGCGCGCGCGCGACACCCATCGGGTCGACGCCGACGTGCGAATAGAAGCGGCGGTCCTCAATGGCGACGAAGGCCTGCGGCACGTATTTCGGCAGGTCCTTGAGCGGCAGCACGGTGCCGCCGGCATCGCCGCGGGTGGCGAGCGGCCGGCCGTTGAGGTCGACGATCTGGATCGAGGGCGGCCGCTTCGGAATTTCCAGCGACTGCAGCGGCGGCATATGGGCGCCGGTCCAGGCCAGCACGCCGACGACGCCGATCACCAGCCACAGCCCGAGCACCAGGCTCCAATAGACCGCGCGACCAATCAGTGATCGGCGCGGAGCACGCTTGCGCGACGGCTTTTTGCGTTTGCGTCTGGCCGGCGGCTTGCTGTCGCCCGAAGGCCGTTCGCCCGCGGCAACACGCAACTCGGGCGCGCTGTCGAAGACCGGCTCCCGGCGTCCGCCCGATTGTCCCTTGGCTGCCATCGCGTCCCGAATCGCGCGCCGGCGTGCAGCCGGCCCCCAACGGGCACGCTACGGGTTGCGATTTAAGGCGCCGTTAAGCGGAAAACCGTTGGCAAATCAGCGGCTTTTGGGGCTTTGCCAGTGCTGCGAAGGTGTTAGGGTCCGCGCCAGCCTTCAGCAGCCGGAAACCTTCTATTGGATACGCAGGTCATTATTGTCGGGGCCGGGCCGGTTGGCCTTACGCTCGCCATCGATCTTGGCCAGCGCGGCGTGCGCTGCATTCTCCTCGAGCAGAAGGAGGCGCCGCAATTCCTGCCGAAGATGGAGCGCTGCAACGCGCGCACCATGGAAATCTACCGGCGCATGGGCCTGGCGCCGAGGATCCGCGCCGCCGGCTTCCCGCGCGATGTGCCGATGGACGTGTTCATCGTCACATCGCTCGTCGAGCCGCCGCTGCTGCGCCTGCCTTATCCCTCGGTGGCACAAGCCGAGGCCGAAATCGCGGCCTGCCGCGACGGTTCGATGCCGCGCGAACCCTACCAGCTCATCTCGCAGTACACGCTGGAGCCGCTGCTCAAAGCGGCGGCGGAGTCCATAACATGTGTGGACGTGCGCTACGGCTGCGAATTTGTCTCATTGACCCAGGACGGGGGCAGCGTGCGCGCGCGCGTCAAGACGAGAGACGACGCAATCGAGCTTTCCGCGCAATACCTCGTCGGCTGCGATGGCGGCAGCAGCACCGTGCGCCGCCAGCTCGGCATCGGGCTGTCGGGTGAAGCGAACTTGATGCAGTTCCAGCAGGCGCTGTTCCGCTGCGACGATCTGTTCGAGCGCATTCCGATCGGCAAAGGGCGGCACTATCACGTCGCCGATACGCAGCATTCCTTTTTGATCGTGCAAGACTCGACCCGGCACTTCACGCTGCACGCGACGGTCGAGAGCGCCGAGGAGATGAAGACGACGTTCGAGCGCGTCGTCGCCATGGATGTCGCATACGAGATGCTGTCCTGCGCGCCGTGGCGGCAGAATTTGCTGCTCGCCGATAAATATGGGGAGGGGCGCGTCTTCCTCGCCGGCGATGCCGTGCATCTTGTCATCCCGACCGGCGGCCTTGGCATGAACAGCGGCGTCGGCGACGCCATCGACCTGTCGTGGAAATTGGCTGCGACGCTGCAAGGCTGGGGCGGGCCAGGCTTGCTCGCGTCCTACGAGATCGAGCGGCGCGCGGTCGGCGCCAACAATGTCGAAGCCTCGCGCTACGCCTCGCGCGGGCGGCGCGCCTGGCGCGCGGCCTTCAAGCCCCACATCCGCGACAATACGCCGGAGGGTGCGGCAACGCGCGCCAACCTCGCGGCAGTCGCCGACGTCGAGCAGCGCAAGAGCAACGAGATGATCGGCGCCGAACTCGGCTATTGCTATGCCGGCTCGCCCATCGTCTGGCCGGAAGCGGGCGACATCCCCGAAGCGGATTTCATGAAATACCTGCCGACCACCTTTCCGGGCGCGAGGCTGCCGCATGTCTGGTGCGACAACGGCCACTCCGTGCACGACCACATACTCAATGACCGCTACATGTTGTTGATCCTCGGCGGGACCAAGACCAACGTCGTGCCGTTGCTGCGGTGCTTTGTCGTTTTCGGCGCGCTGCTGGAGGTTCGCGAGATTCCCGACGCCCGGGTGCGCGATGTCTATGGCTGCGACTTAATCCTGCTTCGGCCGGATATGCACATCGTCTGGCGCGGCAACCATCTCCCTGAAAATGTTGGTAAGCTCGTCGCCATCGCGACCGGACATGCAAAGCAATGACAAAGAACCTCGCACTAACCCTAGCTTGCGGCGACTACGAACTCGTTCGTCCGCTGATCGAGGGCAAGGTCGACGTCGACGGCGTCGACCTCACCATCCTCACCGATATGGATTCGGCGGCGCGGCATTGGCGCTTCCTCAACAACCGCGAATTCGACATCGCCGAAGTATCCGCTTCCTCCTATCTCGCGGCCCGCGACAACGATTGGCCGTTCCGCGCCATTCCGGTGTTCCTGCATCGCCGATTCCGCCACGGCTTCATGTTCGTCAACACGGCTAACGGCATCGCCAAGCCGGCGGACTTGAAAGGCAAACGCATCGGCGTGAAGACGTTGATGACGACGGCGGTGCTGTGGATGCGCGGCATCCTGCAACATGAATACGGCGTGCCGCTCAATTCGATCGAATGGGTGGCGGAGATCGAGGGTGACGTCGCCGTCAAGCTGCCGGCGGACATGAAATATTCCGTGCTGGCGGACGACAAATCGGTCGAGACCATGCTGGCCGAGGGCGAACTCGACGCCGTGTTCCATTCGGATCTGATCAAGCCATTCGTTGCCAAGGACAAACGCGTCGCCCGCCTGTTTCCCGATCACAGGGCCGAGGAGATCGCGTATTACGAAAAGACCGGCATATTCCCAATCATGCACGTGCTCGGCCTGCGCCAGGCGTTGGCGGAGGAACATCCGTGGCTCGCCGTCAATCTGTTTCGCGCCTTCAACGCGGCGAAGGCTGCCGCCATGAAGCGCATGGCCAATCCGCGCATCGTGCCACTCGCCTGGTATCGTGACGCCTGGGAGGAGCAGGAGCGGGTGCTCGGTCCCGATCCCTGGGAATACGGGCTCGGCGACAGGAACCGGAAAAATCTGGAAACACTCGCCGCCTATTCGCGCGAGCAGGGACTGATTAAAAAGAAACCGGCGCTGGAGCAACTGTTCCTCAGCGTCGACCAGGGCCGCAAGCGGGGCGGCGAATTCCGCATCTAGAAAAAAGTGCAAGGGAGGAACCGCGCATGAAAAAGATTTTACTTACTGCTGCCGTGCTCGCGTGCGGGCTCGCCGCCGCGCACGCACAGGAGAAGGTGTGGAAGCACGGCATTCTGGAAGCCAAGAGCGACTCCGGCATCATCGCCATGGTCGACAAAGGCGGCTTTGCCGAAAAGCGCGGGCTCAAGATCGAGCTGACCCAGATCAAGGCCGGCGCCACCTTGATGAAGGCGCTGATCGCGGGCGAGATCGACAGCGTCGACATGGGCGCCGCGGAATCGATCGTCGCCGCCGCGCGCGGCACCGGCGTGAAGATCGTCGGCTGCACCTGGCCGGGCGTGCCGCAGGTCGTGCTGGCGAAGGCCGAGGTCAAGTCGCTCGCCGACCTCAAGGGCAGGACCGTCGCCATTTCCTCGCCGGGTTCGCTGCCCGACCTCTTGTTCCGCGGCATGCTCGATTCCGCCAACGTGCTGTTCTCGGACGTGAAGCTGGCGACCCAGGGCGCCGATCTCGACCGCTACAAGTCGTTGGTCGCCGGGATTACCGATGCGGCAGTGGTGTCGAACGAGTTTGAGGCGGTGATGCCGCCCAACATCAAGGTGCTGGCGAGCGGCACGACGGCGCTGCCGAAATTCATCCGTCTTTGCGTCGCCACCAGCAGCAAGGTGCTGGCCGAGCGGCGCGCCGACCTCGTCAAGTTCCTTGCCGCGGAAATGGATGCCTACAGGTTCGCCGCCACGCACCGCGACGAGGCGGTCAAGCTTGCGCGCGAGTTGACCCACGCCAAGCCGGACGACAAGCGCGCCGAGTTCATCGTCGATCAGGCGCTCAAGAACAAGCAGATCGATCCGAC
>DASUGZ010000186.1:0-4407 GCA_036273755.1 Pseudolabrys sp.
CGCGTTTGCCCGCGAGCTTCGGGACGCCCAACGAAGAATAGCGGTTCATTTTCTGGATGACTTCGTCGAGATTGCGGAAGGGGATTTGCCAGACCGCGTTCTTCAGGGTGCCAACCGAGCGGCCGCCGACGACCTCAAAGCCTTCGTGCACCGGCTCGAGCGTGTAACGCATCGCGCCTTTGCGGAAGAATTGCGGCTGACGGAAATTCGGATACCAGCCTGAGCCCTTGATCCAGCGGCCCATCATGTAACTGCGACGCGGGACGAGATAAATTTCATGCGGCGGCATGCCGGCAAGCAGGCCCATGATTTCGTCGCGCACTTCGGCCGTGCAGCGCTCGTCGGAATCGAGGCTGAACACCCAATCGTGGACGCAGGCCTCGACCGCGCGGTTGCGCAGATCGCCGAAGCCCTTGAACGGCACCTGCACGACACGGGCGCCGAGCGCGGCGGCGATCTCGGCGGTGCGGTCGGTGCTGTTGGAATCGACGATGACGACTTCATCGGCCCACAGCACGCTGGCGACCGCGGCTGCGATTTTCTCCGCCGCGTTGTAGGTCAGGATATAGGCCGACACTTTCTGCATCGAATTCAAGCCCATTCGGCCGGGGCGCCGGCGAGCTGCGCCAGCGCGTCGCGGTTCGACATCGTGCGGCGATAGTGGCGCACCTCGCGGTGGTCGCGCCAGATGCGCGCGATACCGCCGCGCAAAAGGCCAGCCCGGCGAAAAGCGGTCCAGTCGCTCGCCAGCGTGGTGAAATCGCCGCGGCGCAGATCGGACACGAGGATTTTGCTCGCGAGGTAGCTGCCGATCTTGCGGAAGCGCGTCGCCAACTCGGGGCGTTGCGTCACGTATTTCAGAAGGTCGCGCCCGGCGCCCTTCCATTCGTTAGACAGGCTGTCGATCGACCAGCCCTTTTCCCAGGTCACGTCGGCCAGGAGACGTACGGCGCCGCGCGGCGCAAGACGGATGAGGAATTCGCGGTCCTCGGTGCGGCTCATCGCCTCGCAGAAGCCGGTTGCGCGTGCAGCTTCGGTGCGCACGGTGATGCTCGAGCCGTCGACGCCGATGAGATCGCTGTACAGCGCCCATTCGAACACGGGAGGTGCAAGCTTGACGTCGGGCAGGGGACTTGGCCGCATCTTGCCGCGCACTTCCTTGCGGGCCGACGACAAGGTGCAGACGAGACCGCCGTCGCGCTCGAGCGTCTCGATTGCGCGGGCGAGGCGGCCGGGCAGGTACCAGTCGTCGGAATCGAGGAAGGCGATAACGGGCGCGCGCGCCGCGGCGATACCGAGATTGCGGGCGGCGGAGACGCCGCGCCGCTGCGGCGGCAGGATCACCTTGACGCGCGGGTCGGTGAGCGTGGTGAGCCAGGCGCGCGTCGCGTCGGTCGAATCGTCGACGATGATAAGTTCGATGTCGCGCTCATCCTGCGTCAGCACGCTGTCGACGGCGCGCGGCAGCACGTTGAGGCGGTTGTAGCTCGGAATGACGACGGAACAGCGCACAGGCGGGACTCGAATGTCTTCGGAATTGACCGGCAAAATTAACATTGCCGCCGCCGGGTGCACAGGACAATCGCTGGAATGCGTAAATTCGCCGGCTTTTGCTGGCCTTGCGGGAGTTGCGAAATCCATGTTTTCTGCCGTGATGCTGAGTGGGCTGATCTCCGTCATCGTGACCACCTATAACCGCGAAGACGCGCTCGATGCCGTGTTGCGCTCGCTCGCCGGCCAGCGCGATGCGGATTTCGAGACGATCGTCGCCGACGACGGTTCGCGCGCCGCGACCGCGGCCACGGTCGAAGCCTGGCAGGGCAAGGTCGGCCGCCGTCTCGATCACGTCTGGCACGACGATCGCGGTTTCCGCGCCGCCGAGATCCGCAACCGGGCGATTCTCGCCGCGCGCGGCGGCTACTGCATCTTCCTCGACGGCGATTGCATCGCGCGGCCCGATTTCGTCGCCACGCATCGGCGGCTCGCCGAACCAGGCCATTTCGTCACCGGCAACCGGATTTTGCTCTCGCCCGCGCTGACCGAAACGGTGCTGCGCGACAAGCTTGTGCCGGAGACTTGGACGTTTTCGCGCTGGCTCAAGGAGCGCGTTGGCGGCGGCGTCAACCGGTTGTCGGCGCTCCTGCGTTTGCCGCTCGGGCCGCTGCGCCGGCTGCGGCAGGGCGCGTGGCGCGGCGCGCGTTCCTGCAATCTCGCTGTCTGGCGCGCCGATCTCGATCGGGTCGACGGCTTCGATGGCGACTATAGCGGCTGGGGCAAGGAGGATTCCGACATCATCGTGCGCCTGTTGCATGCCGGTGTGCGGCGCAAGGACGGCGTCTTCGCCACCGGCGTTTTGCATCTGTGGCATCCCGACTATGGACGCGAGTGTCTCGCCGACAACGAGCGCAAGCTGTCGGATAGCGTTGCGAGCGACCGCGTGCGCGCGCGGCGCGGCCTGTCGGCGCTGCGAGGCGCGCCGTCGCCCGCATTGGCGGGGTAAGCGATGGCGATCGCCTCAGGCATCCATCTCGAGCGGTTTGCAAAAGCCGCTAATTGTCTCGCCATCGCGGTGGCGGTGTCGCTGCCATGGTCGACATCGGCGACCAGCATCCTCCTGGTGCTGTGGCTGATCGCGTTGATCCCGACGCTGGACTGGAGCGCGCTGCGCGGCCAGTTGACGTCGGCGGCAGGCGGCTTGCCGGTTGTGCTGTTCCTGCTCGGCGCGCTGGGCATGCTTTGGGCCGACGTAGCCTGGCACGACCGCCTCGGCGGGCTCGACGGCTTCGTGCGGCTGTTGACGATCCCGTTGCTGATGACGCAGTTCTCGCGCTCGGACGGCGGGCGGCGCGTTCTCATCGGCTTTCTTGCGTCGTGTGTGGTGTTGTTGATCGCCTCGTTCGTGCTGATCCTTTGGCCTCAACTGCACCCGCGCCGGGCCACTCTCGAAGGCGTTCCGGTCAAAAGCTACATCGTGCAGGGCCTCGAGTTCGCCATGTGCGCGGCGGCCGTGCTCGAGATAGCGCGCGTCAAAGCGGCGGCGCGGCAATGGAAATACGCGGCGGCGTTCGCGGCGCTCGGCCTCGCTTTTCTCGCCGACGTATTCTTCGTCAACACCGGCCGCACCGCCTTGGTCATTATTCCGGCGCTGGTCGTCATTTTCGGCATCTGGAGGTCCGGCTGGAAGGGGCTCATCGGCGCATCGGTCGCGACGGCCGCGCTGGCGTCGATCGTCTGGTTTGCCTCGCCCTCCGTCCGTGACAAGGTGACGGCGATCTACACCGAGACGTTGAAATATGAACGGCAGAACGACATTTCGTCGTCGGGCCTGCGCATCGAATTCTGGAAGAAATCGCTCCGCTTCATCGTTAGCGCGCCGGTCTTCGGTCACGGCACCGGCTCGATCCGCGCGCAGTTCGAGCAAGCCGAAACCGGGGAGGGTCCGAGCGCCATCGTCGCGACCAACCCGCACAACCAGACCTTCGCCGTCGGCATCCAACTTGGCCTCGCCGGTATGGCCGTATTGTGGGCGATGTGGATCTCCCAACTGCTGTTGTGCCGCGGCGCCGGACTGGTGGCGTGGATCGGCCTCGTCGTCGTCACCTCGAATATCGTCGGCTCGCTGTTCAACTCCTTCATTTTCGATTTCACCGAGGGCTGGATCTACGTCTTCGGCATCGGCGTTGCGGCCGGCATGGTGCGGCGGTCGCCGGACGCGGGCGCCAGAGCGGCGCTAGGTCCATGACCCGGCTCGAACTTCCGGAGAAGCCGCGCATTCTGGTGGTGACGTTGCGCCGCCTCGGCGACGTGCTGCTGGCGACGCCGCTGATCCGCAGCCTGCGGCGCGCTTTTCCGCAAGCGCGCATCGAGGCGCTGGTGTTTACCGACACCGCAGGGATTCTTGCCGGCAATCCCGATCTTGACCGCATCGTCACAATTCCGGCGCAACCGTCGGCGGCCGCGACGCTCATGCTCGGCGCGCGGCTGTTCCGCCGCTTCGATTTGGCGATCTCCACCCAAAGCGGCGACCGGCCGACCGGCTTTGCCATTGCCGCGGGCCGCGCGCGCATCGCGGCGGTGCCGGACAATGCCAATGGCCGCGTCAAGCGGGCCTTGCTGACGCGCAGCGTTCCCGTCACGCCCGGTTTGCACCGTGTCGAGGAGATGCTGCGGCTCGCCGATGCGCTTGGCATCGCCCGCGTGCCCGAATTGGTTTGTCCGCGCGGTGCCGGCGTCGAAGCGCCGGACGAGCCTTTCGCTGTGATCCATGCCGCGCCGATGTTCCACTACAAGCAATGGACCATGCAGGGCTGGCGCGATGTTGCCGCCGCGCTTGCCGCGCGCGGCTTGCGGGTGATTGCGACTGGCGGGCCGGCAGAAGCCGAGCGACGCTATCTCGACATGGTGTGG
>DASUGZ010000187.1:0-6529 GCA_036273755.1 Pseudolabrys sp.
ATCATCCGCCCCGACGATCCGCCGATCGACGTCAACCGAGCCTCATTCGCGCGCGATGACTTGCCGCGCGTGATCGGCGGCTACGACATCGCCATCGACGATCACTCCTACATGCCGACACCCCTGGTCGCGCAATGCCCCACGCTCAAGCACATCGTCTTCCTCGGCACCGGACCGGCGAGCTACATGAACGTCGCCGAAGTGGAAGCGCGCGGCATCAAGGTACACATCATCAAAGGGTACGGCGACACCGCGGTCGCCGAGCACAGCATTGCGCTGATGGTCGCTGCCGCGCGCGACGTCGCGCGCATGGACCGCGAAATCCGCACCGGCACCTGGACCCCCCACGAGGGCGTACAACTGCTCGGCAAAACGCTGGGCGTGATCGGGCTTGGCGGCATCGGCCGCGAGGTCGCGCGCATCGGCGGGGGCATGGGCATGGAGGTGATCGGCTGGAATCGCACCAAGCACGCCGACATCAAGGTGCCGCTGGTCGATATCGACACGCTGCTGACGAAGAGCGACGTGGTATCGATGAACCTGACGCTTGGCGACGAGACGCGCGGCTTTCTGTCGGCCGCGCGCATCGCCCGCATGAAGCCGGGCGCGATCTACGTCAACACCGCGCGCGGCGCGCTCGCCGACGAAGCGGCGCTGATCGCCGCGCTCAAAAGCGGCCACGTCCGCCACGCCGGGCTCGACGTGTTTCACAACGAACCGCTGAAGGCCGATCATCCGCTGGCGCAATTGCCCAATGTAACGCTCACGTCGCATGCCGCCTTCCGCACGCTCGAGGCATCGATGACGCTGCTGCGCCGCGCGGTGGATATTGTGAAGACGCTGGTCGCCTAGCCTAACCCCGAGCAACCCCCAAGGAGCGCGTCTCGGTTCAGCTCTTGGTGCTCGGCGGCATACTTGATGGTGGCGGCATCTTGTCAAATTTTGTCATCGCATTGAGGTCGTTCACCCACGCCTGTTGCGACCGAACAAACAATTGCCGGCGCGGCACCAGTTCATCGCGTTGGCGCAAGACGCCGACCCGGACGTTGTAAGGCTTTGGATCATCAACGTCCGCGGTAGAGTAGAGCGCCGTACCGCAGCGGGGACAAAACGCTTGCGGCCGGATCGCCCCGCTATCGGCTGTTTTTCGGTAGACTGCGGGGTCACCCGACAGAAGAACGAACGTGCCTGGCCGCGCAACGACGACCGCCCGCAACGGAGCACCGCTCATCGTTTGGCAATCGGTACAGTTACAGATCATGGTCGTTTCAGGATCGGCTTCGGCCTCGAACGACACATAGCCGCAGTGACAACGTCCATCGATTTTCATGACCTTGGATCTCCGAGCTTTTGCCTAACCGATCGGTAGACCAGCGCAACCAAGAGCGACCGCCTAAAACAAGCCCGAGGTTGCGCCACCGTCGACAGCGATCGCCGTGCCTTGGATATGCCGCGCGCGTGGGCTTGCCAGAAACAGGGCGGCTTCCGCGATGTCCTCCGGTTGGCCGATGCGGCGCGTGCCGCTCTTCTTGATCGACTCTTCGCGCACCTGCTCGGGCGTTTTATTCTGCGCCTTGGCGAACTGCTGGAACAGCGTCACGACGCGGTCGGTCTCAACCATGCCAGGATGAATGACGTTGACGTTGATGTCGTCGCGATTCCCGAGCGCGGCGAGGCCCTTCGAGAAATTCGCGAAGGCCGAGTTGACCGAACCACCGATAAGGAATTCCGCGCCCGGGGTCCGCGCCGCGCCGCCGATGATATTGATGATCGAACCGTGCGCGGTCTTGAGCAGCGGCCAAAACAGCTTGCAAAGGCGCACGGCAGCGAAATATTTCAGCGCGAAGCCATCGACGAAGGCGTCGTCCGGCAGCTCGAAGAAATTGCCGCCTTTGGTCGCGCCGGCGTTGTTGACGAGAATGTCGCAGCGCTTGAATTTGTCGTTGACCGCCTTGAATACCTGCTCGCAGCCGGCCAGCGTGCGCAAATCGGCGGCGACGGTGAGCGGCGCCAACCCGCCGGCATCCTTGATGGCTTTGGCCGCGGCATCAAGATTGGCCGCATTGACCGCCGCCAGCACCGTCTGCGCGCCCTCGCGGGCGAAGGCGACCGCAATCGACCGCCCGATGCCGCGGCTGCCGCCGCTGACCACAACAACCTTGTCCTTGAACTCTCCCGCCATGGGCTTCTCTCCTTGTTCTGTGCGAGGCTTTATACATTGACCTGCCCGCGTTCCCAGTCACAATAAGAAAAAATTCGGGAGGATGTCCGTGAAGCCGGCGCCATTCGCCTACAAAAAGGCGCGCTCCACCGAGGAGGCCGTCGCCCTGCTCGGCGAGAGCGACGCGCGCCTGCTCGCCGGTGGGCAGAGCCTGATCGCCACCCTCAACATGCGGTTGTCGCAGCCTGCGCTGCTGATCGACATCAACGGCATCGGCGGGCTTGGCGGCGTTGCCCACAAAAACGGTAAAGTCGAACTGGGCGCGCTGGTGCGCCACGCTGAAGCCGAGCGTTCCGAGTTGATCGCCAAATACGCGCCGCTGATCGCGCGCGCCATGCCGCATATCGGCCATGCCGCCATCCGCAACCGCGGCACGCTCGGCGGCTCGGTTGCCTTTGCCGATCCGGCGGCGGAATTGCCGGCCTGCCTGTTGGCACTCGATGGCGAGATCGACGCGGTCGGGCCGAAAGGCAAGCGCACCATCAGGGCGCAGGATTTCTTCAAGGGTTTGTTCGAGACCGCGCTCGGTCCGCAGGAGATCCTCATCGGCATCCGCGTCGCCGCCGCCGGCAAGGACACCCGCACCGGCTTTGCCGAATTGGCGCGGCGCCACGGCGACTACGCCATCGTCGGCCTGGCGGCCAGCGCGCGCGGTGACGGGAAGAAATTGAGCGATGTGCATCTGGCTTATTTCGGCGTCGGCGCAACGCCGGTGCGCGCGCGCAAGGCCGAAGCGGCGTTGACGAACGGTAGTATCGACGCCGCGGTCGCGGCGCTCGATCTCGACCCGCCCGACGACGTGCAGGCGACCGGCGCCGTCAAGAAACACCTCGCCGGTGTGCTGCTGCGTCGCGTCGCCGAACAACTCATGGAGGCGCGGTGATGACCGAGGTCGATATCGCCCTCACCGTCAATGGCGAACGCATCGCCGACCGCGTCGAGGCACGCAAAACGCTGGTCGACTTCCTGCGCGACGATCTCGGCTTGACCGGCAGCCATGTCGGCTGCGAGCACGGCGTCTGCGGCGCCTGCACCGTGCGGGTCGACGGCGAGATCGTACGCGGCTGCCTGATGCTGGCGGTGCAGTGCGACGGCGCCAAAGTCGAAACCATCGAGGGCATTTCCGACAGTGGCGAGATTGCCGACCTTCAGGCGGCGTTCGAGCAGCGCAATGCCCTGCAATGCGGCTTCTGCACACCGGGCATGATCGCGGCGGCTCAGGATTTGCTGAAGCAAGCACAAGAAAATGAAAGCGTGCCGTCGCGCGACGCCATACGCGAGTATCTTTCCGGCAATTACTGCCGCTGCACCGGGTATCACGCCATCGTCGATGCGGTGGAGGCGGTTGCGCAGCAACGCGCAGACAAGTCATGAAAATCGCCGAAGACAACCCGCCCGTGCTGACCGCGCTCGACCGGCCGAATTCCTACATCGGCCGCTCGGTGCCGCGGCCGAATTTGCAGCGCCTGACGCAGGGCCGCGGGCAGTATGTCAGCGACGTTTCGCTGCCGCGCATGGCCCACGTTGCCTATGTACGCTCGCCGCACGCGCACGCGCGCATCGTCAAGATCGGCAAGGCCGCGGCAGAGAAAGTCCCCGGCGTCATCGCCGTCGTCACTGGCGCTGAGCTTGCGAAGGTCATCACACCCTGGGTCGGCGTGCTGACGCATTTGAAGGGCCTGAAATCCGCGCCGCAGAGCGCCATCGCCGTGGAGCGCGCTTGCTGGCAGGGCGAAGCGGTCTGCGCGGTGGTCGCGCGCACGCGCGCGCAGGCCGAAGACGCCTGCGAACTGGTGGAGGTGACCTACGAGGAATTGCCGGCGCTGACCGACGCGGAGACCGCGCTCGATCCGAAGACGCCGGTACTGCACGCTTCGCTCGGCGACAATCTCTGCTTCGAACGCAAGCTCGACGCCGGCGAGGTCGACAAGGCCTTCGCCGAATCCGACGCGATTGTCGAGACCACGTTCCTGTTCGGCCGCCACACCGGCGTCACCAACGAGCCGCGCTCGATTGTCGCCGACTGGAACGAAGGCGAGCAGCGCATGACCGTGTACCAGGGCACGCAGGCGCCGCACATGATGCAGGACCTGTTCGCCAAACACCTGAACCTCCGTCATGACCAGGTCCGCGTCCTCACCAAGGACGTCGGCGGCTCGTTCGGCATCAAGGTTCATACCTATGCCGACGAGATGGCGACGGTCGCACTGTCGAAGCTGCTCAAGCGCCCGGTTAAATTCGTCGCCGACCGCATCGAGAGCTTCGTCACCGACATCCACGCCCGCGACCACCGCATCAAGGCCAAGATCGGCGTCAGAACCGACGGCACCATCATGGCCTTCGAGATCGACGACCTGACCGGCATCGGCCCCTACTCGGTCTATCCGCGCACCTCGGGCATCGAGGCCAACCAGATCGTCGGGCTGGTCGGCGGCTCGTACAAGTGCCCGAACTACCGGGCGCAAGCGCGCGTCGTGTTCCAGAATAAAAACGTGATGTGCCAATACCGCGCGGTCGGCCACCCGATCGCGACCGCGGTGACGGAAGCCCTGGTCGAAATGGCGGCGGCCAAGATCGGCATGGACCCGCTGGAAATCCGCCGGCGCAATCTGGTACCGGACGACGGCTATCCGTGCGCGGCGCCGTCCGGCCTGAAGTTCGAACAGTTGTCGCATCACGAATCGCTCGCGCATCTCGATTCGATGATGAACTACGCCGGCCTGCGCGCCGAACAGAAGAAGCTGCGCTCACAAGGCATCTATCGCGGCATCGGCTTTGCGTCTTTCATCGAGGTGACAAATCCGTCCGCCGCGTTCTACGGCGTCGGCGGCGCGCGCATCACCTCGATGGACGGCGCCACAGTCAAGCTCGACGCGCAAGGCAGAATCTCCGTCGCGTCGGGCGTCACCGAGCAGGGTCAGGGTGCCGAAGCCGTGTTGGCGCAGACGGTCGCCACCTCGTTCGGCGTGCCGATCGAGCATGTGCGCGTCATCACCGGCGATACCGATAACACGCCCTATGGCGGCGGCACCTGGGCCTCGCGCGCCGCCGGCATCGGCGGCGAAGCGGCCTGGCAGGCGGGCAAGGCGCTGCGCGGCAACGTGCTCGCGGTCGCCGGGGCGATGCTGCAAGCAAAGCCCGAGACGCTCGACATCCGTAGTGGAATTGTTGTCGACGCTGCGAGCGGCACCGAGCGGCTGCCGCTGGAGGAATTGGCCCGCGTCGCCTATTTCCGGCCCGATACCCTCCCCGCCGGCATCCAGGCCGAGTTGATCGCCACGCGGCATTACGTGCCGCGCGCGTGGCCTTTCGCTTTCACCAACGGCGTGCAGGCGAGCTATCTCGAAGTCGATATCGACACCGGTTTCGTCAAGCTGTTGAAACACTGCTGCGTCGAGGACTGCGGCACCGTCATCAATCCGCAATTGGTCGACGAGCAGATCCGCGGCGGCGTCGTGCAGGGCATCGGCGCGGCGCTGTTCGAGCAGTGCCTCTATGACGAGCGCGGGCAGATGCTCAACGGCAACATGGCCGACTACCTGGTGCCGATGGCCGCCGAGATGCCCGACATCGAATGTGGTCACGTTGTCTCGCCCACCGCCGACAGCGAATTGGGCGCCAAGGGCGCGGGCGAAGCCGGCACAGCCGGCGCGCCGGCCTGCGTGATGAACGCCATCAACGACGCGCTGCGCCCGCTCGGCGCGGCGCCGCTCACCGACATGCCGTTCACGCCGGGAAAGATTCTCAAGGCGCTGGGGAAGGTCTAGTTCCGCCTCATCCTGAGGAACGCCCGCAGGCCGCGTCTCGAAGGATGGGGCGGCCCATCGATCTCGGGCTTGCCCGAGATCGGCATGTTAAGTGCGCAAGTCGGCTATAGCCGACTTGCGATGTTCGAGACGCGTCGCTGACGCGACGCTCCTCACCATGAGGCCGGTAACCTAAAACTTGATCATCGTGCTCCGTGTCAGCGTGCCTTTTGCCGACAGCGCCGGCGCGTGGGCGAAGGTGTAGACGGTGGCCAGATCCTCATAGGCCTCGACCGACGACAGGCCGTCGACCGGCACGATCACGTTCATGCCGCGCCCGACCGCGCCGACCGCGGTCTGCAGCACCGCGCCGTTCGCCGCCGTGCCGGTGACGATCACGGTGGTGATGCCCTTGTCCTTGAGAATCTTCTCGAGATCGGTGTTGCGGAACTTGTTGGGTCCCGCCTGCACATGCGCCTCGCCGGCCTGCGCGGCAACGTCGGGCATCACGTCCGCGATGGTCGAGTTGCCGATGATCGAATAGACCACAAGCACTTTGGCG